>JACMJU010000045.1 GCA_014380485.1 Methyloceanibacter sp.
AAGCCGCGCGATCTCGGACAGCAGCTCGCGCTCGCCCAGGGGCTTCGAAAGATAGCCGTCCATGCCCATGGCGAGATAGCGCTCACGGTCGCCGCTCATGGCGTCGGCAGTCAGGGCGATCACCGGCATGCCAGCCCATGGTTCGCCGCTCGCGCGGATGCGGGCGATGGTGGTGGGGCCGTCCATCACCGGCATGTGCATGTCGAGGAGAACCACCTCGAAGGCTTCGCGGCCGAGCGCCGCCAGGGCCTCGACGCCGTTGACCGCCTCGACGATGCGCATGTTGAAGGGGCGGAGGAAGAGGGCGGCGACCTGGCGGTTGATCGGGTGGTCGTCCACCAGCAGAACGCGCAGGCCGCTGGAGCGAAGCATGGTCTCGAGGTCGCCGCCTTCGGGCACACCGTTCGAGGTGGCGGCGATCGTGGAGGCTTTGGCGGGGCCGCCGCGGAAGGAGAAGCGGAAGGTCGAGCCACGCCCAAGCTCGCTCTGAGCCGAGGCCGTGCCGCCCATGAGTTCGGCAAGGCGGCGCGTGATCGAGAGCCCAAGGCCCGAGCCGCCATGGACGCGCTGGATCGTCTCGTCGGCCTGGGCGAAGGGCTTGAACAGACGGCCGAGCGTGTCGGCGTCCATGCCCGAACCGGTGTCGCGCACCTGTATCTCGATCTGGCAGGCGCCCTGCGGAAGCTGCTTTGCCGTGACGAAGGCTTCGACGCGGCCCTGCGCGGTGAACTTGATCGCGTTGGAGAGGAGGTTGGAGACGCACTGCTGCACGCGCACGGCGTCGATCGAGACCCATTGCGGCATGTCGGCGTCAAAGGCGAGGGTGAGGTCGAGGCCCTTTTCCTCGGCGCGCGGTTTCCACAGCTTGAGCTGGCGGCGCAGCATGTGGGCGAGGTTGGTGTCGGCGGGTACGATGTCGAACTTGCCGGCCTCGATCTTGGACAGGTCCAGCACATCGTTGAGCAGGGCCATCAGGGTCTTGCCCGAGTCGATGATCGTGGTGACGAACTCGCGCTGCTGCTGGTCGAGCGTGGTGCTTTCGAGGACCTGCGCCATGCCGAGCACGCCGTTGAGCGGGGTGCGGATTTCATGGCTCATGTTGGCGAGGAAGGATGATTTGGAATGACTCGCGGCCTCGGCAGCTTTCTTGGCTTTCTCGAGTTCGCGTTCGCGCTTGCGCAGCTCGGTGATGTCGACCGAAATGGCGGCGCGCAGGCCGCGCGACATCTGGCGGAATGTGACCTGCACCCAGCGCTTGTCGTCGGTCTGGATCACATAGGTCGCACCGGACCTGTAGGCGTCGACGAAGAAGTTGGTGGTCTTTTGGACGTCTTCCTCGGGCGCGCCCGGCGGCATCGCGCGGCGAACCGCCGCCTCCGTCGATTCGCGATAGTTCATTCCGCGCGAGACGTCGGCATAGATCGAGCCGAAGCGGCGGCGCGTCACTTCATTGGTGAAGATGGGGACGTCGTTGGCGTCATAGATGGCGATGCCGTCGCTGAGGGCCTCGATGGCCTCGACGACGGTTTCCATGTCCAATGCGTCGGAAGTCGTAGTCGTCACTCGGTCGTCTCCCTCTCCGCAATTCCACGCGAAGTGGACGGTTTATGACAGGTCAGGGTTAAGGCTTGATGTGCCGGGATTAAGGGTTCGGTTGCTTCAGGATAGGCTGGGGCGACGAGAGGGGGCCCCCCCGTCTCGCTCGCAAGGGCGCGGGCTTATGTAGCAGATGCTCCACAGCCCCATCTCGATAAATTGCAGGCGCGAGTGACGTGCCCGAAAATCGGAGGGGATTTTTGCACCGCGCTTCCGCTTGGTGCATTTGCTCCATAAGCCCGCAAGGGCGAGCGATCCACCTCCCCCAGTCGCGTGGCGACTGAGGGAGGAAAGAGGGTGGTGGGCGTGGTGTTGGCCTACGCGGATTTCGCCGCTGGCATTGGTACCGAGCCGTCGCGGACGCGGGAGATTTCGGAGAGGAGGTCGCGTTCGGCCAGCGGCTTCGAGAGATAGCCGTTCATGCCCATGGCGAGATAGCGCTCGCGGTCGCCGCTCATAGCGTCTGCCGTGAGGGCGATGACGGGGATGTCGCGCCACGACTTGTCGCTGGCGCGGATGCGGGCGATCGCGGTGGGGCCATCCATCACCGGCATGTGCATGTCGAGCAGAACGATGTCGAAGGTTTCGCGCTCCAGCGCGGCGAGGGCTTCGGCGCCGTTCACGGCCTCGATGATACGCATGTTGAAGGGGCGCAGGAAGAGGGCGGCGACCTGGCGGTTGATCGGGTGGTCGTCGACGAGAAGAACGCGCAGGTTGCTCTGCTTCAGCGCTTCGCGGATGTCGCTTGAGCGGGAGGCGCGGGCGTGGACGCCGGCCTCGGGCTGCGACCTGGCGGCCTCGCCGCGGAAGGAGATGCGGAAAGTGGAGCCGCGGCGCGGTTCGCTCTGCGCCGAGGCCGAGCCGCCCATGAGTTCCGCGAGGCGGCGGGTGATGGAGAGGCCGAGGCCCGATCCGCCGTGGACACGCTGGATGGTCTCGTCGGCCTGGGCGAACGGCTTGAACAGGCGGCCGAGGGTGTCGGCGTCCATGCCGGGGCCGGTGTCGCGCACGCGGACCTCGACCATGTGGGCGCCGTCCTCGATTGGCTTGGCCATGACGAAGATCTCGACGAGGCCCTCAGCGGTGAACTTGATGGCGTTGGAGACGAGGTTGGAGACGCACTGCTGCACGCGCACGGTGTCGAAGGAGAGATAGGCGGGCAGGTCGGCGTCGAAGGCGAGGGAGAGTTCGAGGCCTTTCTCTTCGGCGGCCGGCTTCCACAGGCGCAGCTGGCGGCGCATCATGTGGTGGAGGCTGGCGTCGGTGGGCACGATGTCGAACTTGCCGGCTTCGATCTTGGAGAGGTCGAGCACATCGTTGAGCAGCGCCATCAGCGTCTTGCCCGAGTCGAGGATGGTAGCGACGAAGTCCTTCTGCTGCTTGTCGAGAGCGGTGCTCTCGAGAACCTGCGCCATGCCCATGATGCCGTTGAGCGGCGTGCGGATCTCGTGGCTCATGTTGGCGAGGAAGGCGGACTTGGAGAGGCTCGCGGCCTCAGCCGCCTTCATCGCTTTTTGCAGTTCGCGCTCGCGCTTGCGCAGCTCGGTGATGTCGATCGAGATGCCGGCTTTCCGGCCGCGCGACATCTGGCGGAAGGTGGCGAGGACCATGCGGTCGTCCTCGGTCCGCGCCATGTAGGTCGCGCCGGTCTGGAAGTAGCCGAAGTGTTTTTCGGCGCCGGCGTCGATCTCGGCTTCGGTGGCGTCCGGCATGGCGTGACGGTTGGCGGCGCGCAGCGCGTCGATGTGGGACAGGCCGTCGGCCATGCCCTGGTAGTAGGTGCGGAAGCGACGGTAGGCGGTGTCGTTGACGAAGAGCTGGCGGTCATCCGGGCCATAGATGGCGATGCCGTCGTTCAGGGCCTGAAGGGCCTCAAGAACGGTTTCGACATCCAGATCGTTCGACGCAGTCATAGACGAATTCCCTCTCCCTCGCGTCTTGCGCGCAAGGTTCGAGATAGGCTGCACTAGCAAGGTTAAGGGCGTGTTTTCGCGCTCGATTCCGAGGCGCCTGCCCGGGCTTACGAGGCGTCGTTGGCAGCCGGCTTCCGGGTGGAG
>JACMJU010000046.1 GCA_014380485.1 Methyloceanibacter sp.
CTTCCCGCTGTCGAATTGGACCGAAGGCGATGTGTGGCGCTACATCGCGCTCGAAAAACTCGAAGTGGTGCCGCTCTATTTCGCCGCGCCGCGTCCCGTGGTGACGCGCAACGATCAACTGATCGTGGTGGACGATGCGCGTATGCGGCTTGAGCCCGGCGAGAAGCCGGAGATGCGCAAAGTACGCTTCCGGACGCTCGGCTGCTGGCCGTTGACCGCGGCCATCGAATCCGATGCCGCCGATCTCGATGCCATCGTGGCCGAGACGCTTGCGGCCAAATATTCCGAACGGGCCGGGCGGCTGATCGATCACGATCAGGCCGGGGCCATGGAGATGAAGAAGCGCGAAGGGTATTTTTAGGGGTTTCCGATGCAGCTGGCACAACTGAAAGAGGCGATCGAGACGAGCAGCGTGGCGGCGGCCGAAGCCCCGCAAGGGGGCGCTCTGCTTAAGCTGCTCACCTGCGGTTCGGTCGACGACGGCAAATCGACCCTGATCGGAAGGCTGTTATGGGACGCGGCGGGCGTCACCGAGGATCAGCGCGCGGCGGTGACCCTTGCCTCGCATAGTCGCAGCGTCAACGGCGAGCGGATCGATTTCAGCCTCCTCCTCGACGGCCTCCAGGCCGAGCGCGAGCAGGGCATCACCATCGACATCGCTTGGCGTTATTTCGAGACGCCGGACCGCCGCTTCATCATCATCGACTCTCCCGGGCACGAGCAATACACCCGCAACATGGCGACGGGCGCCTCCCACGCCGATATCGCCATCCTCCTGATCGACGCCCGCCACGGCGTCAAGCGCCAGACCCGCCGTCACGCCGCGATCTGCGATCTCGTCGGCATCAAACGCGTGGTGCTGGCCGTCAACAAGATGGACCAAGTGGGCTGGTCGGAGCAGCGCTTCAAGCAGATCGAGGCGGAATTTCGCGCCATGGCCGAGAGCTTCGCTTTCGCCGAAACCACCATCATTCCGGTCGCGGCGCTGACCGGCGACAATGTCGCCTACCGCTCGACGACGATGTCCTGGTATTCCGGTCCGACGCTGCTCGACTATCTCGAAGCCGTCGATCCCGAAATCGCCCCGAGCGCCACGCCGTTCCGCCTGCCGGTGCAGCTCGTACTCCGCTCCGGCGATTTCCGCGGCTATGCCGGCACCGTCACCTCGGGCCGGATCGGGGTGGGCGAGCGGATCGTCGATGCGAGAAGCGGGCTCGGCGCCACGCTCCGCCGCATCGCGACCATGGACGGCGATGCTCCGTTTGCCGCCAAAGGCGATGCCGTCACCCTCGTGCTCGACGCCGATCTCGACATTTCCCGCGGCGCGGTGCTGTCGGAGGTGGCCCGCCGCCCGGTCAATGCCGACGTGATCGAGGCGCGCCTGGTGTGGCTGGCGGAGGCGCCGTTCGATCCGGAGGCGGGCTATCTCCTGCGCACCGCCACCGATCTTACGCCGGTCACGAGCATGAGCGTCTCGGCGCTGGTCGATTTCGAGACGCTCGCGTCAGCGCAGGCCCATGGCTGCGCCGTCAACGACATCGCCGATTGCCGCATTCTGCTCGGCCGCCCCGCGTCGCTGGATTTGTTCCGCGATCTGCCGCTCACCGGGAACTTCGTGCTGGTCAGCGCGATCGATGGGGCGACGGTGGCCGGCGGGGTCATCACCTGGGCTCAGGCCGGCGCGCCCGCGGTTGGCGACAATGTGCTCGTTCTCGACCGGGCACTCTTGGCGCGCGGGCTGTGCGCCGATCTCGGCGATTCTCCTTCCGACCGCGCCGAATTCAGCCGCCGGGCGCAAGAGGTCGCCGTTATCTTGCGTTCTGCCGGTATACCGGTCTTGATCGAGATCTAGGCCGCAACAAAAGGGCCCCCGGGGGTTGGAGTTGGGGGTGCCAGAGGGCGGGGGGCTTCCGCAGCAATGGTCGATGTGGGCTGGGTGGGCGAAGTTCTGCCGCTGATCGCGGCCGGCTTCGGCGTCGGTCTGCTCGTCGGCCTGACCGGGGTGGGCGGCGGCGCGCTGATGACGCCGTTGCTGATTTCGACCTTCGGCTTAAGCCCGCAAGTCGCGGTCGGCACCGATCTGCTCTACGCCTCCATCACCAAGACCGCCGGCAGCTGGCGCCACCATGTCTCCGACCATGTCGACTGGCCGATCGTAATGCGGCTCGCGGCCGGAAGCCTTCCCGCCGCCGCGGTCCTGCTTGCGGCCATGGCCTTTCTTCCCGTCGATATGGTGCAGCTCGCGCATTGGATCAGGATGGGCCTGGTCGTGGCGCTGCCCTTGAGCGGGCTTGCCATCGTGCTCTATCCCTGGCTTACACGCACCGCGCCGCGCAAGGACACGGGCGATGTGCCGCCGCGCACCATTCCGACCGTTCTGTTCGGCGTGGTCTTGGGACTGCTCGTCACGCTGACCTCGGTCGGGGCCGGCGCCATCGGCGTCACCGTGCTTGCCGCGCTCTATCCCATGCTGCCGGCCAAACGCCTGGTGGGCTCCGATATCGCCCATGCCGTGCCGCTCACGCTCGTCGGCGGGCTCGGCCATTTCGGCCTCGGCAATGTCGATACCTCACTGTTGCTGGTGCTGCTCATAGGCTCGATCCCCGGAATCCTGCTGGGCGCGCGGCTCGCCGGTCTTGCACCGGAATGGCTGCTCCGGCCGATCCTCACGGTGATGCTGTGCTATGCGGCCTGGGTGTTGTTCAACAAGGGATAGCGCGAGGGGGTCACGCCCGGGCGAGCGTCACGAGGCCCAATGCGATCACCGCGAGCGCGCCGCCAATCTCGAGCGCCGTGCCGATCCGATGTCTCAAGCGCTCGGTGCGGGCGAGAAGCGCCATGAAACGAGTCCTGGCGAGGGCGGCGGCGAGCGCGATCCCGCCGATGGCGCCGATCATCCCGATGGTCATTGCCCCCGTCACCACCAAGCCGGCCGCGAAGATGCCGCGCGCCAGCGCGTAGCTCAAGACGAAGGTGGTGAGAGGGCAGGGCACCATGCCCGTCACCACCGCCAACATCTTGCCGCTCGCCGGTTCCGTGTGATGGCGGCCCTTGAGCGAGCGCCACAGCAGAAACCCGCCGATCAAGACGATCAAAATTCCGCTGGCGAATTCGAATTGCGGCGTCCGGCCGCCATAGGCGAAGGCGCGTGAAATCACGGCGAAGCCGGCAAGCACGATAAGGACGGCGAGCCCGACATGGGTGATGGCGAGAATGGCGCCGTTGACGAAGCCCTCGACCGGCCGCGCCTTCTGGCCGAGATGATAGGACACCAGCACGGTCTTGCCGTGGCCCGGCATCAGCGCATGGACCGCGCCGAACAGGATCGCGGCGGCACTCGCCCAAAGAATGGCGCGCGGATTGCCACCGGCCACGGCGCCAAGCCCCTCGCTCATGCCGCCATAGAGCCAGTGCTGAATGGAGAGAAGCGTCTGCATCGGCTAGTCTATGGAGTAGTGCCTCAGTTTGAAATAAGTCGCTCTTGACTCGATCTTCGCATTCAGACTCCCAATTCTATATGCTTAGCGCAAAGGATGGAGGGTCTGGTCATGAATGAGAAGATCACCAAGCCCACGCTCTATGACCGCCTTGGCGGCGTCTATTCGATTGCTGCCGTAGTGGACGATTTGATTGATCGGGTTATGCACAACCCAGTCTTGAATGCGAACCCCGCCGTTGACGAAGCACATCACCGTGTCAGTGCGGCGGGCTTCAAATACTATGTGACAGAGATGGTTTGCTGGGCCACGGGTGGCCCACAGAACTACACCGGCCGCACCATGCGCGAATCCCACAAAGACCTCAAAATCACCGAGAGTGAGTTTGCCGCCTTTTGCAAGGATTTCGACGACACCATGGCGAAATTCAATGTGCCCGAGGCGGAGCAGATGGAACTGTTTGCCATCGTGCAGAGCACGAAGGGTGACATCGTCACCAGCGTGAGCACGGATGCCTAACGGCCCAAAGGACAGAGGCGCCCCGCCGAAGTGATCGGCAACGCCGTCTGCGTCATGGAGATCGCGACCGGCCAGCGCGAAGCCGAAGCCTGGACGGTGCGGCTCGTACAAGCCTAGAAGTTCAAAGGCGCCACCCGCGATTGGCACGGATTGCAGCCTCAGCGGAGGAGATCATGCTCTACCTCGCCGCCAAAGCCCTGCTCTCGGGCATCATCATCGCCATTGCGTCGGAGATCGCCAAGCGCAGCCCGGCGCTCGGCGCGCTGATCCTGTCGCTCCCGCTCATCTCCATCCTCGCCTTCATCTGGCTGTGGCGGGAGACCTCCGACGCGGAGGGGATCGCGGCGCTGTCGCAATCGACCTTTTGGTTCGTCTTGCCGACGCTGCCAATGTTCCTGGTGCTGCCCGCTCTCATCAGGAACGGCGCGGGCTTCTGGCCCGCCCTCGGTCTCTCTTGCCTGCTGACCGTGCTTCTCTACGCCGCGATGGTGTGGACGCTCGGCAGGTTCGGTGTCTCGTTCTAGAACCGACTTCGTCATGCCCCGTCGGGTAGACTCACCACGCACATAACGTCAAGCCCTGGACGATCAGTCGATCGATATCGGCTTGGGGCTGAGACTCTTTGTTCCACAAAGTTTGTATCGGCGGATAGCGGGGACCCGCCATCCCGTTCACGGCATAGTCCCTGCCATCAACATTGATGATGACGGCGCCGCGGCCCTCGCAGCGAAGTTCGCCGAGCGCCCGATCGGGCGCGGTCGCGCCCAAGACTAGATTGGGAGAGACCGGATTGGGAGGAGACACGCTCAAGCCAATGACGGCAAGGACGGCTGCGCCGATCGTGAGTGCCGCCACGATTTCGATGAGGAGCCTCATTGCCGCGCCCGGCGCTCCGCAAAATTCTTGAGGGCAAAATTCTTGAGGGGAGGTCTCACGACGAATGCTTCCGGACCTGTCAGCGCAGCCGCATCCATGACCATCGCTGCCACCAAGGGAGAGGTTGAGGCGGCCGTGCCGCCAATTTCCGTTTCGGTTTGCCCTTCGCCGCTTGCTTGGTGGCGAGGGGCTTTTCGGCAAGGGGCGCGGCGGCCTCAGGGCCGATAGGCGCAAGCGGCACGGGGCCCGTCATCGCCATCAGGTCGGCGACGGTTCGCGCAGGCACGCGCGGAACTTCGAATGACGGTGCTGCTGCAACCACGGCGAAGCCTCGAACTGGGCCTGGCCTCTCCGTCTCTTTCCGTGACTTTTGCACCATCACGGAAGAGGCGGCAGCATGAGGCGGGGGGGCGGGCGATTTTTGCGCCGCAAGCGCCGGCGCTTCGGCAGGCGGGCTCGACAGCGTTGCGCCAACGGCGCCGGCAGCGATGAGAAGAAGAGCGCCAACACCGAGAGCGGAAACCGGAACCCTATGCTTTGACAACTGCGCGAGCGCTGCAAGGGCGAAGGAAGCTGCGCGACGAGCTTGGGAAGGCGCCCATCCTCGCGGCATTTCGATCTGCGGTCGGGCCCGGGGTGGGGAGCCCTCCTTCGCCGTACCTTGCGGCTCGTCAAGTCCGCGGATGCGAAGCTGGAGCTCGGCGCGGTGCGCAAAGCGGGGCGCCGTTTCGTCACGTCGCGGTTGCGGCGATGGGCCCGACGGAATGGCCTTGGCCATCCGCCCAAGTGCCCGGGCCAGCGCCAAAGGCAGAAGCAAGATGGCGCCGGCGGCAAATCGCGCGAACGCACTCACCGCCAATTTGCGGTCAAGGAGGCGGAAGTTGCGTTTTACCTCCTCCGCCCAGGCCGCGCGATGGCGGTCCAACCATCGCGTGTGGCTTTCCAAGTCGTCCTTGGCGGCGTCGATAATCCGGCCCGATTGCCTGAAGGCCCGTTTGGCGCGGGCAATTCTGGCCTCGACCTGCTCCGATATAAGAGACACCAACCTGGCTCCCACTCACGAGCGGGTGCGAGGCAGAGTTCAGGAATCCACGACGAACGAACGCAACCCCGCGCGACTCCGGAAGCGCGGGGTCAAGGGCGGACGCATGTATGCCTGACGCGCAACCTCTGCGCACCCGTCCGGGAATCAGAGCGCCCAAGCTTTTAAAAAACACTGAAGAACGCCGGCGGCCCTAGCCGTCGGGAGCCCGCCGCCGCTCACCGGGCGAGCCAACCGACCATGCCGCCGGTCGGGCATCGCGACCTTTAAAGAACAACCCAAATAGCCCGCGCCGCTCGGCCCGGGCCGATCGCTCCTGCCGCCGGTCTGCCCCCGCCACCTCGATGGCGTCCGGCGCCGCCGCCGCTTGTTTGGACGATTGACGCGGCGTTTGCGATTTCGCTGCCGCCGCTTTGACCGGCCGGGGCTCAGGGGCCGATTGGATTGCCGATCGGGTGGGGGTGGGCCCATCGATTGAGACAAGATAGTTCTCAAAAACCCAGCCGCGCTCGAAGGTCACCGGGTCCAAGACCTGGAGCCAGCCGCTTTTTCGTCCGACGACCTGCAACTCTGCGCCGGCGGGATAGAGCTTGATGACCGGGGATGACACCGAGGCGTCACGATGCGACCTCGCCGCGAATACGATTTTCGCCCAGGCAATGGGTTCTGCCGCGACATCGATTGCCGCCGGGGCTTTGACCTCCCGATTCTCCGTTCGGCCCGGTCCATAGGCCGCCTCTTGCCGAGGAGGCAAGGAAGCGCCGAATTGTTTGGAGGGCGCCGGTTCGGGGCCCCGGCCTAGAGCCTGGAGGGTAGGGCCCCAGGAACGCAACTTCCGGTCGATGGGAGGTTTAGCCTCGATTTGGGCGATTGCGCTTTCCGGAGCCGAATCGATCTCCGAAGGCGCGTTCCAATCCGGCTCGCCGCGCGGGGGAATCAACGCGTAGACCACAAAGCCTGCAAGGCAGAGAAAGAGGAACCACCGCATCATGGCCAGTCCTCCTGACTGGCCCCCAACTCCATGTTGGGTCGAGCCTCTTTTATTTCAAGGCGAAGCCCTTTGCAATCGGTTGTCGAGTTTTGGTCGAGCGGGTGCTTACGCGTTTGTAAACCCCGGCGGCGGAACGTCGAGGCGTATGCCGCTAGTGCCACGGCCCTCAGCGCGCGGGCCCGGTCGCTTCTAAGAGATATAAGGACGCCTGACCCTTGGTCATCGAATATACGACGTGATGCGTGCGTTTTGCCCTTGCCAGGAGTTCATTCAAGGCTCCGCCCTTTTTCTTCCGCACGACGAGCCAGACCCTCTCGGCGTCTCTTATGTCGTCGTCGGATATCTTGGCTGGATCGTTGTGGATTTGTGCGTTTTCAACGGGTTTGCGGAAATAATATGCCGAAGGGGGCTCGGCATTGTTTACATAGAGAACGCGATCTGATGGCCGATATCGTGCGGAAAATTCTTTCATCGCCGAC
>JACMJU010000047.1 GCA_014380485.1 Methyloceanibacter sp.
CGCCGGCGCAGCGGCCTGGGGTGCCGGCGCTTGCGGCGGCGGAGGGGCCGCCGCCGTGGGCTTGTTCTTTCCTTTACCCGCGGGCTGAGCGCCGGGGTCGGCTTCGGCATGCTTATTGGCCGCCTCGATCGCGGTCGGATTGTATTCGGCCTGCTTGCAGGAGCACCCGTTCACGTATTCCTTGCGGAAGCGCAACGCGACCGGCAGATCCATGTAGGCGGACCCGCTCAGCGACACGGCCTGCTCAATTTCCTGACCGGGGTTGCGATAGACATAAAGCTCGGCCGGGGCGGCGCAGCTCGCCTGGCAGGCTTCCGCATCCGGCCCGAGCAGGCTGCCGTAAGTCGAGTAATGGATCGGATAGAAGAAGCCGTCGCACAATCTGACGCAAACGGACCGGTAGCGGCCGTTCGGATCGATACTGCGATAGATCGGCGTCTGGGGCAGTTCCTGCTCCTCTTCCTCGCGGCCGCCACCGAAGAAGTCGAACAGTCCGCCGCGGCGCGCCGGCTGCGGGGCGCGGAACTGACCGCCGCAGCCGCTACGGGCGAGAGCATCCTGAAGTTCGGCCTGGCGCCGCCGGTTGCCGCCGCCGCCCATGAGGGCCTGGCGCTGTTGCTGAAACTGGGTGAGCTGGCGCCGCGCATCCTCGACGCGGGCATTCATCTTGAGGCATTTCGGGCTCCGGACCAGGCCGCGGCCGAAAATGAAGAAGCTATCGAAGCAGCCGGCGTCCTCCATGGCGGCTTGAGTGCCCTGGAAGACGCGGTCGGCCCCTGCGATCTGTTGCTCGATACGGCCGACTTCCTCGCGGTTCGCGCCGCCGCCGCCATGTGCGGCGGCAAGCTCTTGCTGGAGCTGCATGCAGCGGGCTTGCTGCTCGCTCTGCGCCAGGCTTTCCCCCGTGCCGGCGACAAGGCCCGCGCAACAGAGCGCGAGCAAGCCAAAGCGCGACCCGCCGACCGGCCGTACAAATGACGCGACACCGCGCCACAAATCACGACGGACGCTCACGATGTTCCCGATCCCCGAGGGATAATCCGAATGGCATTATGCCTGGCCAAATTCGGGGGTCAATGCGGCATGAATAAGATGGGTTGCTTGACGCTTCGGCTGATTGGCGCCATAAGCGGTCCCAAGATGATGCAAAAGCAACCCATCCTTATGATTTTCTGCGGCATTATTCTGGGCT
This sequence comes from Methyloceanibacter sp., assembly GCA_014380485.1. Lineage (GTDB taxonomy): Bacteria > Pseudomonadota > Alphaproteobacteria > Rhizobiales > Methyloligellaceae > Methyloceanibacter. Next base: position 1,193 of record JACMJU010000047.1, read on the forward strand.
AGCAATCAGTCTCGCCCGGGCCGTTCTCCCTTTACCATCATTCAGAGTTACGCGAACCGAAGGGCGAGCCTCGAGGCAAAGGGGCTTGGTCGTCGTGCTTACGCTGTACAACACGCTTAGCCGCAAGAAGGAGCCATTGCGGCCGCTCGACGCCGGGAATGTCCGCATCTATGTGTGCGGGCCGACGGTCTACGACTTCGCCCATATCGGAAATGCGCGGCCGGTCATCGTGTTCGACATGCTTTACCGGCTGTTGCGCCATCTCTACGGCCCCGAGCACGTCACCTATGTTCGCAACATCACCGACGTCGACGACAAGATCAATGCGCGGGCGGCCGAGGAGTATCCGAGCCTTCCCCTGAACGAGGCCATCAGGCGCGTCACCGAGACGACGGAGGCGCAGTTTCACGCCGACATGGCCGCGCTCGGCTGTCTTGAGCCGAATGTGGAGCCGCGGGCGACCGAGCATATCCCGCAGATGAAGGCAATGATCGAGCGCCTGGTCGAAAAGGGTTGCGCCTATGTGGCCGAGGATCATGTCCTGTTCAATGTCGCAGCAATGAAGGACTACGGCAAGCTCTCGGGCCGGTCGCTCGACGAGATGATCGCGGGCGCGCGCGTCGAGGTCGCGCCGTACAAGAAAGATTCGATGGATTTCGTGCTGTGGAAGCCGTCTAAGCCGGGCGAACCGTCGTGGTCGTCGCCGTGCGGGATTGCCGCGCCGGGACGTCCGGGCTGGCACATCGAGTGCTCGGCGATGGCGGCGGCGCATCTCGGCACGACCTTCGACATTCATGGCGGCGGCATCGACCTCGTCTTCCCCCATCACGAGAACGAGATCGCGCAATCGCGCTGCGCCCACGCGACCGCGATCATGGCGCAGGTGTGGATGCATAACGGCTTCCTCCAGGTCGAGGGGGAGAAGATGGCGAAGAGCCTCGGCAATTTTGTCACCGTGCATGAGCTGCTCAGCGATTGGCCGGGTGAGGTCATCCGCCTGAACATGTTACGGACACACTATCGGCAGCCGATTGATTGGACCTTGTCGACTCTGCAAATGAGCGCGCGAACTTGGAACAAGTGGCTTCAATTCAATGACGTTGCTCCTTCGAGCAACATTGATACCCAGGTTCTGCGTTGGCTGGAGGATGATCTTAATACTTGGGAAGCAATTCGACGTTTGGACTTCCTGGCAGATGCCGCGGCTAGTGGCGATGAGCAGGCCCGAGAGCTTTTTGCGGCTAGCGCCAGATTCCTCGGACTAGTCTATTCGCCGGAGGCGATAACTGGTTTTTTCCCCGGCCATGGATTTGGAGCCGATCCAGCGGATGAACTCGTGAAACTATTGAGGTCAATGCCCAGCAGTATGACGGTGGGACAACTAGCAGCTTTTCTGCAGACCAATGATCTTACGCCAGAGGCTGGCTTTCCTGATGTGCTCTCGCTACTACGCAACGCGTCTCCAGGAATGAGTCTTTGGGATTTAAAGCGCATCGCCGGTGGAGACGTATATGCGTCGGGTCGCGGCGAGATCCGCCTCTCTTTTCATGCCGCAGCAGTGGGTGAAGCAATCGAGAGCGGGGAGGTGAACAGACTCATTGAAGCGCGCAATGCCGCGCGTGCGGCCAAGAACTTCAAGGAGGCCGATCGCATTCGCGACGAGCTGGCCGCGATGGGCATCATCCTGAAGGACGCCAAGGACCCGAAGACCGGCGAGCTCGTCACCACCTGGGAGGTGGCGCGATGACGCGGCAAACGGAAGACCCTCTCCCGCAAGGGGGAGGTAAGGAGATAGGTGTAAAAGTCATCATGGCCCGCGAACGTCTCTCCCTTTACGACACCACGCTCCGCGACGGCGCGCAGACCCACGGCGTCGACTTCTCGGTCGAGGACAAATGGCTGATCGCGCAGCAGCTCGACGCGCTCGGGATCGACTATATCGAGGCGGGCTATCCCGGTGCCAATCCGACCGACACCAAGCTCTTCGCCGAAGCCCGCCCGCTCGGTCACGCCAAGCTCACCGCATTCGGCATGACCAAACGGCCGGGCCGCTCCATCGCCAACGATCCCGGCTTCCAGGCGCTGCTCGCGGCCAAGGTCGCCTCCATCTGCCTCGTCGCCAAAGCCTGGGACTTTCACGTCGAGGTCGCGCTCGGCATCAGCCTCGATGAGAATCTCGCCGCCATCAGAGAATCGACCGAGGCCATGGTCGCGAGCGGGCGCGAGGCGCTGATCGACTGCGAGCATTTCTTCGACGGCTACAAAGCAAATCCCGGCTACGCGCTTGCTTGCGCCAAGACCGCCTATGAGGCGGGCGCGCGCTGGGTGGTGCTGTGCGACACCAATGGCGGCACGCTGCCCGAGGCGATCGAAAAGATCGTGACGGAAATGGTCGAGCACATCCCCGGGGACCGTCTCGGCATCCATGTCCACAACGATACCGACAATGGCGTGGCGAATTCGCTGGCCGCGGTGCGCGCCGGCGCCCGCCAAATCCAAGGCACGCTGAACGGGCTCGGCGAGCGTTGCGGCAACGCCAACCTCACCTCGATCATCCCGACCCTGATACTGAAGCCCGAATATGCGGAGCGCTTCACGACCGGCGTGACGCCGGAGAAGCTCCGGACGCTGACCCATGCCTCGCGCGTTGTCGATGAAGTGTTGAACCGGGCGCCCAACCGGCATGCGCCCTATGTGGGGGAAGCGGCTTTCGCCCATAAAGGCGGCATCCATGTCTCGGCGGTGCAGAAGGACCCGCGTACTTACGAGCATGTGCCGCCCGAGGCGGTCGGCAACCGGCGCAAGCTCCTGGTGTCGGATCAGGCCGGACGCTCCAATATCCTCGCCGAGCTCGAGCGCATTGGCATTGTCGTTCCCAAGGACGACCCGCGGATCGCGCGCCTCCTCGACGAAGTGAAGCAGCGCGAGGCGAACGGCTACGCCTATGAGGCGGCCGATGCCTCTTTCGAGCTGCTCGCCCGGCGCACGCTCGGCAACGTGCCGCAATTCTTCGAGGTGGATTCGTTTCGCGTCATGGTGGAGCGGCGCCATAATTCGATCGGCGATCTCGTCACGGTCTCAGAGGCCACCGTCAAGGTGCGCATCGACGGCGAGACGGTCATGTCGGTCGGGGAGGGCAACGGTCCGGTGAATGCGCTCGACAACGCGCTGCGGAAGGACCTCGGCCCCTATCAGAACTTCATCGAGGACCTCGACCTCGTGGACTACAAGGTTCGCATCCTGAGCGGAGGCAGCGACGCCGTCACCCGTGTCTTGATCGAGAGCCGCGACGGGGCCGGAAACCGCTGGTTCACCGTAGGCGTGTCGCCGAATATCGTCGATGCTTCCTTCGAGGCGCTCCTCGACTCGATCAACTACAAACTGATCCGCGACGGCGCGCCGGTGCCCTAAAGGCCCTCTGTCCCGAAAAGAAACAATGACGCGCCTCCTGTTCGCTTTCGGTTGGCCGCATGCGGTTTCAGATATAAGAATTGCCACGCCGATTGTTTGCGGAGCCGCGACCTAGCGATGCGATGGTTTGCTGTCGTTCTTCTACTGCTGTTCTCGGGCACGCCCGCGCTCGCGCAGGCCACTGAAGGCTATCACGGCAATTCTGCGCCGTCGGACACGCCGAGCGACGGTCATGCGCTCGACTCGGCCAACGTCGCGCCCGCGCAAGAGACAAGCGCGAGCGGTGAATGCGTCGAAGGAAAAGACCCCATCGGAACGCTCGGCTTCTATGCCTGCCGGGCCGAGGCGCTCTTGTTCGGATCGGTCGAGCGGGGCCTCGCCGCCCTCACGGCGCTGCTCGCGCTGTCGACGCTGTTGCTGTGGATCTATACGAGACGCGTGGCGAATGCCGCCCGGATCGCCGCCGCGCATATTCCCGCGGTCGAGCGGGCCTATGTCTTCGGCGGTCCGACCGATCTCTTTCTCTTGCATGACCAGGCGACGGTGCGGCTGGCCATGCAGAATTACGGCAAGACGCCGGCGATCATCCGCGAATGGCTGGTCGAGTTCATGGCGCAAGAGCCGCGTGGGAGGAAGCCGGGCTATGACGGGTCGAAACGGACCGTCACCAACGAGGTTCTGGAGCCCTTCAAGCTCTTTTCCCCACCGACCGTCTTCCGATCGGAAATTGCCGCACCGTTCCATATCGTGGGCTACATCGTCTATGACGATGTGTTTCGGCATTCGCACACGACCCGGTTCTGTGTTGCGGTCGCGCGCGATGGCAAAGCGGCCTTTGCCGGTCATCCCGAGTGGAATGCTTACGATTGAGCGAATAGCGGCGTGGGGCCGCGAATGCGGCTTAGAATTTCGCCGCGACCTCCGCTTCGAGTTGGGCCTCGTCTGCGGCGCGGGTGGAGGCGAGCGCCCGGTCGATGGTCGGAATGATGTCCTCCACGCGATCGACTACAAGCAAGTTGAGGTCGAGGCCGGGGCGAATGAAGTCTTCGGCCGCCATGTTCTCGAATTGGACGAGGAGCGGATTCCAGAAGCCCTCGATATTGGCGAGCACGATCGGCTTGGCATGGCGGCCAAGCTGCGACCAGGTGAGCTGCTCGACGAATTCCTCGAGCGTACCGAGTCCGCCGGGGAGCGCCACGAAGGCGTCCGACTTGGCAAACATCATCTGCTTGCGCTGATGCATGTCGTCGACGACGATGAGCTCCTGGGCCTCGACCAGCATATGCTCGCGCTCGCTGAGGAAGCCGGGGATGATGCCGGTGACGTGGCCGCCGTGGTCGAGTACCGAACGGGCGATCTCGCCCATGAGCCCAAGACTGCCGCCGCCATAGACGAGGCCGATGCGCAAGGCGGCCAGGAGACGGCCGAAATTGCGCGCGGCCTGGACAAAGGCCCGGTTTCTGCCCGTTCCGGATCCGCAATAGACGCAGATGCGTTGTAGCTCGGATGTGATGTGCGTTTCGTTCATGGATTTCATCTGCCACCCGGCTCGCCCGCGCGTCAAGGAAGGCTGCCGCCCGTCAATCCGATGGCGGGGAGCCGGCGAATTCGATAGTTTCCGCAAGATCCGGCGCGGTTTGACGTTTTTTTGCCTTGGGCTCCGGTTAGCATAAGTCGCGTAAGGAATGATGGAATGAGCAGCAAGTATATCGGCATCATGACAATACTCCTGGCGCTCAGCGCGTCCGGATTCGGTTCGGCGTTTGCGGGCGGCGCGGCAAGCGTGCCCGAAGGCGGAACCCCGGCGGAAGCGGCATCGCCACCGCCGAAATCCCCGATCAGACTGAGCACGATCGACTTTCAGGATACCGCCGAGGGGGCCGGCAAGCTGACGATCGCGGGCGTTGCACTGCCGGGGAGCGAGGTCTATTTGTTTTTGGATGACGAGCCCTTTGCCACGGTCATGCCGGATGACGGCGGCAAATGGAGTATCGAGAGCGGAATGAAGCTCGAGAACGGCCGTCATACTTTGCGCGCGGATCAATACGACCAGGCCACCGACATGCTGGCGGCACGGGCCATCGTCACTATTCAGCGAAGCAAGCCAGGGGCAGGCGAAGCGCCTTCGGAATCGCCGGCGCCCAAGGCGACATCGCCCTAGCGGCGGAGGGCATCACAACCGCCGGCCAAGGAAGAACGGATGAGCGGCCGAAAGACCATCGCCATCGTTGTCGCCATAGGTGTTGGCCTTCTGGTCAGCGCGGGCGCAATCTACCTCTATCAGCAGGGGAGCGGGCTTCGCCCCGATGGCGCCAAAGATGCGGCCGGCACCGCCTTGCCGCCCCAATTTCCTCAGGCGGCGCAGCCGCCGACAGCGGCTCTCCCTGAGTCCGCGCCCGCGACGGGGAAAAAGGCGAACGCTGCCGGCGCCGTGGAGCCGGAGGCCGAACCTACGACGGTGCCGAGCTTCGATGTGGTGGTGATCGAGCCCGATGGCGAGGGCGTGGTCGCAGGCCGCGCCGCGCCGGGCTGGCAGGTCAGCATCCAAAACGGCGGCACGACGGTGGCCGCGGCCACGGCCGATGCTCAAGGTGAGTGGAGCGCGGTCTTGGAGAAGCCGCTTCCCTCGGGCGATCATGCGCTCTCTTTGAAGATCACTTCGCCCGACGGGACGCGCGCGCTGTCATCTCAGCAACGGGTACGCGTCGCGGTGGGACCGGCGTCTACAACAGCTGCCCCGCCGGCGGAAATTGCCGCGCAGCCTATCCAACCCTTGCCTCAAGTGGAGGCGCCGGCGGCACCCGGGCCGGCGGCGAGCGGCACTGCGCCACAAGTCGTGCCCAGCGAGCCCGCTGGCGGAGGCG
>JACMJU010000008.1 GCA_014380485.1 Methyloceanibacter sp.
CGACAACCTCCGGAAACTCGTTGAGCGCCGCGTGGAAACGGTCGAGCCAGTCTTGGGTGTGATGGCTCGTGGTGATGGACACGAACACGGTGACCCCGACATTGACTTTCTTGGCGTCGAGCACGGCGACGCGCCGCAGGACCACCCCCAATTCCTCGAGCTTCTGGATGCGGCGCCAGCACGGCGTGGTCGAGAGCCCGACCCGCTTGCCGATTTCGGCGACCGGCAGGGTGCAATCGTTTTGCAGGATATCGAGGATCTTTTTGTCCATTCGATCCAGCATGGGACCAACCACATCTTTCGGGAAACGCCGCGAATGAGGGAAAATTATTCTATCAGCTGTCTATTTCTACCCCTCTCGTAGATTATTTTTCTTCAACTCACAAGAGCGATCTCACAGCAGCCGCCTGACCTGGCGCCGCAATACGGGCAAAAGCTCCTGCTCGAACCAAATATTCTCCTTAAGCCAAGCATTGTTGCGCCAGGAGGGGTGCGGCAGCGGAAGCACGCGCGGAACCCGCTTCCGCCCAAGATGCGTCCGCCAATCGCGCATCGTTTCCTCCAGCGTCACCCCCGCCACCTCGCCGAGATGCCATTTTTGCGCGTAGGAGCCGACCGCCAGCACGAGTTCGAGCTGGGGCAGCGCCGCGAACAGCTCTCGATGCCAGCGCGGCGCGCATTCGCGCCGCGGCGGCAGATCGGCGCCGTTCGCATCCTGACCGGGAAAGCAGAACGCCATGGGCACAATGGCGACGCGGGCCTCGTCGTAGAATTCTTCCGGCCTGATCCCCATCCACGCCCGCAAGCGGTCGCCCGATCGGTCGGTGAAGGGCGTGCCCGATTCGTGCACCTTGGTGCCGGGCGCCTGGCTGCACACGGCAAGCCGCGCCGTGGCGCTTGCCCTTAAGACGGGACGCGGCTCATGCGGCAGAGGCTTGCCTTGCGGCGCCTCGACGCAATGGCGGCAAGCGCGGATGGCAGCGAGGAGGCGCCGAATCTCGCCCGGGGGCGCGGTCATAGATCGAGGATCAGGCCGTCGCGGGCGATGAGATAGCGCGAGGCGTCGATTTTGTCGGTCGAAGCCAGCATGGCCTCCCCCATATGGGTGAGGAGCACGCGCTTCGCCCCGAGGCGCTCGTAATTGGCGTCGATGGTCTTGTAGTCGAGATGGATGGGCAGCTTCACATCGTATTGGAAGCACTCCGAGATCAGCAAATCGGCGCCGCGCGCCGCCTCGCACAGCGCTTCGACCCAGCCGGTGTCGCCGGTAAAGGCAAGCACCTTGCCGTCGAGCGCAAATCGCAGCGCATAAGGCGGCGCGCCCGAGGGATGCTTCACCTCGAAGGGCGTGACGGTGACGCCACCGGCTTCAAGCGGCTTCCGCTCCTCATATTCCCGGAAGGTGAACTCGAAATTCCGCTTGATCCCGGTGATGCCGGGATAGAGCGCCTCTGCGGCGATGGCGAAACGCGCGGCAATACCCTTGGGCCCCGTCACCGTGAGCGGCCGCCTTCGGTCGCTGGCATAGATGGCATCCACCAACAGCCAAGGCAGCCCGCCGAAATGATCGCCGTGCAGATGGCTGACGAACACGGTGTCGAGGTCGTTTGGCTGAAGCCCGAGCCGGCGCATACCGATCAGCGTGGAGGCCCCGCAATCGATCAGAAAGGTCGAGGCCGCGGCGCGAACCAGGAATGAGGTCTGGAGATTGCCGCCGGCGCCGAAGGCGTCGCCGCAGCCGATGATGGTCAGTCGCATTGCCCCGATCTTAGCCCGTCTCAGCACGGAGCGAGAGTAAACACACCGTTAGGGATTTCCGTAGATAGTTCTGGGCCGGCCTTGGCGAGGGTCGGGGCGGCGTCCCAACGGCATAGGCCTTTGGGAGGTCTTGCTTTTTTTGTCAGTCAGGTCGTTGCGGGTCACCTAAGCATGTCAGCGCGCGCGTCAGCCGAGGCTCACCGAGCCGCCCCGGCAGCTGCCAGTAGCAGGCGGCGCGCGTATCGCAGCCTGCGGGAGGCGCGCGAAAAACTCGCCCACAAATCCGGCGGCAGGCTGGAGTTCGAATACGAGCTCCTGGCGATGTTCGTGCGCAACGAGCTGTCGGCCGCGATCACCACCCCTCTGCTCGCCATCATCGTGGCCATGGGCGCCATGTTCTGGGCCCCGCCGCGGGAATTGCTGCTCTGGCTCGCCACCGTATTCGTGGCCAAGGGCATCCTCGTCAGCCTGTGCCGGCAATTCATCAAGGCGCCGCGCGACGACGCTCAGACCCCGGCCTGGCGCGCCAAGATCACCGCCGCCGAGTTCCTCTACGGCGTGTGCTGGGCGGGCGTCGCCTTTATCAGCCCCGCCACCCAAGGCGAAGCCGCTCACACCTTCATCTTCGCCACGCTCCTCGTCGTCATCTCGATGCGGGTGCTGTTCGCCTCGACGGTCATGCCGATCGTCTACGCCGGCACCTTGCCAATGACCGCCGCCATCGTCATTCGCTTCGCGCTGCTCGACAACCCGTTTTACTGGGCGATGGCGGCGATGGCGGTCGGCGTTTACATTTACTTCATCTGGCTGATGAAGGGGCTCAACGCGACCGTCGTGGCCATGCTCGAATTTCGCGCCGAAAAGGATGCGCTGATCGCCGAACTCGAACAGGCAAAATCGATCTCCGATGAGGCGCGCCTCAGAGCCGAGGAAGCGAACCTCGCCAAATCCCGCTTTCTTGCCACCATGAGCCACGAGCTGCGCACGCCGCTCAACGCCATCCTCGGCTTTTCCGAGATCATGCGCGCCGAGATCCTGGGGGCCCACGCCAACCCCACCTACAAGGAATATGCCGGCGACATCCACCGGAGCGGTCAGCACCTGCTCAATCTCATCAACGAGATTCTCGATATCAGCCGCATCGAGGCCGGCCGCTACGAGTTGCGCGAGGCGCCGCTCGACCTTGCCGGCGTGGTCGCGGAGTGCCACCGGCTGATGCGGCTGCGCGCCGAGAACAAGGGCCTCAAGTTGGTCGAGACCTTCGAGCCGGACCTGCCGGAGCTGTGGGCCGACGAGCGGGCCATGCGCCAGATTTGCCTCAACCTCCTGTCGAACGCCATCAAATTCACCCCGACCGGCGGCACCGTCACCCTGAAGATCGGACGGACCGCGACCGGCGGCCAATATTTAAGCGTCAAGGACACCGGCCCCGGGATTCCCGAGGACGAGATCCCGCGCGTCTTGAAGAGCTTCGGCCAGGGCTCGCTCGCCCAACAGAGCGCCGAAGGCGGCACCGGGCTGGGGCTGCCCATCACCAAGGGTTTGACCGAGCTCCATGACGGCAATTTCGAGCTCAAGAGCAGGCTGCGCTACGGCACCGAGGTGATCGTCACCTTCCCGCGCAAGCGCGTGATGGAAAACTATCCGAGCGTTCCCGAGCGAGGCGCGGTTGAGGTGAGGCCGGCGCGCGCGGCCTGGCACGCGCGGGCGAACCGGTAAGGGGATCCGCCTGCGTCGCGCTTCGC
>JACMJU010000009.1 GCA_014380485.1 Methyloceanibacter sp.
CCCCTCTCCCCTCGTGGGAGAGGGTGGCGAGCCGCGTCAAGCGGCGAGCCGGGTGAGGGGGTTTCTATGACGGCGCTTCGCGCCTAACCCCTCACCGCGCCGCTTGCGCTCAAGCAGCGGAGCGGTAGCGCATAAAGACGCGGCGCGTGCTCTCCCCCAAGGGGAGAGCGGGAAAATCAGAACAGAAGCGCAAGCGCGATTGCCGCAAGCGCCAGAGCACCGATCCAGATGCCGACGCGGCTTGCCCTGCCCTCGCGGGCTTGCGCCTCGGCCAGTCGCTCGACGGTGTGATTGTCGAGCCGCAAGCCATCCTCGGCCATCGCCGACAGCGCCTCGGCGGTGCGCTCGGCCTGGCCGAGCAGCCTCGGGATGTCGCCCATGAGGCGTCCGACCGAGGCAGCACCCTGCGCCGCCGCCTCGAACTGGGCACCCGCGCCGAATTCCTTCTCCATCCACTCCTTCACCACCGGCTCGGACACGACCCACATGTTGAGTTCGGGATCGAGGCTGCGGCCGACGCCCTCGACCACCACCATGGTCTTTTGCAGCAGCAGAAGTTCGGGGCGCGTCTGCATGTCGAAGACTTCGGTATACTGGAACAGCTGACCGAGCAGCTGGGCCATCGAAATCTCGCTGGCCGGCCGGTCCATGATCGGCTCGCCGATGGCGCGCAAGGCTTGCGCGAACTGCGCGACAGCGTGCTTGCGCGGCACATAGCCCGCCTCGAAATGAACTTCGGCGACCCGGGTGTAATCGCGTTTCAAGAAGCCATAGAGGATCTCGGCGAGGAAGCGCCGCTCTTTCAGGCCGAGCCGCCCCATGATGCCGAAATCGACGGCGACGATGCGCCCTTCGGCGTCGATGAAAAGATTTCCCGGATGCATGTCGGCGTGGAAGAAGCCGTCGCGCATGGCGTGGCGAAGGAAGGTCTGCATCAGACGCGGCCCGAGCGATTTCACGTCGTGACCGGCGGCGGCGAGACCTTCGCGATCCGCTATCGGTATGGCGTCGATCCATTCGAGGGTGAGCACGCGTCGCGCGCTTCGCGCCCAATCGACGCCCGGCACGCGGAAGCCCTCGTCGTTCTTCGTGTTCTCGGCCATCTCGGAGATGGCGGCGGCCTCCATGCGGAGGTCCATCTCGATGGCGACGGACTTGGCCAAGGTGTCGACCACGGCAATCGGCCGCAAGCGGCGCGAGGGCGGATGGAGGCGCTCGATCATGCGCGCGGCGAAGACGTAGCTGTCGAGGTCTCTCTGGAAGCGCTGCTCGATGCCGGGCCTGAGCACCTTGACGGCGACCGGCGTCAGCTCGCCGCCGGGCCCGCGCAGCTTCGCCTTGTGCACCTGGGCGATCGAGGCGGCGGCGACCGGCGGCCCGAATTCGACATAGAGCTTGTCGATCGGCGCGCCGAGCGCCTCCTCGACCGCCGCCTTCGCCTCGCTTTGCGAGAAGGGCGGCAGGCGGTCCTGGAGGGTGGACAAATCGCGGGCAAGCTCGCGGCCGATGATATCGTCGCGGGTGGCGAGGAACTGGCCGAGCTTTATGTATGACGGCCCGAGCGAGGTGAGCGCGGCGGAGAGCTTGGTCTCGTTCCCTCGCTCGCCTGCTCCGTTCTTGCGGAGCGGCGCGGTGACACGGGCGAAGAGCGCGAGTGGGGCCGGCAGGTTCGCCTGCTCGGGAAGCACGCGCGCGCCCGACCAGGCGAGGACGGCGCCCGCCTTGGTTAACCGCGCCATATTGCCGATCGCGCTCATGCTAAGGACTTATCACAGACGCCAGGCGGAATGGATGGCGGCGATCCCGCCACTGAGGTTCCGGTAACGCACCCGCTCGAAGCCCGCATTCTCGATCAATTGCGTGAAGTTTTCCTGAGCGGGGAACCGGCGGATGCTCTCGACGAGATAACGGTAGGAGGCGCTGTCGCCGGCCACCAGCCCCCCGAGGACCGGGATGGCATTGAAGGAATAGGCATCGTACAGCCTGTCCAGCAGGGGCATTTCGACGGCCGAAAATTCAAGGCATAGGAACCGGCCGCCCGGCTTGAGCACGCGGAAGGCCTCGGCAAGCGCGGCTTCAAGATGTGTGAGATTGCGCATGCCGAAGGCGACGGTGTAGGCATCGAAGCTTGCTCTGGCGAAAGGCAAGGCTTCGGCATTGCCGCGCACGAAGGTGAGCCGCGCGCCCCCTCCCCTTGCCCGTCCGGCCTCGATCATTTCGGCGCTGATGTCGCATATCACCGCCGAAGCGCTCGCCCCCGAAGCCTTAAGCGCCCGCAAGGCCACGTCGCCGGTACCGCCGGCGACATCGAGAATTGTGTAAGGAACGCCGCTCTTCGGCGGGGAAAGCCAAGAGACGAGGTCGTTTTTCCATAGCCGGTGAAGGCCTGCCGACATCAAATCGTTCATCAAATCGTAGCGCCGCGCGACCCTGGCAAAGACATCGTTCACCAAGCCCTGCTTGGCGTCTTCTCCCACGCGGGCGAAGCCGAAGCTCGTCTTGGATTTGGCGGGGGCGGGACCTTTGAGGTCTTCGGGCATTTGACGCTGACAATAGCGCAAGCCCCAGGCTCAAGCTATCGTTGCGGCGCAACGCATCTTACTCGCACTGCGGTAAAAGCGGATCGCCATGCCGGAACTCCCCGAGGTCGAAACCGTGCGCCGGGGCCTCGAGCCGTTCCTCGTCGGCAACGCGTTCGCGCGCGTCGAACAGAGGCGTGCCGATTTGCGTTTTCCGCTTCCCAGCAACTTCGCCAAGCGGCTCACGGGGCGCAAGGTCGAGGCGCTCGACCGGCGCGCCAAATATCTGCTTGCCCGGCTCGACGGCGGCGAGGTGCTGGTCATGCATCTCGGGATGACGGGACGCTTCAGCATAGACTGCCCGCGCCGGAGCAAGCGCCCTTCCCGCAAGCGTGCCAACACGTCTCAAGGCTTTGATGACGCTCCGGTCGCGTTCGGTGAGTTCGTGCCCGCGCAAGAACGTCCGCCGAAGCACGAGCATATTGTGTTTCATCTCGGCGACGGAACAACGCTGCGCTACAGCGATGCCCGGCGCTTCGGGCTCATGGACCTCGTGCCGTCCGACGCACTCGAAGGCCATGCGCTCTTCAGGGATCTCGGGGTCGAGCCCTTGAGCTCCGCCTTCACCCCGGAATGGCTCGCAAAGCGCCTCAAGGGCAAGGCCACATCGATCAAAGCGGCGCTCGTAGACCAGAAGCTGGTCGCCGGGCTCGGCAATATCTATGCCTGCGAGGCGCTGCACCGCGCGGGTATCTCTCCGTTGCGACGGGCCGGGACGCTCGCCACCAAGTCGGGAAAGCCGACCGAAAAGACCCGGGACCTGGTCGCTTCCATCAAGGGCGTGCTCGCGGACGCGATCAAGGCCGGCGGCTCCTCGCTCCGCGACTATAGGCGCGCCGATGGCAGGCTCGGCCGCTTCCAGCACCGCTTCAAGACTTACGACCGCGAAGGCAGGGCATGCCCCAGAAAAGGCTGTGGCGGGAGCGTACGCCGCATCGTCCAGGCAGGGCGCTCGACCTTCTATTGTCCCACCTGTCAGCGCTAGAGACCCGGTGGAAGCCCAATTGACGCTCACGCCCGGTAATAGTCGCGGTACCAGGCGACGAAGCGCTCGATGCCCTCTTCGAGAGGGGTCCAAGGCTGAAATCCGGTCGCCGCTTTAAGCGTTTCGACATCGGCATAGGTCGCTTCGACGTCGCCCGGCTGTTGCGGGACGAGCTCGATCTTGGCCTTGCGCCCAAGGGCCTTCTCGATCGCCGCAATGTAATCGAGCAGGGCGACGGGGCTGTGATTGCCGATATTGTAAAGCCGGTAGGGTGCCGCGGAGGTTGCCGGGCCGGGGGTTTCGGGGCGCCAATCGGGATCGGGCGTGGCTACGAGATCGAGGCTGCGCAACACGCCTTCGACCGCATCGTCGATATAGGTGAAGTCCCGCGAATGCTGGCCGTAGTTGAACACCTGGATCGGCTCGCCGGCGAGGATCGCGCGGGTGAAGAGGAACAGCGACATATCGGGCCGTCCCCACGGGCCGTAGACTGTGAAGAATCTGAGCCCGGTCACGGGGAGGCCGAAGAGGTGGGCATAAGAATGCGCCATCAACTCGTTAGCCTTCTTAGTCGCCCCGTACAGACTGACGGGATGATCGGCATTATCGCTTACGGCGAAGGGAAGCTTGCGGTTGGCGCCATAGATCGCGCTGGTCGAGGCATAGACGAGATGCTCGACGCCGTGGTGCCGGCAGCCTTCAAGCACATGCAGAAAGCCGGTGACGTTGGAACTGATGTAAGCGTGCGGGTGGTTGAGCGAGTAACGAACGCCGGCCTGGGCGGCGAGGTGGATGACGCGCTCGGGCCGCTCCTCGGCGAAGGTCGTCTCGACGATGGTCCGGTCGGCGAGATCGCCCTTTAGGAAGCGAAAGCGCTCGTGTTCCTTGAGGCGTTGAAGACGGGCCTCCTTCAACGACACGTCGTAATAGGGACTGAGATTGTCGAAGCCGATCACTTCGTGCCCGCGGTCGAGCAGGCGCGCCGCCGTGTGATAGCCAATGAAGCCGGCGGCGCCGGTAACCAGGACACGCATAGGACGCTTTCTAGCCCCTCCAAGGGGCGGCGACAGAAGAGCCACCGGGATGTTGCGCTGTCAATTGCCTCCGCGTGCCTCCGCGCCGCGGGGCGGCCGCTTCGTGGCCCGGTTGACGCTGCTCCGAGCGCTCGTTATAGAGCACCCCGATCATCCCAACCGCCCAGCCGCGCCATAAACTGAAGGTTGAGGCGCGCTTCGAGGACCAAGTCCCATGGCCAACACCAAATCGGCGAAGAAAGCCGCTCGCCAGGCGACCCGCCGGACCGTCGTCAACAAGGCGCGGCGAACGCGCCTCAGAAGTTCCGTACGCAAGGTCGAGGAGGCCATCGCCTCCGGCGATAAGGAGGCTGCCGCGGCGGCCTTGAAAGAGGCGGAGCCGGTCATCGCGCGTACGGCACAGAAAGGCATCGTCCACCGCAATTCGGCATCGCGCAAAATGTCGCGTCTGGCCAAGCGCGTCGGCGTGATGGGAAAGCGCTAGACAAAAAAACCTCTCCTGTTGCTTCATGGCAACAGACACCGCGCCTCAGGGCTGCCCTCTCATGTCGATTCAACGAATATTTCAACCGCTTGTCGTTAAGAGCCAAGCGAGCGCTGCGCCGCGCGCCAATTTCACGACAGGCCCGCAAAAAAAATTCGTGCAGAGCCGCGCTCGACAAATGCCGCGCTCGTCCGCCGGACGCGCGCGGCCCTTCCATGAATCCAGCTTGCGAGACAGGGACTTGCGCGGCTCGCCGCGGATCGCTTCCCCGGGGCGTCACGAAGCGCGACAATCCGGCCCCTCGCTTGATCAGCGGGTTGGGCATGTGTATAGTCCAATCATCCGAACGGGGCATTCCCCTCCTTCACAATTGAGTACCTTGGACCCGGCGATAGCTGGGAAAGGTTTTCGTTGTCTTCGGTGCAAGGATGGTGGAAATCTTGTGGAACGTTAATGCGTATTCTGTGGGTGGTCGTGGTCTTTTTCGCCTGGTAGCCACTACCTATTGGTACCAACACCAAATTTGTTCTTAGGTCGTACTCTTGTTTTCAGGAGAGGGCGTTTCCTTTGAGCGCACAGAGCGACGAGAAGGCGGTCGATGATGTCGGCGTAGAGGCCGTGTGGGAGAGCCTCCGGTCACATCCCCGATCGCAACTCATCGATGTGCGAACGCGCGCCGAGTGGACCTATGTGGGGATTCCGGACCTCGGATCTGTTGGCAAACGGCCTGTCCTCGTCGAGTGGCAGACTTTTCCAGATCAGGCGGTTGATCCCCGTTTCGCGGAGCGTTTGGCCGGCGAGCTCAAGGCGCTTGGTGTGGGTTTGGGGGATGATCTCTTCTTTATCTGCCGTTCGGGAACCCGGAGCCTGGCTGCGGCCAAGGCGATGGCGGTGATGGGATACAGCGCTTGCCACAATGTCGCTTGCGGTTTCGAAGGACCGCTTGACGACGGGAGGCATCGCGGTGCCCTCTCGGGGTGGAAAGCGATTGGTCTGCCCTGGCAGCAAAGCTAGGGTCGGGGTAAGTCATAGGGACGGTCATGACTGTCCGCGTCGACTTTGTTGACTGCTCATGTATGAGGCGTGCGGTGCGTAACGGCGCGAACGAAAAGAATGGGAAAGAGCAGAAACCGTGGCACAGCAAGAGCAGTGCGCGCCAAGCGATGCTTGGGCGAGGGTCAAGGGCCGGTTACGCGCTGAGCTGGGAGAGGACGTATTCGCCAGTTGGTTCAGGGGGATCGAGGTCGAGCAGGTGGACGGCGAGGTCGTCCATCTCACCGTGGCGACCCGCTTCCTGCGCAACTGGCTCCGCTCTCACTATTACGACTTCGTCCTGAGGCTCGCGCGCGCCGAATGGCCGAAAGTCGAGCGCGTCGAATTCAAGGTGAGGCAGCCGCATTTCGGTACCGAGGCGCCTAAAGAGCCGCCGCGCCCGAGGCGAAGTCCGGAGCCGCCGGCGATGGCCGAGCCGGCGCCGCTGCCGCTGCCGCTGCGCACCGGTTATGGCGGCTTCGAGGGGTCGCCGCTCGACCCCAGGCTCAGCTTTGTGAGCTTCATGGTCGGCACCTCGAACCGCCTCGCTTACGCCGCCGCGCAAGAGGTGGCCGGGGCGTTCTCGGCCCCCCAACCCTTGTTCAATCCCTTGTTCGTGCACGGCAATGTGGGACTCGGCAAAACCCACCTGCTGCACGCCATCGCCTGGGACGTGAAGCAGCGAAAGCCCGAGGCCCAGGTCCTTTATCTCACCGCCGAGCGCTTCATGTCGGGTTTCGTCCAGGCCTTGCGCGCGCGCGACGCGCTCGCCTTCAAGGAGAAGCTGCGCAGGATCGACATTCTCCTAATCGACGACATGGAGTTCCTGCAAGGTCCGACCATCCAGCAGGAGTTCTGTCACACCTTGAACTCGCTGATCGACGGCGGGCGTCAGGTGGTGGTCGCCGCCGACCGGGCGCCGACCCAGCTTGACAAGCTCGACATGCGCATGCGCTCGCGGCTTGGCGGGGGCCTCGTCGCCGAGATCGGCGTCATGGACTACGAACTGCGCCACAAGATCCTGGAAAAGCGCGCGACCGAGGCTTGCTCCGAAACCAGGGGCCTCTCCATCTCCGACAGCGTCATCGCTTTTCTCTCCGAACGCTTGACCGAGAGCGGGCGCGAGCTCGAGGGGGCCGTTCACCGGCTGCGCGCGAGCTTCCAGCTCACCGATCAACCGGTGACGCTCGAGACCGCCGAACAGATCGTGCGCGACCTGATGCGCGGGGCCGAGCCAAGGCGCGTTCGCATCGACGACATCTTGCGCACGGTGTCGAAGCATTACGGCGTCAACCGGGGCGATCTTCTGTCGGGACGCCGCAATCGCTCGATCGTGCGGCCACGCCAAATCGGCATGTATCTGGCAAAGCTGCTGACCTCGCGCTCCCTGCCCGAGATCGGCCGGAGATTCGGTAACCGCGACCACACCACCGTGCTGCACGCGATCCGCAAGATCGAGCAGTTGATGAATGACGACAACCAGCTCCGCGAGGAGATTGAGCTTCTGAAACGCCTGCTCCGCGAATAAGGGGAAGGCGGGAGGGGGGCTTGGATCCCAAGCCAAGGCGTCCCCCCGCCCGCTCTTGCAAATTCCCCGCTATCGCGTCAAGTTCGAGCCCTTAGGGCACCTCAACCACGCCTTCGTCAGGGTCGGACTGGAGCAAAAAGCGCTTCGGCCAGGGTCGAACTTACCGGCGGGAATCGTTCATTTCGGGGTATCGGGCAACCATGCGGTTCACCATCGACAAACCCGGCCTGGCCAAGGCGCTCGCCCATGTGGCGAGCGTGGTCGAGCGCCGCAACACCATTCCCATCCTTTCGAACGTTCTCATCGCCGCGGCCAGGAACGAGCTGAAGCTGACCGCCACCGATCTCGACATGGAGTTGGTCGAGACCGTGCCGGTGCGCGCCAAGGGCGAAGGCTCGACCACCGTGCCCGCCCATATGTTCTACGACATCGTGCGCAAACTTCCCGAGGGCGCCGAAATCGAGTTGGCCAAAGACGGCGATCAGGGACGCCTGTCGATCACCAGCGGCCCGGCTCAATTCTCGCTACAGACGCTCCCGGCCGACGATTTTCCCGCGCTGAGCGTCGACGATCTCGGCCATAACTTCGGCCTGCCAGCGGCCGACCTGAAACGTCTGATCGACAAGACGCGGTTCGCGATCTCGACCGAGGAGACCCGCTACTATCTAAACGGAATCTATCTCCACGGCGCGCAGAGCGGCGGCAAGCCGGTGTTGCGCGCGGTCGCGACCGACGGGCATAGGCTCGCCCAGGTCGAGTTGCCCCTGCCGCCGGGAGCCAAGGACATGCCGGGCGTGATCGTGCCCCGGAAGACCGTGCTCGAACTCGCCAAGCTGGTCGAGGATGGCGAGGGCGAAGTTCGCATCGAGCTTTCGCCCGCGAAGATCCGGGTCTCCACCGCCCGCGTGGTGCTCACCTCCAAGCTGATCGACGGTACTTTCCCCGACTACGAGCGGGTCATCCCGCAGGCGAACGACAAGAAGATGGAGGTGGACAACGCCGCCTTCGCCCAGGCGGTCGACCGGGTCTCGACCTTGTCGAGCGACAAGGGCCGCGCGGTAAAGCTCACCATCACCGACGGCAAGCTCACGCTTTCGGTCAACAATCCGGACAGCGGCAGCGCCACCGAGGAGCTGCCCGTCGAATATGGCTTCGATCCCCTGGAGATCGGCTTCAATGCCCGCTATCTGCTCGATATTTCGGGGCAGCTCGAAAGCGGCACGGCCGAGTTCCAACTGGCCGATCCCGGTTCTCCCACCATGGTGCGCGACGGCAAGGATACCTCCGCGCTCTATGTGCTCATGCCGATGCGCGTATGAGGGCCCGTCGCAAGGGACCGGGCGAGGTTGAGGCGATCGCAGGCGACCCCGCCAAGGCCCGGCTGTTTGTTCGCACCCTGAAGCTTACCGATTTCCGCAACTATGCGCGGGCCGAACTCGCTTTGGATGCGCGGCCCGTGGTGCTTGTCGGCGACAATGGCGCGGGCAAGACCAACCTGATCGAGGCCGTTTCGCTGCTCGGTCCGGGGCACGGCTTGCGTGGACGCCCCTATGGCGAGCTTTGCCGCAATGACGGCGCCGGCGGCTTCGCCGTCGCGGCAAGAGTGGTGTCGCGCGAGGATGAGGTCGAGATCGGCACCGGCCTTGCCGCCGGCGCGCGCGAGGAGACGGCCGGCCGAACCGTTCGGATCGCCGGCAAAGAGCAGAGCGCGGGCGCCCTCGCAGAATATGTCAATCTGGTCTGGCTTATCCCCGCCATGGACGGTCTGTTCACCGGTTCCGCCTCCGAGCGGCGGCGCTTTCTCGACCGGCTCGTGCTTGCCGTCGATCCCAAGATGCGGAGCCCGCTTGGCCGCTACGACCGGGCGATGCGACAGAGGAACCGGCTGTTCCAGATGCGGGAGGGGTCGCGTGCTCTGTTCGAGGGACTCGAACAGCAGATGGCGGAAGCGGGCACGGCAATCGCCGCCGCAAGGCTCGACGCGACGGGCCGGCTGGTGGCGCTGATCGAGCGCATGCGCGCAGAGCGTGGCGAAGGCCCCTTCCCTTGGGCTTCGGTCGCCCTCGAGGGGCGGCTCGAAGCGGCGCTTTCCACGCACTCCGCCACCGAGGTCGAGGATCAATTCCGCGCGTCTCTCGAAGAGGGGCGCGAGCGCGATCGTGCCGCCGCCCGGGCCCTTGAAGGACCGCATTTGAGCGACCTAATTGTCATACATGGGCCGAAAGACGCCCCCGCAGCGCAGTGCTCCTCGGGCGAGCAGAAGGCGCTTCTCGTGGGGCTCATCCTCGCCAAGGCCGAGCTGATCAACGAGCTTGAAGGCGTCCCCCCGCTGGTCCTGTTGGACGAGGTGGCGGCACATCTCGACGAGGCGCGCCGCGAGGCCCTTTTTGGCCAGATTCTGGCCCTCAAGGCCCAGGCCTGGATGACCGGGACGGACCGCGCCCTGTTCGCCTCGATAGCCGAACACGCTCAAATCTTTGCTGTGAATCGGGGTATTATCGGAGCCTAATTCACGTGCGGCGGCGCTCGCCCGCCACAGCACCAACAACCGTTTCAGGGAATGATGACACCAGCCTCCAAACGCAAAGAAGCCGCCGCCTCCGAGTACGGCGCGGAATCGATCAAGGTGCTGAAAGGCCTCGATGCCGTCCGCAAGCGGCCGGGCATGTATATCGGCGACACCGATGACGGCTCGGGTCTGCATCACATGGTCTACGAGGTGGTTGACAACGCCATCGACGAGGCGTTGGCCGGCTTCTCCGACGAGATCATGGTCACGTTGAATGCCGACGGCTCGGTCACCGTCACCGACAACGGACGGGGCATCCCGACCGAGATCCACAAGGGCGAGGGCGTCTCGGCGGCTGAAGTGATCATGACCCAGCTCCATGCCGGCGGGAAGTTCGACCAGAACTCCTACAAGGTCTCGGGCGGCCTGCATGGCGTCGGCGTGTCGGTCGTCAACGCGCTCTCTTCCAGGCTCGATCTCACCATCTGGCGCGACGGCAGGGAGCATTTCATGCGCTTCGCCGACGGTGTCCCCGAGTCGCCGCTCAAGCCCGTCGCCGATGCGGATGGCAAGACCGGAACGCGCATCACTTTCGTGCCAAGTACCAAAACCTTCACCATGGTCGAGTTCGACTACGCAACGCTCGAGCATCGGCTGCGCGAGCTGGCGTTCCTCAATTCAGGCGTACGCATCGTCTTGTCGGACCTTCGCGGGGTCGAGCCCAAGGTCGAGGAGATGCGCTACGAGGGAGGCCTGCGCGCCTTCGTCCGCTTCCTCGACCGCACCAAGCACCCGCTGATCCAAGAGCCCATCGTGGTGGAGAAGCAGCAGCAGAAGATCACGGTCGAGGCGGCTCTGTGGTGGAACGACAGTTACCACGAGAACGTGCTCTGCTTCACCAACAACATCCCGCAGCGCGACGGCGGCGCCCATCTCGCCGGCTTCCGCGCGGCGCTGACCCGCACCGTCAACACTTATGCCGCGGAGTCGGGCATCGCGAAGAAGGAGAAGGTGGCGCTGACCGGCGACGATGCCCGCGAGGGGCTCACTTGCGTGCTCTCGATCAAGGTCCCCGATCCGAAATTCTCGAGCCAAACCAAGGACAAGCTCGTTTCCTCCGAGGTGCGTCCGGTGGTCGAGAGCGTCATGGCCGGCGCGCTGTCGGGATGGTTCGAGGAAAATCCCGGCGAGGCCCGCAACATCGTGCAGAAAATCGTCGAGGCCGCGGCGGCGCGCGAAGCCGCGCGTAAGGCGCGCGAGCTGACCCGCCGCAAGGGCGCGCTCGACCTCGCCTCGCTTCCCGGCAAGTTGGCCGACTGCCAGGAGCGCGATCCCGCCAAGTCGGAGCTGTTCCTGGTCGAGGGCGATTCCGCCGGTGGCAGCGCCAAGCAGGCGCGCGACCGCGCCTTCCAGGCCGTGCTCCCATTGCGCGGCAAGATCCTCAACGTCGAGCGGGCGCGTTTCGACAAGATGCTGTCGAGTGTGGAGATCGGCACGCTCATCACCGCGCTCGGCACCGGAATCGGTCATGACGAGTTCGATCTCGCCAAGCTCCGCTACCACAAGGTCATCATCATGACCGACGCCGATGTGGACGGCGCGCATATTCGTACGCTGCTGCTCACCTTCTTCTACCGGCAGATGCAAAGCCTGGTCGAGGCCGGGCATTTGTTCATCGCCCAGCCCCCGCTCTACAAGGTGAAGCGCGGCCAGTCCGAGCGCTATCTCAAGGACGAGAAGGCGCTCGAGGATTATCTCATCGGCGAGGGGCTGGAGGACGCCGTGCTCGTCACCGGCGCGAGTGCGACCCGCGCCGGGGCCGATTTGCGCGACATCGTGGAGACGGCACGGAGGATCGGCATGATCCTCAAAGGCCTGCACAGCCGTTACCCGCGCTTCATCGTCGAGCAGGCGGCGATCGCGGGCGCGCTCAACCCCACGGTGTTGAAGGACGTCAAGCAGGCGCAAGCGGCCGCCGCCTATATCGCCAAGCGGCTCGATGCCTTGTCCGAGGAGACCGAGCGCGGCTGGCATGGCGAGGCCTTGCCGGAGGGCGGCTTGCGCTTCTGGCGGGAATTGCGCGGGGTTATGGAATCCCATCTGATCGACGGGCCGTTCATCGCCTCGGCCGATGCGCTCAAGCTCGACAGCTTCGCCGAGCACCTGCAAGAAGTCTATGCCAGGCCCGCGACGCTCAAGCGCAAGGACACGAGCCTCGTGGTGCATGGGCCGAGCGAGCTGCTCGATGCGGTGATGACCGCCGGCCGCAAGGGCCTCACGCTCCAGCGCTACAAAGGGCTTGGCGAAATGAACCCCGATCAGCTCTGGGACACCACGCTCGACCTCGACACCCGCACCCTTCTCCAGGTCAAGATCAAGGAAGGCGAGGACGCCGACGACATCTTCTCGCGGCTGATGGGCGACGTGGTCGAGCCCAGGCGCGAGTTCATCCAGGCCAACGCGCTACAGGTCGCCAATCTCGACGTGTAGCCGGACCCGCCGCCGACTGCGGCAAAGGTTGGTGCCCCAATCCTTTAACGCTGTGTCAAGGCGGAACGCCTAGCCTCGTTCGCTCAGAGGCTCGCCCAGTCCCTGTCTCGGGACCGAGGGCGGGCCTCGCCTTCGCTTGTCAGGAAGGACGGGGGACGATGCAGGGTGCGCGGCAGAGCGTGAGGCCCGGCGCCAAAGTCGAGCGCCGCGGCGAACCGCCGTTCGGCGCACGGCGCGGATCGCGTGGCAACCGGCCGAAAGCCAGGCGCCGGAGGTCCTCCCGCCTGAAGCGATGGGCGCGCCGCCATCCTTGGCTATCCCTTGGCATTCGCTATTCGGCGCTGGCCGCAACTTTCGGCGTGGCCGTGATCGCGCTCGCGGCGATCTGTTTCGTCGCGCTTATGCCGGACCCCAAGAGCGCGGCACTCGACGACCGGCCGCCCAACGTGTCCGTGCTCGCCCAGGACGGCACCGTGCTTGCCGAACGGGGCCTGCGCCGCGGCCATGTGCGGCTCGACGCGCTGCCCTCTTATCTGGTGCAGGCCGTGCTCGCCACCGAGGATCGGCGCTTCTATTCCCATTTCGGCGTCGACCCGCTCGGGCTGATCCGCGCGTCGTTCCGCAACGCCTCCTCGGGCGCCGTGGTCGAAGGCGGTTCGACCATCACCCAGCAGCTTGCCAAAAACCTGTTTCTCAGCCCCAAGCGCACGCTCACCCGGAAGCTGGAGGAGGCCGTCTATGCGGTGTGGCTGGAGCAGCGCTTCTCGAAAGACCAAATCCTCGAGCTCTATCTCAACCGCGTCTATTTCGGCGGCGGCACTTATGGCGTCGAGGCCGCTTCGCGCCGCTATTTCGGCAGACCGGCACGCTTCGTCACGCTGCCTCAGGCGGCGCTGCTCGCCGGATTGCTCAAGGCGCCCTCGCGCTACGCGCCGACACGAAGCGTAAAGCGCGCCGGCGCCCGCGTCGACGAGGTGCTCGATAACATGGTCGAGGCGGGGTACCTCACGCCGGAACAGGCGCGAGGCGCCAATCAGCAGCCGCTCAAGCTCTCGGCCAAGGACGACGACACCGGCTATGCTTACGCGGTCGACTGGGTGGCCGAGCTTCTGCCGGAACTCGTGGGCGAGCATGACGGCGACCTGATCGTCGAGACGACGATCGATGCCGGGCTCCAGCGCGCCTCGCAGCAGGCGCTGAGACGCCTTCTCGACGGCGTGGGGGCGGCGCTCGCCTCCGGCGTAGGGGCGGTGGTGGTGCTCGACCCTTTCGGCGGCGTGAAGGCGCTGGTCGGGGGCCGCGCCTATTCGACCAGCCCGTTCGACCGGGCGCTGAAAGCGCAGCGCCAGCCGGGCTCGGCCTTCAAGCCGTTCGTCTATCTCGCCGCTCTCGAGAGCGGTTATGCGCCCGACTCGGTCGCCTATGACGGGCCGATCACCGTGGCTGGCTGGTCGCCGCGCAACTACACCGGCAATTACCGGGGCAAGATCAGCTTGCGCGACAGCCTCGCCCACTCGATCAACACGGTGGCGGTAAGACTTACCGCCGAAGTCGGACCTGCGCAGGTGGTGCGCACGGCGCGGCGGCTTGGCATTCATTCCACCCTGCATGACCGGCCCTCCATCGCGCTCGGCACGGGCGAAGTCACGCTGCTCGAGCTTACGGGCGCCTATGCGCCCTTCGCCAATGGCGGTCAGGGGGTCCTGCCCCATATCATCACAAAAGTGCGGGACGGGGACGGGAGGGTGCTCTATCGGCGCCAGCGCTCGACCACCGGCCAGGTGGCGGCGCTCGACCATGTCGGCGCCATGAACGACATGCTGAACGCCACGATCACGCTCGGCACCGGAAAGCAGGCCGCCATCGAAGGGCATGAGGCGGGCGGCAAGACCGGAACCACGCAGAGTTTCCGCGATGCCTGGTTCGTCGGCTACACCGCTCACTATGTGGGCGGTGTGTGGATCGGCAACGACAGCGGAAGGCGGATGAAGAAAGTCACGGGAGGTACGCTTCCCGCCAAGCTATGGCACGAAGTCATGCTGTACGCGCACCAGGACAAGACCCCGTTGGCGCTGCCCGGCATGAGGGGTCCGCGCCTCCCGGAGGCGGTGGCGGCGCTGCGGTGGTTTAAATCCAACGGCGACGGCAACACGCCGCTTTTTCAGCGCGTGTTCGGCATCTTTTCGGGGCGGTAGCGAGGAGCGGCGTCACTCGATGCTGCGTTTCGGCGAGGAGCGCGAGGACGGCAGCATCCCTTCGGCGCCGTAGCGATGCAGGCTCGCGCCATGCTTCCTGAGCCAGGTCCGGGCCTCCTCGTGACGCGGCATGGTGCGCTCGACGAGCGACCAGAAGCGCGGACCGTGATTCATGTGGCCGAGATGAGCGACCTCGTGCGCGGCGAGATAGTCGAGCACGAAAGGCGGCGCGAGCACCAGCCGCCACGAGAAGGACAGCGTCCCCGAGGTCGAGCACGATCCCCAGCGCGTTGTCTGGTCGCGCACGAAAAGCCGTTTCGGCGCGAGATTGAGACGCTTGGCGTGGAGGTCGACGCGGGTCTTGAGATCGAGATGGGCCTGACGCTTCATCCAGTCGAATAGCCGGCGCGACGCGTGCTCCTCTTCGCCCGCCACATGGAGGCGGGGCAGCCGCCTGATCCCCACCCGCGCGCCCTCGGGCCAAGCCGGTGCGGCCTTCGCATCTTCGGCGGCCTCGATCCACACCACGCCGCGACGGCGCATCGGACCAGCGAAGCGAAGCGCGTGAGCGTGCCCACGCAGCGGCACGATGGCGCCATGGGTGAAGGGCACCGGTTCCGACAGCCCCGCGACACGCTCTTTCAGCCAATCGAAATGACGCGAGAGAAACTCGTCGGCGTCGGCGAAGTTCGAATAGAGCGGCATGGTGAGCACGGCACCCCGGCGCGCCTCGTTCACCTGCAGACTAAATCTGCGCGCCCGCGCGCTCCGTCTCAGAACCATGGGGATGTCGAGGCCGCGAATCTTGACCTCGATGGTCTCGCCGCGCGCGAGGTTCAGCCGCTTAAGCATCGATACGATCCCTACTGCCGTCGGTCCCCGAATCGGCGGGCAGTAGCGTAGCACGGCCGTTCGCGGGAGCGCGCGCGCCTGCTTTAGGCAGACCGCCCGAAGGCCCGTGCCAGAATGCCTTTCCGGCCCTGGTGGGTCTCGATAAAACGGTGAATTTTCGGAGCAATTTCAGTACGAAAGCGGGAACCGTTGAACACGCCGTAATGGCCGACGCCGCTCTGGACGTGGTGCGCGCGGAGGCCGTCGGCAAGGTTGGTGCACAAGGTTTGGGCAGCGAAGGTCTGGCCCACTCCGGTGATGTCGTCCTTTTCGCCTTCGACCGTCATGAGCGCTACCCGCTTGATCTTGCTCGGATCGACGAGGCGGTCGCGATGGACCATTTGGCCCCGTGGCAGCCTGTGTTCGAGAAAGACCGTCTCGATGGTCTGAAGGTAATATTCCGCCGAGAGGTCCATGACGGCAAGAAACTCGTCGTAGAACTCGCGATGCTTGTCGGCGGAATCGCCGTCTCCCTTGATCAAATTATGGAAAAGATCGCGGTGCGCCGTGACATGGCGGTCGAAATTCATGCCCATGAAGCCGCTGAGCTGCAAGAACCCCGGATAGACCATGCGCATTACGCCGGGGTAAGGCCAGGGAACTTGGGTGGTTACGTTGCGGCGGAACCAATCAAGCGTGCGGGCCTCGGCGAAGCGATTGACCGCCGTTGGGTTTATCCGGGCATCGATCGGACCGGCCATCAGGATCATCGAGCGCGGGCTCGAGCGATCGCCCATGGCTTCGAGCAGAGCCACGGCGGCGAAGACCGGGACGGCCGGTTGGCAGACCGCCATCACATGCACGTTTCCCCGGAAAAATCGCAGAAACTCGGTGACATAGTCGATATAGACGTCGAGGTCGAAAGGACCCTCCGCCCGCGGTACGAAGCGGGCATCGTGCCAGTCGGTGACATAGACCTCGTAATGGGGAAGGAGGTCGCGAACGGTCCCGCGGAGAAGCGTGGCGAAATGGCCGGCCATGGGTGCCACGACCAGCACCTTGGGGTCGTTGCGGGGCGAGCCCTCCCGCTCGAAATAGACGAGATCGCAGAACGGCTTGGCGATGACGGTGCGCTCGCTAACGGCGACCTTGCGGCCCTTCACCTCGGTCTCTTCGATGCCCCAGGAAGGCTTCCGGTAGCGCCTCGTGGTGCGCTCGAACAGTTCGAGCGCCGCCGCCGCGCTCCGGCCAAGGGGCGTGTGGTAGGCGGGATTGAGCGGGTTGCGGAACAGGAGACGGTAGGCGTCGGCCGCGGCCCGGGCTGGTCTTAAGGCAGCCTGGTTGAGCTCGTAGAAATGGTACAACACGGTTTGTCCCTCCCCGTCAGAGGTTACACGAAATGCTGCATTGCGGAATCAAATGGTGATTCTATGTTGCGGTGCAATGACAACTTGTCGCGGGGGGAGATGTGTCGCGCGGCTAAAGGTAGCGGCGAAGCGTTGCCGTCATTTTGGCGGTAGGCGTGCCATAGGCGAAATGGGTGACATATTCGCCGTCTTTGCCCATCAAATAGACGAGGGCGGAATGGTCGATGCTGTAGTCGCTCTTCGCGGGGTCTTCTTGAAATTTCGAATAGGCGATGCGGTAGGCCTTTGCCGCCGCGGCGATGCCATCGGGTGAACCGGTTAGGCCGACGAAGCGCGAGCCGAAATTCTTGACATAGTCGCCCATGACCGCCGGCGTGTCGCGCTCGGGATCGAGCGTGACGAAGATCGGAACCACCTCCGCCCCCTCGGCGCCAAGCGCGTCAAGGCTCGCCGACATGACCTGGAGCTCGGCGGGGCAGATATCGGGACAATGGGTGAAACCGAAAAAGATGAGCATGAAGCGGCCGCGGAAATCCCGATCGGTGACCGTCTTCCCGTGCTGATCGACTAGAGTGAAAGGACCGCCGATAAGCGCCTTGCCGGAGGTTGCGACCGAGGGGCCCGAGAAGCTCCCGGTGAGGACCAGGACAGCCGCACCCGCGATGGCGCCGATCAGGAAGCCCCCAACGATAATGAGGAGAAGGCGTCCCCGCATCTATTCACCCAGTTGCAGCAGCGTCCCGTTGACCCGGGCGCTCGCCAGGAACCGGCTGAAGGTCACATAGCCGATGATGAGATAGATGGCGTTAAGTCCAAGGGCCCACCACAGCTGCTCGGCCTCGAAGCGGTGATCGAGAAGGATCGCGCGCATGCCCTCGAACACATGGGTGGGAGGAAGCGCGAGAGCGACCGGCTGTAGCCATTCCGGCAACACCGAGACGGGATAGTACACGCAGCAGATCGGCAGCAGCAGAAAGGCGAGCGACCAGGCGAGTTCCTCGGCGCCAAGCCCGTAACGCAAGATGACCCCTGCCGAGATGAGCCCGAGCGACCAGCTGGTGAGAACGAGGACGGCGAAAAAGGCGACCAGCGCCAGCCCGAGATCGAGGAGATTGAAGCCGAAGATGAGATAAGCGGCGATGGCGACGGGGATCATGCTCACCGACAGACGGATGATACTCCAAGCGCTCAAGGCGGCGACGAGTTCGGAGGGCCGCAAAGGGCTGATCAAAAGATTGCCGAGATTGCGCGCCCACATCTCCTCGATGAAGGTTGTGGAGAAGCCGATCTTGGAACGGAACAAAATGTCCCAGAGCAGCACCGATCCGATCAGGACGCCGGCGGCCTGGGCCAGCGGGCTCGTGGTCGCGGCCAAGTATTTTTGCAGGAAGCCCCAGGTGAGCATCTGGAGGAAGGGCCAGTAGATCAGCTCGATGAGACGGATGCCCGAGCTCCGCAACAGATAGACGTAGCGCTCGATCAGAGCGCCTATGCGGCGGAGCGAAGCGCGGAGACCGGTCGGTGCGAGGATGACGGGCGTCGCACCTGGCACTTTTATGCTTGCCGTGCTCATGACGCTTTCCGTTCGGGCGAGGCGCCGCGGTCGGAAGCAG
This sequence comes from Methyloceanibacter sp., assembly GCA_014380485.1. Classification (GTDB taxonomy): domain Bacteria; phylum Pseudomonadota; class Alphaproteobacteria; order Rhizobiales; family Methyloligellaceae; genus Methyloceanibacter. Next base: position 18,648 of record JACMJU010000009.1, read on the forward strand.
CTTTGGCATGTTTCGTGCGCCCGCGAACCACATCGAGAAACACCTGCTCCAAATTCTTCCGTCCATAGGTCGAAATCAAAGCGGCCGGGCTCTCGTCCTCGATGATGCGTCCCTGATGGAGCAGGATGACGCGATCGGCAAGCCGCTCGACCTCGGCCATGTTGTGGGAGGCGAGCAGGAGGGTGGCGCCGCGGGTCTCGCCATAGTCCCGGAGCTTGCGCCGGATCCAGTCGGCGGTGTCGGGATCGAGCGAGGCGGTGGGTTCGTCGAGGAGGAGAAGGTCGGGGGCGTTGAGGAGCGCTTTGGCGAGCCCCACTCGCGTCTTCTGCCCGGCCGAAAGTTTGCCGGTCGGGCGGTCGAGCAGAGGCGCGATCTGCAAGTCCTCGGCGACATAGGCGACGCGCTCGGCGGCGTTGGCGATGCCGTAGAGGCCGGCATAGACGGTGAGGTTCTCCCGTACGGTGAGCCGCGCCGGAAGGTCGACATACGGGCTCTGAAAATTGATCCGATGGGCAATCGCGCCGCGATTGCGGCTCACATCGGCGCCGAACACCCTGACTTCGCCCGCGCTCGGCACGACGAGGCCGAGCAGCATGGCGATGGTTGTGGTCTTGCCGGCGCCGTTGCCGCCGAGGAGAGCAACCGTCGTGCCTTGGGAGAGCGTGAAGCTGATGCGGTCAACCGCGGTGACGGTACCGTAGATCTTGGTGAGGTCGCGCACCCTTGCCGGGACTGCGCCCCCGGCAGGCTCGACCTCGGTCGCTGCCGCAGGCGCGCCGCCTTTCCCGCCTACTTTACTTGCTCTCTCGTTCATTGGCCTTGCGCTGCGCGTTCGCTTTGTCGGAATTATGACTGCTGCACCATGTTAGAATTCAGCTATGGCTGCCTTGGACAATAGTCAAATGATCCGCCGCGCCACGGTGCCCGAGTGGCTAAGGCAGGGCGAAACCAGGCTCAGGCTGCAAACCATCGTCCGTTTGCGCTGGCTCGCCGTGCTCGGCCAAAGCCTGACCGTGGCCGGGGCCTATTGGGTGCTCGGCATCGATCTGCCGATCGGCGGCTGCCTCGCCGTCATCGCCTTGTCGGCGTGGCTCAACGTGGCGCTGCGCCTGCGCTACAAGGCGAGCAAACGGCTGAAGAGCGGTTTTGCCTTCGCGATGCTGGCCTACGACATTCTCCAGCTTGCCGCGCTCCTCTACCTCACCGGCGGTCTCGAGAACCCCTTCGCCTTTCTGCTTATCGCGCCGGTTACGGTATCGGCCTCGACCCTGCCGCTCGGGATCACGGCGGCACTCGGCGCGCTTACAATCGCCGTGGCCACGGCCCTCACCAGCTTTCATCATCCGCTGCCGTGGTTCCATCATACCAACCTCCTGCTTCCCTTCCCCTATGTGATGGGCGTGTGGGCGGCGGTCGTTTCCGGCATCCTGTTCATCGGGTTCTATTCCTGGCGCACGGCGGAGGAGGCGCGGCGCATGGCCAAGGCGCTGGCTGCGGCCGAGATGGTGCTCGCCCGCGAGCAGAAACTCTCGGCCCTCGACGGCCTCGCCGCTGCGGCGGCGCATGGGCTCGGGACGCCACTCGCGACCATCGCGGTGGTATCGAAGGAGCTGATGCGCGGCGCCAGACCCGAGGACCCGCATTACGACGATCTCGCGCTGCTCAGGGCGCAGGCCGAGCGCTGCCGTGACATCCTTGCCGAGATCGGAGGCGGCGGCGAGCAGCGCGACCTCATCGTGTCGCGTCTATCCTTGAGCCACCTGATCGAGGAGGTGGTGGCGCCGCACCGCCCGATGGCCGTGCCTATCGAGGTTCGGACCGGGCCGGCGCCGGACGGCACCGCAAGCGGCCCCTCGCCCCAAGAGCCGGTGACCGAGCGCAATCCGGGCGTCCATTATGGTCTCGGCAATCTCGTTGAGAACGCGATCGATTTCGCCGCGAGCAAGGTCACCGTCGAGGCGCGCTGGTCGAAGGACGAAGTGACGATCGTCATCGCCGACGATGGGACGGGTTTTCCGCCGCACGTCCTCGAGCAGCTCGGCGAGCCCTTCGTCACCACGCGGCGTGCACACAACGAGGGGCCGGACGCGGCCGACGAGCATGTCGGGATGGGACTCGGCTTCTTCATCGCCAAGACGCTGCTCGAGCGTTCGGGCGCCAGGCTCGAACTTGCCAACCGGCCGCCGCCGGAGGGCGGCGCAGTGGTGACAGTGGTTTGGCCGCGAGACAGATTCGAGCAAGCCCCGGAGAAAGCGAACGCAATGGCAGAGCCTGTCGCCTAGGCGAAAAGGCCGAGCCCGTGCGCTGGACAGGCGACTCGTGAACGCCTCGCTCCGGCCACAAGGGGTATCGATAACCTTGCCGTGGGGGCAAAGAATGCCTAGGTCTAGGTCCTGAAGCTGACCGAAGGCGGAAATTCTTTCAACTTGCGATGGTTTACGTCCCGCGAGCGTCTCGGATGGCGTCGCCAAAAGGAGCCGGACAAATGGAAGCTGAACAGGTCTCGCCCGTCACTCCGACCCGTTCCGGCATGCTTGCTGACAACACGCTCCTGATCGTCGATGACGATCGCGCCTTCCTCACCCGGCTCGCCCGCGCCATGGAGATGCGCGGCTTCGAGGTCGAGGCGGCGGCCTCGGTGGAGGACGGCCTTTCCTCGCTCAAACGCCGACCCCCTGCTTTCGCCGTGGTCGATCTGCGTCTCGACGATGGCAACGGCATTGACGTCATCGCCGCGCTCAAGGAGGTTCGCCCCGAGGCGCGCGCCGTGGTGCTGACGGGGTATGGCAATATCGCTACCGCCGTCACCGCCGTGAAGCTCGGCGCGGTCGATTATCTCGCCAAGCCCGCCGACGCCGACGATGTCTATAACGCGCTCGTCGCCTCAACCACGACCGCCAAGGCGCCGCCACCGGAAAATCCGATGTCGGCCGACCGCGTGCGCTGGGAGCACATCCAGCGGGTCTACGAGCTGTGCAACCGCAACGTCTCGGAGACGGCGCGACGCCTCAACATGCATCGCCGCACGCTTCAGCGCATTCTCGCCAAGCGGGCGCCGAAGTAACCCGGTCCGGCACCGGACCAGTCACGCCTCGAAGCCGCAAGCCGGATCGAGGTGAAGCTGCAGGCGCAGCGCCGCGGCGCGAGCGAAGTTGAGCATCATCGCTTTGCGTCGCGCGGCGGACAGACGTTCTTCCATCGGCTCGCGCACGGGCTCCGCGCCGTAACGATCGGCAAGGATCAGCCCCACCGAAGGCGGGATGATGTCGCGCGGGAAATCGGCCGCCACGGCGAAATAGAGCCGATCGCAGAAGGGGAGATAGTCCTCCCACTTCCCGTCGCTTTGATAGTCGAGCAGGCAGGATTTGACCTCCACAATCACCACGTCACCTGCTCCCGACAGGGCCACCACGTCGGCACGCCGGCCATTGGCAAGCGACAGCTCGGTGACAACCGAGTGGCCGCGCGCGCGCAAGGCCCGGCACACGCCCCGTTGCAACGCGGCAGCCGCCGGCGACTGGCGCCGGTCGAACAATATGAGCGCATCGTCCCTGACCCGGTTGTCTTGCAACACGACCGCTCCAGCAAAATGAATCAATTCTGCCTCACAGAGTTGTGCATGCTTTACCATTCCGACTTGCGGAACAAGCTGCTAAATCTCGCGTTTGGCGGTTGCGGCGCGAGGGCTCGGGGGATCCGGGCTTTTCTTGAGCAATGAGGCCCGGGCCGAGGGAGCTTACGATGAACCTCCATAGCGCAGTCCTTGCCCCTGAGCGCCAGATCGAATCGACCTCCTTGCGCGACCGGCTGGTCGCAACACGGGCGCTCTCTGCCGCGCTTGCCAAGCCCTTGAGCGACGAGGACCAGGTCGTCCAGGTGATGGACGATGCGAGCCCGACCAAATGGCATCTCGCTCACACCACCTGGTTCTTCGAGGCTTTCCTGCTGAAGCGCTTCCTCGCCGACTATCGCGTCTTCGACGAGCGCTTCGAATATTGCTTCAATTCCTATTACGAGAGCGTGGGCGCCAGACATCCGCGTCCAAAGCGCGGGCTCTTGACGCGGCCCGCGGCGCAAGAGGTGCGCGCCTATCGCGAATTCGTCGATGCGGCGCTCGACCGCCTGTTCGACACGGCGCTCACGCCGGAGGCGGCCGAGCTCATCGAGCTTGGCATCAATCACGAGCAGCAGCACCAGGAGCTTCTGCTGACCGATATTTTAAGCCTGTTCGCCGCCGAGCCGCTCAAGCCCGCTTACCGCGAGACCGCACCCGGGGTCGCGGTGGGCGAGGCGGCGGCGCTTTCCTGGCTTCCTTTCGACGGCGGCATCTTCGAGCTGGGCCATGACGGCAAAGGCTTCGCTTATGACAATGAGGGCCCGCGGCATGAAGGGCTGATCGGCCCCTTCAAGCTCGCGAACCGCTGCGTCACCAAAGCCGAATGGATGGAATTCATCGCCGATGGCGGCTACGCCACGCCCACGCTGTGGCTCGCCGACGGTTGGAACATCGTGCGCGGCCAAGATTGGGGCGCACCGCTCTATTGGGAAGAGGCCGAAGGAGGCGCGGCGCAAATGAGCCTCAACGGCTACCGCCCGATCGATCCTGCGGCCCCGGTCACCCATGTCAGCTATTACGAGGCCGACGCCTTTGCGCGCTGGGCCGGCTACCGCCTTCCCACCGAGTTCGAGTGGGAGATGGCGGCGGGAAGTGTACCGCTCGAAGGCCGCACCCTCGGAAGCGGCCATTTGCAGCCGATGGCTGCGGGACCAGGAGCGGGGCTCAAGCAGATGATCGGCGATGTGTGGGAGTGGACGGGAAGCGCCTACCTGCCCTACCCGGGCTTCAGGGCCGCTCCCGGCGCCGTCGGCGAATATAACGGCAAGTTCATGTGCAATCAGTTCGTGCTCAGGGGCGGCTCCTGCGCGACGCCGGAGGGGCACATCCGGCGGACCTATCGCAATTTCTTCTATCCCCATCAGCGCTGGCAGTTCACCGGCCTGCGCCTCGCTCAAGACGCGTGAGCAAGGCCCCGCGATGGAGAACGACATCTCGCTTGACCTCCCTTCGGGATCGGCCCCGCGCGCGACGAAGGCGCGCGTCGATGAGGCGCGCAGCGCCGGCGATTTCGCGGAAGCGGTGCTCGCGGGCTTGACGCGCACGCCCCGAAGCATCCCTTGCCGCTTCTTCTACGACGCCAGAGGCTCGGAGCTGTTCGAGGAGATCACCAAGCTCGAGGAGTATTATCCGACGCGGACCGAGACCGCGCTGCTCGAAGCTTATGGATCGGAGATTGCCGAACTCGCCGGACCCGGCCGCATGATCATCGAGTTCGGATCGGGGTCGAGCCGCAAGACGAGCCTGTTGTTGAGCGCGCTTGGTGAGGTTCCGGCCTATATCCCCATCGACATCGCCGCCGAGAGCCTAAAGGAGGCGGCGGAATGGCTGTCGGGGCAACATGACTGGCTCACCATCGTGCCGCTCATCGCCGACTTCACCACGACACGCGCCCTGCCCCAGGTGGCGCGGGGGAAGCGGCGGCTCGGCTTCTTCTCGGGCTCGACCATCGGCAATCTGACCCATGACGAGGCGAGAGCGTTTCTCGTGAACGCCGCGCGCCTCTTGGGCAAGGGAAGCACCTTCCTCGTCGGCGTCGATCTCAAGAAGCCGGCTTCCATGCTCTTGCCCGCCTATAACGATGCGCAAGGGGTCACCGCCGCCTTCAATCTCAATCTGCTGACCCGCATTAATCGCGAGCTTGAGGGCACATTCGATCTCACCCGCTTCGGCCATGATGCGGTGTGGAACGCTGAGGCCGGGCGTATCGAGATTTATCTCGTGAGCCTCGCCAGGCAGAGCGTGCGTGTGCTCGGCCGCGCGTTCTCCTTCGCTACCGGCGAGCGCATCCACACCGAGAACTCGCACAAATACACGGTCGCCGAGTTTCAGGATCTCGCCCGTGCGGGCGGCTGGCACCCGGTCAAGGCGTGGACCGACCCCGACAACCTCTTCAGCCTGCATCTCCTCCGGCTCGACTGAGTCCTGCTCTCCCCTTGTGGGAGAGCACGCGCCGCTTGCGGCGCGGTGAGGGGTTAGGCGCGAAGCGCGACGCATGGCGGGAAGGGTGAGGGGTGATTTGTTTGACGCGGCGCCCCGCAAGCGTGTCACCGCTTACCCCTCACCGCGCCGCAAGCGGCGCGTGCTCTCCCACAAGG
>JACMJU010000048.1 GCA_014380485.1 Methyloceanibacter sp.
TGCGGCGCCGGTTTCGGCTGGGAGATCCCGAGCGGCCCCATTCCGGGCGCCTGCGCGGCACGCCTTTCGATCGTCACATTGCCGGACGCCCGCCAGACCGGAGGCTCGTTCACCATTTCGCTCTCGGCCAGAACGAGGCTCGGCTCGTCGAGATCGGCAGGAGTTCCGGGCAGCGTGGCGAGGCTCGCAAGCCGTTCGCTCAGCCTGCTCCGCTCCTGCGGCGCGGCAACGCGCGGCCCGCCCGCGTGCGGTCTCAGCGCCTCCATCCCGGCCATGCCGATGCCAGTCGCCACCACCGACACGCGGATTGATCCATCAAGCGCGTCGTCGAAAGTGGCGCCGACGATGATATTGGCGTCGGGATCGGCTTCCGTTCTGACCCGGCTCGCCGCCTCATCGACCTCATAAAGGGTCAGGTCGTTGCCGCCGGTGATAGATACGAGCAGCCCGCTCGCCCCCTTCATGCACACATCGTCGAGCAGCGGATTGGAGATGGCCGCCTCCGCCGCCTCGATGGCGCGACGATCGCCGCTTGCCTCGCCCGTTCCCATCATCGCCTTGCCCATTCCGGCCATGATGGCGCGGACATCGGCAAAGTCGAGATTGATCAAGCCCTCCTTCACCATGAGGTCGGTGATGCACGACACGCCGGCGCGAAGGACGTCGTCGGCCATGGCGAAGGCGTCGGTGAAGGTCGTCTTTTCATTGGCGACGCGGAACAGGTTTTGATTCGGGATGATAAGCAAGGTATCGACGAATTTCTGCAGTTGCTCGATACCGGCTTCGGCTGCACGCAGGCGCCTCGCACCCTCGAACTGGAATGGTTTGGTGACAACGCCGACGGTGAGGATGCCTTCCTCGCGGGAGGCCCGCGCGATCACGGGCGCGGCGCCCGTTCCCGTGCCGCCGCCCATACCGGCGGTGATGAACACCATGTGGCAGCCGACGAGATGGGCCTTGATGTCGGCCATGGCCTCCTCGGCGGCGGCCGCGCCCACCTCAGGCTTCGATCCGGCGCCGAGGCCTTCGGTGACATTGGCTCCCATCTGGATGCGGCGTTCGGCAGTCGCGCTCGCCAAGGCTTGCGCGTCGGTGTTGGCAACCACGAACTCAACGCCCTTGAGACCGCATTCGATCATGTTGTTGACGGCGTTGCCGCCCGCTCCGCCAACACCGAACACGGTGATGCGCGGCTTGAGTTCAGTGAGATCAGGAACTCTGAGGTTGATGGTCATGGAAGTCTTCCGATCCTTCATTGTCCTTACTCCGGCTCGCTTCGGGCGCGGCCCCCGCGCCGCGCTGGTCCGAGCCCTCTCTAACGCTCAAAAATTGTCCCTTATCCACTCGCCAACCTTGGCGAAATAACCGGTGCCCGTCCGCAAGAACCGCTGCTCCACGCCCCCGGAATGTCTGTCGTCGCCGCGCGCCCAATTGAGAAGGAGGCCAACGCCGGCAGCAAAACCGGGGGAAGCGGCCGCAGCCGGCATCCCACGCAAAGATCGCGGGCGCCCGAGGCGAACAGGCCGCCCGAACTTGTTGGCGGTAAGCTCGGGCAGGCCGGTAAGCTGGCTCCCGCCGCCGGTCAGCACGAAATGCTGGGCCGCCTTCGCCGCCAACCCACTCGCGGCCAGCCGCCGCCGCAACAGATCGAGGATCTCCTCGACGCGCGGGCGGATGATGACGGCGAGCTGTGCCTTGGTGATCTGGTTCAAGCTCGGCTGAGGCATCCCCGTGGCCGCGGGATAGGTGATGATTTCGCGCTCGTCTGATGGGGTGGCGAAGGCGCTTCCGTGCAACGTCTTGAGACGCTCGGCGTAATCGAGCGGCGCCCCCAGGGTGCGGGCGATATCGGTGGTTATTCCGTTAGCGCCAAGGGCGATGGCGTCGATGTGGATCAATTGCCCGTCGGCCAGAACCGAGAGCGTGGTCGTGCCGGCGCCGAAATCGATGCAGGCCACGCCGAGTTTGGCCTCGTCCGGCGTGACCACGGAAAGCGCGCTCGCATAGGGCGCCGCGACCAGGCTGGCAACGGCGAGATGGCAGCGCTCGACGCACAACGTCACGTTGCGCATCGCCACCTCGTCGGCGGTGACGGCATGGAGATCGACGGCGAGCCGCTCGCCGCACATGCCCTGCGGCTCGCTAATGCCGCCATTGTCGTCGAGCCGGTAGCTCACGGGCAGCGCGTGGAGCACACTCCGCTTATCGCGCCCGGCATATTGGCGGCCGCCGGCAAGAAGGCGCCGGATGTCGTCCTCGCGCACCGCGCCCGACTGCAGGGCCACGCTCGCGGAGAAACTCTCGCTCTTGAGCCGCCCGCAGGTGACAGACACATGCACGTCCTCGACGGTGACGCCGGCCATGCGCTCGGCGGTATCGACGGCCGAGCGAATGCACGCCTCGGCGCTGTCGAGATGGGCGATCATGCCGGCTTTGAGGCCTTCGGCTCGTGTGTGGTCGAAGCCGACCACCTCGAACTGCATGGCATCGCCCTTCCCTTCGAACCAATCGGGCGCCGGCGAGGTCTTGGCGATCAGGCAACAGATTTTGCTCGTGCCGATGTCGAGCGCGGTCACGATGCGCTGGCGCTTGCTCCTTATTGACGTCGTGTATCCCATCCCCCGGTTCCTACACCCCGTCCTGTCACGTCTTTCCTTTGGGCGGCGCCACATTGGTGCTTGCCGTCGGTAAGTCGGATTGCGGCGCTTCGCCCTGCGGGTTGACCAATTCCGCCGCGCGCAGGCGCACCGTGACCCGATCGAGAAGGCGTAAATCCACGGCGGCGATATCGCGCTTGAGCACGCTGCGCTCCTTATCGAGCTTGGCAAGAGAGGCCAGTGCCTCGGGAATATTGTCGTCGGGCAACATGATCTCGGTCCCCGAGACGAGCTTGAGCGTCCACCGCCGGTCGCCGACCCGGATGGCGGCGAGGACATTCTGTGTGAGCTCCTGATGCGAGGTCATCTGCTCGAACAGCTGTGCGGCGTTCTTGCCTGCGCCTTCGCCCACGACCAAAGGAAGGTCCGCATAGGCTTCGCGCAAGGCCGGCGCCAGCACGACGCCCTCGGCGTCGACCACATAGGTCTGACCGCTCTTTTGCCAGACGGCATAAGGCGCGCGTTCCTCGACGACTACTTGCAGGGTCGAAGGGAGCAGGCGCATGACCTGCGCGTGCCTGATCCAGGGGACGGACTCGAGCCGCGCCTTGGCGGCATCGGTGTCGAAGCCGAGCATCATGGTCTCGGGTCCGGCGCCGAGTGACGCGGTGATCGCGGCATCGGTCGCATTCAGCTGGCCGGTAACGGTGATCTTCTTGACGCCGAAGCCCGCGGCGATGGCGAGGCGTTCGATGCCACCGGTGATCGCGTCGTAGGCGCGGGCGGTCTGACCGCCGATCACGGCGCCATAAACCACGGCGCTGCCGAGGAAGAGCGCGCAGAGAACGAGCCATCTGCCGCGCGCGTGCTGGCCGATCCGGCCGAGCCGGATCGTGCGCGGGCTGCGGCTGATGAGGCGGCGCGTTTCGGCGATCACGGGCAGACGGGGGGAGGTCTTGCGCGGGACGGCGATGCCGCGGGCCAACAGGGTCTCTTGCGAGCCCCGTCTCCTGGCCATTCCCCTTACGGCATTCACCGATTGCACGACGCGTCCTCCACGATCCAGCGGACCAGCTCGCCAAACGAGCGGCCGCTATGGGCAGCAAGCTCGGGCACAAGCGATGTCGACGTCATGCCGGGCTGGGTATTGACCTCAAGGCAGATCATTTCCCCCGTGCCCTCAGGCCGATCGTCGTAGCGGAAGTCGGAACGACTGACCCCACGGCAGCCCAGTGCCCTATGAGCCGCCAACGACAGCTTCTGTACCAATTGGTAAACATTTGGTTTAAGCGGCGCCGGGAGGACGTGAATTGAGCCTCCGGGGGCGTATTTCGCGTCATAATCGTAGAAGGCGAGCCCTTCGGCCGGGCGGATTTCGATCACGCCGAGGGCCTTCGCCCCCATGACCGCGCAGGTCAGCTCGCGGCCCGGGATATAGCGCTCGACCATGACCTCCTCGCCCAGCGTCCACTCGGCAGAGGTCAGCTCCTGGGGGGGATGGGCCTGGTCGGTGCGGACGATGAAAACGCCGACGCTCGACCCCTCGGTCACGGGCTTGATCACATAAGGCGGCGTCATGGCGTGCGCCCGGGCGGCCTCGGCGCGGGAGATCACGCGGCTTTCGGCAACGGGCACCCCGGCCGCGGCGAGCACGGCCTTGGCGCGTTCCTTGTGCATGGCGAGAGCCGAAGCCAGCACGCCCGAATGGGTGTAGGGGATGCCCATGGTCTCCAGCACCCCCTGGATGCAGCCATCCTCGCCATAGCGCCCGTGCAACGCGTTGAAGCAGACATCGGGCCGGAGCTCGGCGAGGCGCGCGGCCACATCGTGGCCGACATCGACGCGGCTCGCGCGGTAGCCTTGGACTTCGAGCGCGTCGGCGCAGGCTTTGCCGGAGCGGAGCGAGATCTCCCGCTCCGCCGACCACCCGCCCATCAGCACTGCGACGTGAATTTGCTGGTTTACCATCGACCTTCCCCTCGCTGAATGTGAGCAGGCCTCACCCTTCGAGCCCCGGCCTTCGCCAGCTCCTAAAGGCGATGCTCCACCGCCTCATGGCGAGGCGGCAACCGAGCCGTCTCGAACCAAGAGGGCCACTAAGCCGCAACGCCGAGGCGCTTGATCTCCCATTCGAGCTCGACCCCGCTCGTCTCCTTGACCCGCGCCCGCACCGTCTCGCCGAGCTTCTCGAGATCGGCACCGGTGGCATTCCCCTCGTTGATAAGAAAATTGCAGTGCATCTCCGAGACCTTGGCGTCGCCGACGCTGAGCCCGCGGCAGCCGGCCCCATCGATAAGCTGCCATGCCTTGTGTCCTGGCGGATTCTTGAAGGTCGAACCGCCGGTGCGGCTCTTGATGGGCTGCACCTGTTCGCGATAGGCGGCGATGTCGTCCATCTCGGCGAGGATCTTGGCGGGATCTCCGGGTCCACCCTGGAACAGCGCCTCGGTGAAGATAAAGTCCTCGGGCGCCCCACAGTTGCGATAGACGTAGCGAAGATCGGCAACAGGGAGGACGTGGGTATTGCCGTGGCGGTCGACGGCGCGAGCCTCCACCAGCACCTCTTTCGTTTCCCGGCCATGCGCCCCGCCATTCATGCGGAGCGCGCCGCCGACGCAGCCGGGAATGCCGCGATAGAAAGAGAGGCCGGCGATCCCGGCTTCGGCGGCGGCTCGCGCCACCTTCACGTCGGGCACCGCGGCGCCGACCCGGAGTCTATGGCCGTCCTCGATGGCGATCTCGCCGAAGCCGCGCCCAAGCCGGATCACCACGCCCTCGATGCCGCCGTCGCGCACGAGAAGATTCGAGCCGAGGCCAATGACGGTGACGGGAATGCCGGCGGGGGTCATCTTCAGAAAATAGGCAAGGTCCGCTGCATCGGCGGGAGCGTAAAGCACCTCCGCCGGACCGCCCGCTCTGAACCAGGTGAAGTCCTTGAGCGGCGCCTCGGCCTTCAGCCTGCCGCGGAGCTCGGGCAGGCTTGCGGTCAGCCGGCTCTCGAGATCCCGCCCGTTCAAGCCCGTCCCCCGTGCTGCTCGAGCTTCCTCGGCAAAGCGTTGATCCAGTCGGTGATGGTCCCGGCGCCGAGGCCGACGACGATGTCGCCCGGCTTGGCCACCGAGGCGATGGTCTCGACCAGCGCTTCCTCATCGTCGACGGTCAGCACATTGGGGTGGCCGTGACGGCGCAAGCCTGAAGCCAACTCGTCCCGATCGATGCCGGGAATTGGAGCCTCCCCCGCCGAATAGACCGGCGTGACGACCACGACATCGGCGTCGTCGAGACAGGCCGAGAACTCGTTGAACAAGCTTTGCAGGCGCGTGTAGCGATGCGGCTGCAGCACCGCGACGATACGGCCGTCGCCGCCAATGCGCGCCGCCCTGAGCACGGCCGCGACCTCGACCGGATGATGAGCGTAATCGTCGTAGATGTGAACGCCCTGCCAATCGCCGACCCGGCTGAATCGGCGTTTGACCCCTGAGAAGGCGGCAAAGGTTTTGCGGATCACCGCATCGCTCACGCCGGCTTCCGTAGCGACCGCCAGCGCGCCGAGCGCGTTCAGTGCGTTGTAATGGCCGGGGACCGGAAGCATGAGATCCTCGAGCTTGCGCGCGCCGCCCTTGACCGCGAGGCCGAGATCGGCATCGAAGACGATACGGTCGCGGCTCGCGCGCAAATTGCCGAGCCTGATATCGGCATCGCGGGCCACTCCATAAGTCAGCGTCCGTCGACCATTGACCGCGCCCCCCGGCTTGGCGAGCAGTTCGCGCACCACCGGGTGATCGATGCAGGCCACGGCCAGACCGTAAAACGGGATGGCCTCGATGAATTGCAGAACGGACTGATGCAGCGCCTCGAGCGACGGCCAATAATCCATATGTTCGGGGTCGATATTGGTCACAACCCCGATCTGGGTCGGAAGCTTCAAGAAAGTGCCGTCGGACTCGTCGGCCTCGACGACCATCCATTCGCCACGGCCGATCCGCGCATTGGTGCCCCAGCCATTGATGATGCCGCCCGCGATCACGGTGGGATCGAGGTCCGCGGATTTGAGCAGGTCGGCGATGAGTGCCGTGGTGGTGGTCTTGCCATGGGTGCCGGTGATCGACACGGTGGCGCAAGGCCGCATCAACTCGGCCAGCATCTCGGCGCGGCGAATGATGGGGAGGCCGCGCTCCTTAGCCGCCTCGAACTCCGGATTGCCGGCCTTCACCGCGCTGGAAATGACGAGATGGGACGCGCCGGTGACGTTGGCGGGATCATGACCGATCACGCAGGCGATGCCGCGAGCCCGCAACCGATCGAGATTGACGCCCTCCTTGAGATCGCTCCCTTGCACGCGATAGCCGCGGGTGTGCATCACCTCGGCGATGGCGCTCATGCCGATGCCGCCGATACCGACGATGTGGAACAGGCCTGCCTGATCTGGGTCGGGGAGATGCATGCTTAAACTCTACACCACTAAGCCTTGGTCCGCGCGAGCTCCTCGGCGAGATCGGCGAGCTTCTTGACCGCCTCGGTCTCGGCCATGGCCTTCGCCTTTGCCGCGGCACCGGCCAAGAGCTGCGGCGAGGATAGAAGCCTTTGCACTTCGCCAGCCAGGCGATCGCGGGTCAGCTCCTGCTGGCGCACGCACCAGCCCCCGCCTCCTTCTTGCAGGCGCGTTGCATTTTCGAGCTGGTCGTTGTCGAGCGCATGCGGGAGCGGCACGAGCAGGCACGGCCTGCCGATCGCCATCAGCTCGGCCACGGTCGAAGCGCCGGCCCGGGCCACCACGAGATTCGCCTTGGCGATCCGCTCGGGCAGGTCGCGGAAGAAGGGCGCGACATGGGCGGCGATCCCGGCCTTCTGGTAAGCCTCGCGCAGCGGATCGAGATCCTCCTCGCGCGCTTGCTGTACCACGGTGAGACGCTCGCGCATCTCCGCCGGCAGAAGTTCAAGCGCCGGCGGCAAGGCCTCCGAGAAGAAGCGCGCGCCTTGGCTTCCGCCGAAGACGAGGAGCAGCAGCCGCTCACCCGGCTCTGGCGGCGAATAGGGGATTTCGCGAAAAGCAAGCACGGCGTCGCGCACCGGCGTGCCGGTCACCCGCGCCTTCGCCTCGGCGTCGGCGCGGAGCAGCTTGGTCGGCGTGAAGGAGAGCGCAATGCGATCGACGAAGCGCGACAGAAGCCGGTTGGCGCGGCCCATGACGGCATTCTGCTCATGGATCGCGGTGGGGATGCCGCGGACGCTTGCGGCGATGATCGGCGGCAGGGTGGGATAGCCGCCAAAGCCGATCACCGCGCGAGGCGCGACCGCCTTGAGAAGGCGAAGCGCACCCGCAAACCCGATGCCGAGCCGGGAGAAGGTCATGACCACGGCGAACGGATTGCGGCTCGTCAGCGTGGCCGAGGGGATACGATGAATGGCGCGCGCCGGAAACTCGACGCCATATTTCTCGGCGCGAATGTCGGTAGCAAGCTCGACTCCATAGCCGCGGCGCTGAAGTTCCTGCGCCAAGGCCGCAGCGGGAAAGAGATGCCCTCCAGTGCCGCCCGCAGCGAGAAGGATCGGGCGCTCAGTCACGCCGCCTGCTCCCTGATCCGCTCGGTTTCCTCGTCGCCATGGGCGTCGGCACGCCGCGCCAACCGTCCGGCCATGGGCCGCTTGCGCGTAAGCCCGAGCGCGAAGCCCATGGTCAGCGCCATGGCGAGCAGCGAAGAGCCGCCGTAAGAGATAAAGGGCAGCGTCATGCCCTTAGCGGGGAGCAGTCCGACATTGACCGCCATGTTGATCAGGGCTTGTAAGCCGAACACCATGATCAGACCCGCCACGGCATGCCTGATGAAGCCGTCCGGCTCCTGCGAAGCCTTCGACAATCCGCGCAGCACGATGAAGGCGAACAGGGCAAGCAGGATGCAGCAAGCGATCAGCCCATACTCCTCGGCGGTCACCGCAAAGATGAAATCGGTGTGAGAATCGGGGAGCACGTTCTTGACCGTTCCCTCGCCGGGACCCCGGCCGAACCAGCCGCCATGGAGAAAGGAATCGAGCGAGCGATCGGCCTGGTAGGTGTCGCCGGAAGCGGGATCGAGGAAGCGGTCGATGCGCGAGGCCACGTGAGGGATGAGGAAATAGGCCAAGACGACACCGGCGATGCCGATCGCCGCCAGCGCTCCGATCCAAACGATGTTGATGCCGGCCATATAGAAGAGCGCGCCCCACACCAGTGTCACGAGAAGCGTCTGGCCGAAATCGGGCTGCATCACGAGAAGCCCTGCGAAGATGGCGTAAAGCACCACGGCAAGCTCGATGCCGGGGACGTCACGCCGCTTCTGACTCTCATTGAACAGCCAAGCGGTGAGCACGACGAAGGCGGGTTTCACGAATTCCGACGGCTGGATCGACACCGCGCCGATCTGGAGCCAGCGCTTGGCGCCCTTGATCTCTGGGCCAACCAGGAAAACCAAAGCCATGAGCGCGATGCCGACGATAAAAATGACGAGGCTTGCGCGTCTGATCTGCTTCGGTGTCAGCGTCGAGGCCGCGAACATGATCGCCACCGCGGGCAGGATCAGCGCCGCGTGGCGGCGCACGAAATAGAACGGCTCGAGATCGTATTTGGCGGCAATCGGGGGGCTTGCGGCGAGCGAGAGCACAACGCCCGCGCCCATCAGCAGGAGAAGGCCGAAGAACATCAGCCGGTCGACGGTGAACCACCAATCCGAAAGAACACTGCGATCGGCGCGGGTCAGCCTCATGCCGCTTGTCCCTGCTCGGGCCTCACCCCTTCGGCGCCGTCGAGGCCCATCACCAGGTCACGAAAGGCATCGCCGCGTTTGGCGAAATTCTCGAACTGATCGTAGGAGGCGCAAGCGGGCGAGAGAAGCACGACCGGCTCCTTGGCGGCAGAGCGGCTCGCATCGTTCGCGGCCGCCTCGACCGCGCGCGCGAGCGTGCCGCAATGGACGTGATCGACGTCATTCCCGAGCTGGCGGGCAAAGTCATCCGCAGCCTCCCCGATCAGATAAGCGCGGACGATTCTCGGGTAGAAAGGTTCAAGCCCTCCTAATCCCCCCTCCTTCGGCCTGCCGCCACTGATCCAATAAATGTCGGTAAAGCTCGTAAGCGCCTTGCCGGCGGCGTCGGCATTGGTGGCCTTGGAGTCGTTGACGAACAGCACTTTGCCCCGGCGCGCCACCTGCTCCATGCGGTGGGACAGGCCGGCGAAGCTCTTGAGGCCATCGGCGATGGCCGCCGGAGCGAGGCCTTGCGCCCGGGCAAGCGCATAAGCGACGGCAGCATTCTGCCAATTATGCGCGCCTCTGAGAGAGCCGATGCCGGAGAGGTCGAGGCGCGCCAGCTCGCGGCCGCCCTCCATTTCATGGAGGATACCGTCCCCGACGAAAACGCCCGTCTCCACCTTGTGACCCACACCGATGCGTTTCACCGCATAGGGTCCCTTGAGATTGTCGGCGATGGCGCGCGACGGCGCGTCATCGACGCCGATGATTGCGGTGGCGTCGGGACCCAGTCCGGCAAAGATCGCGGATTTGATGCCGGCATAATTCGCCAAACTGCCGTGGCGGTCGACATGGTCGGGGGTGATGTTGAGAAGCGCCGCGGCGTCGGCGGCGAGCCCGGGTGCAAGCGCGATCTGGAACGAGGACAGTTCCAGCACGTAAGTGAGGTCGGGAGCGAACGGTTCGAGGTCGAGCACGGCCTTGCCGATATTGCCGCCAAACGCCACGCGCTTTCCCGCGGCCGCAAGCAGATGGGCCGTGAGCGCGGTCGTGGTCGATTTACCATTGGTGCCGGTGATGGCCACGACCTTGCCAGGCGCGCGTATGCGCGCGCGCTCGCGAAAGAAGAGCTCGATATCTCCGATCACCTCGACCCTCGCGTCGCGCGCGCGGGCCACGCTCCAATGGGGCTCGGGATGGGTCAAGGGAATGCCGGGAGCGAGCAGGAGCGCGGCGAAGCGCGACCAATCGGCCGATGCCAAATCGTTCACCGCAAAGCCCTGAGAGACGGCTTCCTCGCGCGCAGCGGCGGCATCATCCCAGAGCAGGGGATTGGCGCCGCCCGCTTCAAGCGCACGCGCGGCGGCAAGCCCGCTTAGCCCCAAGCCCAGGATCGCAACATCCCGGCCGGCGAAGATCGTCACGGGAATCATAGTTGAGGAACTTAGCGCAATTTCAGGGTGGCGAGGCCAGCAAGCGCAAGGACCACGGCAATGATCCAGAATCGGATCACCACGGTCGATTCAGGCCAACCCTTCTGCTCGAAATGGTGGTGGAGCGGGGCCATGCGGAACACCCGCTTGCCGAAAAGCCGGAACGAGGTGACCTGCACGATCACCGAGGCGGCCTCGAGCACAAACAGGCCGCCGACGATGGCCAGCACCAGCTCGTGCTTGGTGGCGACGGCGATGGTGCCGAGCGCCCCGCCGAGCGCCAACGAGCCGGTATCGCCCATGAAGATGAGCGCCGGCGGCGCGTTGAACCAGAGAAAGCCCAGACCCGCGCCGACCAGCGCGCCGCAAATCACGGCGAGTTCGCCGGTGCCTTGCACGAAATGGATTTGCAGATAGTCGGCGAACAGCGCGTTCCCGACGAGATAAGAGATGAAGCCGAAGGTGGCGGCGGCGATCATCACCGGCACGATGGCAAGGCCGTCGAGGCCGTCGGTCAAGTTCACGGCATTGCCGGCGCCGACAATGATGAAGGCGCCAAAGGGAATGAACAGCCAGCCGAGATTGATGAGCGTGTCCTTGAAGAACGGAATGGTGAGGGACGTCGCCAGCGGCCCCTGGCTGGCATGGACAATGACGGCGGTGGCCACCAGGGCGGCGACCGCTTCGATCACGATCTTGATGCGTCCGCGGAAACCTTCCGCCGACTGCCTGGTCACTTTCAGATAATCATCGTAGAGGCCGACGGCGCCATAGACGAGGGTGAGCAGCAGCACCACCCAAACAAAAGTATTTTGCAGATTGCCCCACAGCAGCACGGCGACGGTAACACCGGACAGGATCATGAGCCCGCCCATGGTCGGGGTGCCCTGTTTCTGGAGGAGATGGCGCTCGGGGCCGTCTTTGCGGATGGGCTGACCTTTGCCTTGGCGGATGCGCAAGGACCTGATCACCTTGGGCCCGAACAGGAACACGAAGAGGACGGCCGTGATCAGCGCCCCGCCGGTGCGGAAGGTGATGTAGCGGAAGACATTGAAGAGCGGGAGTTCAGGGGTGAACTCGGTCAGCCAATAGAGCATCGCCTTCTCCCCCCTCCCCGGCCGCGCTTCACGCCGGCGCCGCTTCGGTTCCGAACCGGCGCTTCAGCGCCTCGACGAGAGGCGCCATGCGGCTTCCCAGAGATCCTTTGACCATGATCGCGTCTCCCGGTCCCACCGCGCCTATGAGCTGGGGCCCTAGCTCTTCTGCGGTCCTGGCATAGGCGCCCCGGCGGCTCGTGGGCAATGCCTCGAAAAGCGAGCCCATCAATTCGCCGCAGGCAAAGACAACATCTACCCCGGCCCCGTCAATGAACTCGGCAAGCTCCCGGTGAAGCCGTGGCCCATCCGGCCCGAGCTCGAGCATGTCGCCCAGCACGGCCACGCGGCGGCGAAATTCGCCGCGCGGGGTGAGCCCGAGCGTGGCAAGGGCGGCGCGCATCGATGCCGGATTGGCGTTATAGGATTCGTCGATGATCGCCATGCGCCCGGCTTGCGCCTCGATCAGCGTGCGCGCGCCGCGGCCGGTTTGCGCGTGAAGCCCGGCCAGGGCACGGGCGGCAAGCGGAAGATCGGCCCCCGCAAGCTTCGCCGCCGCCAGCAGGGCGAGTGAGTTCTGCACCACGTGCCGGCCGGGCGCGCCGAGGCGGTAGGCGATCGTCTCGCCGAGGATGTCGGCGCTCACGTTCGAGCCGTCGGGCCCGAGCACGATATCGCGCAAATGCGCCTCGGCGTCGGGCGCTTCGCCAAATCCGACGATCGTGGCGCCGCGGCCGAGCGCATGATCCTTCAGCCGCTGGTAATAGGGAATGTCGCGATTGATGATCGCCGTGCCGCCGGGTTCGAGCCCGTGGAAGATCTCCGACTTGGCGTCGGCTATCGCCTCGACGGAGCGAAAGAAGCCGAGATGAACGGGCGCCACCGTGGTGACGATGGCGATATGCGGCCTGACCAGCTTCGTCAGCACGTCGATCTCGCCCGCATGGTTCATGCCGATCTCGAACACGCCGAAGCGCACCTCTCTCGGCATGTTGGCAAGCGACAGCGGCACGCCCCAATGATTGTTGAACGATTTGGCCGAGGCGTGCACCGAGCCGCTCGGCTCTAGTGCCAGCCGCAAGGCTTCCTTGGTGCCGGTCTTGCCCGCACTGCCGGTAACGGCGATCACCATCGTGTGCTTGGCGCGGGTCCGGGCGGTGCGCCCAAGAGCGTTCAGCGCGTCCAGCGTGTCGCCGACACGGACCAGTTTCTGCTCGTCTCCCGGCGGGAAGCTCTTATCCACGATCGCGCAGGCCGCCCCCTGATCGAGCGCCGCGGCAACGAAAGCATGCCCGTCCCGGTTCGGTCCGCGGATGGCGACAAAGGCGTCACCCGGGGCGAGGCTGCGACTATCGATGGAGAAGCCCAAGACAGGGGTCGCGCGCGCGCCGAGGCATGCGCCACGCGTGGCGTTGACGATCTCGCTTAAGGTCCAAAGCGGTTCAACCACACTTTGCCTCTTGCTTCAGCGCGGCGGTCACCGCGTCATGATCGGAGAAGGGGATCACGGTCGCCCCAACGGTCTGGCCGGTCTCGTGACCCTTGCCGGCGACGAGCAGGACATCGCCGCGCTCGAGCCTGCCGATGGCGTCGGCGATGGCGCTTGCGCGGTCGCCGATTTCAAGCGCGCCGGGCGCGGCGTGCAAGATCTCGCTGCGGATCGCGGCGGGATCTTCGCTGCGCGGATTGTCGTCGGTGACAATGGCGAGATCGGCCCTGGCGACGGCAATCCTTCCCATCTCGGGGCGCTTGCCCTTGTCGCGGTCGCCGCCGCAGCCGAACACGACGATGAGCCGGTTCTCGGCATAGGGACGCAAGGCATCGAGCGCGTTGGCCAGCGCATCGGGGGTATGGGCATAGTCGATGAAGATTGGAGCCCCTCCGCGCGCCGTGCCGGCAAGATCGAGCCGCCCGCGCGCGCCGTGCAACGCGGCCAA
>JACMJU010000049.1 GCA_014380485.1 Methyloceanibacter sp.
GCCACCGCCCCCGCCACCGCAAGCGGCCGCCAGCCCCGCCGCCGCCAAAATCGCGAGCGTGAGCCGCAGGGCTCCGAGATGACGACTTAGCCTCATCGAAAGCCGCATGGCCCCTTTGTTGCAAGGCCGGCGAGCCTTGGCGGCAATTGCGATTGCGAGATCGCCGTTTGCGTGCCCGTCTATCGAGCCGCTTGGTCCCCGAACAAAGCTTGCCCGCGAACATGGCTCAAACGTGATGGACGCGGGGCGACTATATCACGTAACGTTTTGTCGCCTAGCCAGGCTTCAGTTGCGGGCCCCGCGCGCGTGCAAGACCAGCGAGACGAGGAGCGAACCAAGCGGGCTCTCGGCCCGGTCGTAACGCGCGCGAGCGAAACGCTCTCAGACCTCCTGGCGCGTCCGCTCGCGCCCGGGCTTTACCTCGTGGCAACCCCGATCGGCAATCTCGGCGACATCTCGCTCAGGGCGCTATCGATCCTCGCCCGCGCCGACCTCATCGCCGCCGAGGACACGCGGCATTCGAAGAAACTGCTCTCGCATTTCGGCGTAAGCGGCGCGCTCGGCGCCTATCATGAGCACAACGCCGAGCGCGAGCGCCCGCGTCTTCTGGCGCGGCTCCGCGCCGGACAGTCGGTTGCGCTGATCTCTGACGCGGGCACGCCGCTCATCTCCGATCCCGGCTACAAGCTCGTGCACGAAGCGCTCGCTGCGGGGCTCGCGGTCATAAGCATCCCGGGGCCGTCGGCTTCGCTCGCCGCTCTCACCAGCTCGGGGCTACCGACCGATACCTTCCTCTTTGCCGGCTTCCTGCCGCCGAAATCCGGTGCGCGCAGCGCGCGGCTCCAAGAACTCAAGGCCGTGCCGGCGACGCTCATCTTTTTCGAGACAGGCTCGCGACTTGAAAAGAGCCTTGCAGACATGGCGGATGTGCTGGGCCCGCGCGAGGCGGCAATCGCCAAAGAGCTGACCAAGCTGCATGAGACCGTGATGCGCGGAGGGCTCGACAGGTTTGCCGGCGAGATCTCCGGCGAGGCGCTCAAGGGCGAGTTCGTGGTGGTGGTCGCGCCGCCGGCGGAGGATGCCGGCGAAGTCAGCGACGAGACGATACGCGAGCAGCTTGAGCAGGCGCTGAAACTCGAAAGCTTCCGCGATGCCGTGCGCTCGGTGGCGGAGATGCTGAATGTCAGCCGCGCCCGCGTGTACGAGCTTGGGCTCAAGCTTACCTGCAAATGACGATGCGGAAGGCGCGGGTCAAAGCCTATCGTCAGGGTGTGTTGGCCGAGACGGTTGTTGCGCTTCTGCTTCGGCTCAAGGGTCACCGCATCGTGGCGCGACGCTACGCGACGCCGGTCGGCGAGATCGACCTTGTGGCGCTCAAGGGCAAGCGGCTCGCCTTCATCGAGGTGAAGCGGCGCAAGACGATGGACGATGCCGCCTGGTCGGTGACCGCCAAGCAGCGGCGGCGCATCGTGAGGGCGGCGCAATATTGGCTCGCCAGTCACCCCGGCTTCGCCGGTCATGACATCGCTTTCGACGTGGTGCTGGCTGCGCCCTGGACCTGGCCGCGCGTCATCGCCAACGCATTTCCCGTTTAGCGACCACCACGCAGCCCCTAAGGAGCTTCCCCCTCACCCGGCTCGCCGCTGAAGCGGCGATCCACCCTCTCCCACGAGGGGGAGAGGGAAATAAAGCACGCCGCTTCGTCAAATCCCCTCGCCCCCTTGCGAGAGAGGGCTTTCTGCCGCGATCTTGCGCGCGAAGCTTGCGCAAGTCACATGGCGGAAAGGGTGAGGGGTGACTGCATAGGGGGGAGACTTTGGTTACACTCCGACTATAAGGGAGCGCCATGTAGGGGAGAGATATGGCCCTCAAAGTCGCTTTCCAAATGGACCCGATCGAGCGCATCGATATCAGGGGCGATTCGACCTTCGCGCTCCTGCTCGAAGCGCAATGGCGCGGCCATGACGTGTTCTACTACACGCCCGCCAATCTCTCGCTCCGCGACGGCAAGCTCATCGCCGAGGGTCACAGCCTCACCGTCGAGGACCGGCCCGGCAATCACTACCGCCTCGCGCATCCGCGCAGCGTCGATCTGGCGGGGTACGACGTGGTCTATCTCCGCCAGGATCCGCCTTTCGACCTGGCCTATATCACCACGACCCATCTGCTCGAGCGCATCCACCCCGGGACGCTCGTGGTCAACGATCCAGTTTCGGTGCGCAACGCGCCGGAAAAAATGTTCGTGCTCGATTTCCTCGACCTGATGCCGCCGACCCTCGTCACCCGTTCGGCCGACCAGATCCGCGCCTTCCGCGACAAGCACAAGGACATCGTGGTGAAGCCGCTTTACGGCAATGGCGGCGCCGCCATCTTCCGTATCCCTCTGGGCGACACCAATCTCAACCCGCTGATCGAACTTCTGGGGACCACCTTCCGGGAACCGATCATGGTGCAGCGCTATCTCCCCGAGGTGCGCAAAGGCGACAAGCGCATCATCCTGGTCGACGGCGAGATTGCCGGCGCCATCAACCGCGTGCCGGCGCCCGACGAGACGCGCTCCAATCTGCATGTCGGTGGCACGGCGGAACCGGCGACCCTGACAAGGCGCGACAAGGAAATCGGCGCGCGGCTCGGGCCGGAGCTGAAGCGGCGCGGGCTGATCTTCGCCGGAATCGACGTAATCGGCGACTACCTCACCGAGATCAACGTCACCTCGCCGACCGGCATCAGACAAGTGGCGCAGTTCGGCGGTCCCGACATCGCCGCCATGATCTGGGACGTGGTGGAGAAGAAGGTGAAGACCGAACGGCGGAAGGGACGGGCGCGGTGACGCCAGATCCCGAAGGGCTCGGCGCGCTTTTCGACGCTCACACCCAAGCCGAATTCGAGACGCGCGACATCGAAGCGACCATGGCGACCATGAGCGGCGCGCCGCATGTCACGCACGTCCCCACCATGACCGGCGGCACGGGCCGCGAGGCGGTGCGGCGCTTCTATGAGACCTGGTTCATCGGCCATTGGCCCGAGGACACGGTGGTCACGCCAATCTCGCGCACGGTCGGCGAGAGCCAAGTGGTCGACGAGCTGATGATCAGCTTTACCCACGATTGCGCGATGCCGGCGCTGCTGCCGGGGGTGAAGCCGACGGGCCGCAAGGTGACCATCCCGTTCGTGGTCGTTGTTGGTTTCAAGGACGGCAAAATCGAGTTCGAGCGCATCTATTGGGACCAGGCCTCGATGCTCGCGCAGATCGGCCTGCTCGACAGGGCCGGACTGCCGGTGTCGGGCGCCGAGCAAGCGGCGCGACTGCTCGATCCGAGCCTGCCGTCAAACACGCTGATCCCTAAGGCTGAGTGCTAGGCTTCTTGCTGCGCGGGCGGCGCGGGCGCTTTGACGCCGGCACTGACTTCGTCGCCGCTTGCGTGACCTGAGATCCCTGACGCGATCCTCGCCGCCGCTTGAAGAAGGCGCACCAGCCATGGGCGATGATGCCGGCGCCCCAGCCGAGAGCCACCCAATAGAACCACCACATTCTCGGCGTCACGGTGAGATTGACGAAGAAAAGGATCAACACCGTCGCCACATAGGCGAAGAGGTGCACGGTGAAACTGCGCGCCTTCCGGTCGACGAAGATGCGTTCGCGGCGCCGCGTCTTGCGCAAGAGCAGCGCAAGGGCATGGGTGGCGACGGCAGCGCCCCAACCGATGAGCACCCAGATGAACCAAGGATATTGCGGGGCGAACCACAGATTGATGGCGGCCAGCCCGGCGGTGACGACGACGAAGGCCGCGAGATGGATCAGGAAGACGCGCATTGCCAGATCTTTGAACATGCCTCGGCCTCGCGCGGTGTGAGCGGTCAGTCTAGAGCTACTCCCTGCGCAGCGTTTGGTTTCGGCCGGTGAATGTTCCCTAATTGTTCTTGCGGATAGCCCCACTCTCGGCTAGAGTGAAGGCAGCCGGGAACGGGGGTCTTTGAGCCATGTTCGCGCGTGTTACCACGGTCGCTTTCGAGGGCATCGAAGCGCGGGCCGTCGACGTGCAGGTCCAGATCGGACCGGGGCTGCCGGCCTTCGCCATCGTCGGCCTGCCCGACAAGGCCGTGGCCGAGAGCCGCGAGCGGGTGCGCGGCGCGCTCAACGCGATCGGGCTCGCGCTCCCGCCGAAACGCATTACCGTCAATCTCGCTCCGGCGGATCTCCCCAAAGAAGGCAGCCATTACGACCTTCCCGTCGCGCTCGGGCTGATGGCGGCGACCGGCGCGATTGCACGCGATGCGATCGAGGGCTTCTGCGTGCTCGGGGAATTGTCCCTCGACGGGACGATCGCCACGGTTGCCGGCGTGCTTCCGGCCGCCATCGGCGCCAATGCTCTTGGCAAGGGACTGATCTGCCCGTCCTCGTGCGGCGCCGAAGCCGCCTGGGCCGCAGCCGATATGACCATCCTCGCGCCGCAAGACCTGCTTCAGCTCATCAACCACTTCAAGGGATTGCAGACCTTGCGGCGGCCGGAGCCGACACCCGATCCCGGCGACCAGGCGATGCCCGACCTGAAAGACATCAAGGGTCAGGAGACCGCCAAGCGTGCGCTCGAAGTCGCCGCCGCCGGAGGTCACCATCTCCTCATGATCGGACCGCCCGGCGCCGGCAAGTCCATGCTGGCGCGACGGGTGCCGTCGATCCTCCCGCCGCTCGAACCGGCGGAGATGCTCGAAGTCAGCATGATCAGGAGTCTCGCCGGCGATCTTGCCGGCGGGCGCATCGGCAGGATGCGGCCGTTCCGCGCCCCGCATCATTCGGCGAGCATGGCAGCGCTGGTGGGTGGCGGGACGCGGCCGCGTCCGGGTGAAGCCGCGCTCGCCCATCTCGGCGTGCTGTTTCTCGACGAGCTACCGGAGTTTCACCCGCAAGTTCTCGATGCCTTACGGCAGCCGCTCGAGACCGGGGAAACGGTGATCGCGCGGGCCAATCATCGCATCAGCTATCCCTCGCGCGTCCAGCTCATCGCGGCGATGAACCCATGCCGCTGCGGCCGTGCCGGAGAGCCCGGCTATGTCTGCCGCCAGGGCAGGGGCTGCGCCGAGCGCTACCAGGCGCGCATCTCGGGCCCGATGCTCGACCGTATCGATCTCCAGATTGAGGTTCCGGCGGTTTCGGCCGCCGACCTCGTGCTGCCGCAAGCCTCGGAAGGAAGTGCGGAGGTGCGGGCCCGCGTCACTCTCGCCCGCCGCGCCCAGATCGCACGCTATGCCGCGCTCGGCCTTGCGCGTGTTCGCACCAATGCCGAATGCGATGGCGCCTTGCTCGAGGAAATCGCCACACCCGACCGCGCCGGACTGACGCTGTTGCGCGAAGCCGCCGACGCGCTTGCGCTAAGCGCCCGCGGCTATCACCGGACGCTTCGCGTCGGCCGCACGCTCGCCGATCTCGACGGCGAGGAGAAGGTCGCCCGTATCCACATTGCCGAGGCCTTGAGCTATCGGGGCGAGACCTTGCGCCGGGCCCGAGAGGCGGCCTAGCTTTCCGGCGGCGAAACCTTTTCGAACATCCAGAAGTTGCAGCCAACGTGCTGTCGATTGGTGCTTTCCCCAGATTGTCACACAGAGTTCGAATTGGTTTGCTAACGGGCGCTTGTTGTGGCCGAATCGGGGCCCGCGGGCGAGGGGTTGCATCAGTAGCCCGCGGATCCCCCATGTCGCTCGTTCCTAAAAACCGGTTGGGCCGATCATGCCGATGAAGCCAATTGGAGGCATTGCAGGCCGATTTCGCGGTGGCGCCATGTTTCCAGGATTGACGTTCAGGCCAGGCCGGGCAGGATTGCCGTTCAGGGGCCGGCGCCGTTTCCCCGTGGGCAGCTTAAGCCGGCGTTTCCAGCCGACTAAGATCTACGGGCGGTCCGGCTCGCTCGAGGTCAGGCTTGCGCGCAAGAAGAGCGAGATCAGGCGGGCCCAGCGGCTCCGCTACAAGGTCTTCTACGAGGAGATGTCGGCCACGCCCAATGCGCTCGCTCTGCTCTCGCGGCGCGACGAGGACGCCTACGATGCGATCTTCGACCACCTTCTGGTGATCGATCGCGCCGACCCGAGCAAAGGACGCTGGCGCCGCTCCAAAGTTGTCGGCACCTACCGCGTGCTCCGCCAGGAGGTGGCCGATCTCCATGATGGCTTCTACGCCCAAGGCGAGTTCGACATTGCGGCGCTGATCGAGGCCAAATCCCCGGATTGCAGTTTCATGGAGGCCGGCCGGTCCTGTGTGCTCAAGCCCTATCGCAGCCGGCGCACGGTCGAACTCCTGTGGCAGGGCATCTGGTCCTATGTGCATGAACACGACGTCGACGTCATGGTCGGCTGCGCCAGCTTCGAGGGCACCGATCCGGCGGCGCACGCCTACGCCTTGAGTTTCCTCCACCACACCGCACTCGCCCCTGACGAGTGGCGGGTCAGGGCGCATGAGCATTTGCGTGTCGACATGAACA
The DNA here is from genome assembly GCA_014380485.1 of Methyloceanibacter sp. Lineage (GTDB taxonomy): Bacteria > Pseudomonadota > Alphaproteobacteria > Rhizobiales > Methyloligellaceae > Methyloceanibacter. The sequence goes on from JACMJU010000049.1 coordinate 6,474, forward strand.
TGATGCCGGCCGAGGCCATCTCCCGCCGGGCCGCGCTCAAAGCCCTGCCGCCGCTGATCAAGGGCTATCTCCGGCTCGGCGCCTATATCGGCGACGGCGCGGTGATCGATCATCAGTTCGGCACCACCGACGTGCTCATCATTCTTCCCGTCAAAGCCATCCGGTCGGGCTATGCCGCCCATTACGGAGCCCGCCAAGAGCTCGCTTCGTCGCTTGCGCCCGAATTGGCGCCCCTTAATTAGACCAGCTCTCGAACCGTTATGCCCGGACTTGATCCGGGGAAGCGTTACGGCTCAACCCGCTTGACGCCGGCTGAATGGAGCGCCGGGTCGAGCGCGGCAATGACGGAATGAAGGCGCGTTTGACGCCCCAACGATGCGCGCCTAGATTCCCTCTCATGCGTCATACCGATCCCATCGAAGCCAGGGCGGCGGCGGAGGCCGCGGCTTCGCTGCGTCAGCTCAACGAGCGTTCGCGCGAGATCTTCAGGCGCATCGTCGAGACCTATCTTACGACCGGCGAGCCGGTCGGCTCCCGTAATTTGAGCCGCGCCTTGCCCATGACGCTGTCGCCCGCCTCGGTGCGCAATGTCATGTCGGACCTCGAAAGTCTCGGCCTCATCTACGCGCCGCATACGAGCGCGGGTCGGCTGCCGACGCAGACGGGCTTGCGCCTCTTCATCGACGGGCTGCTGGAAGTTGGCGACATCAGCGGCGAGGAGCGGAGCCAAATCGAGAGCCGTATCGCCGGAGCCGGACGGCGCCGGGCGGTCGAGGACCTCCTTGGCGAGGCCGGCGAGATGCTGTCGGGGCTGTCGCGCTGCGCCGGCGTGGTGCTGGTCGAGAAACAGAGCAAGAGGTTGAAGCAGGTCGAGTTCGTCAATCTCGGGCAGGCGCGCGCGCTTGCCGTTCTGGTCAGCGAAGACGGCGACGTCGAGAACCGCATCATTGCGCTGCCTGAGGGCCTGCCGCTCTCCTCGCTGCGCGAGGCCTCGAACTATATCAATGCGCGTATCGGCGGTCTCACTTTGGCCGAGGCCCGCGCGCGCATAGAGAAGGAGATCGAGGAGCGTCGCGTCCAGCTCGACGAGCTCACCGCCAGCATCGTTACCGAGGGTCTCGCCACCTGGTCGGGGGATGGCGAGGACCGCAGGAGCCTCATTGTCTGCGGGCGCGCGCATCTACTCGAGGACGTGAGGGCGATGGAGGATCTGGAGCGCGTGCGCCTCCTGTTCGAGGATCTCGATACCAAGACCGACCTGATCCATCTGCTCGGCTTGGCGGAGCGGGCCGAGGGGGTACGAATCTTTATCGGCTCCGAGAACAAGCTGTTCTCGCTTTCGGGCTCGGCGCTCATCGTGTCGCCCTTCGAAGATACCGAGCAGAAGATCGTTGGCGTGCTGGGGGTGATCGGCCCGACGCGGCTCAATTACGCGCGCATCATCCCCATGGTGGACTATACGGCGAAGCTCTTGGGGCGCCTTGTCCCTTGATTTTTGCCGCTTTACGGCCGATATCCCCAGGACTTCCGCGTGAACCTGCAACGCCCACGGCTTGGCATGCCCGACGATAAGACCGATCCGCATGAGGCCAACGAGGATCAGGCGAGAACCGCCGATCCTTCAAAGGCCGAGCCAGCAAACGCAAGTCCGGACCCGGGCGCCGAGCTCGGGACCGATCTCGATGCTTTGCTCGCCGAGAATACGGAGATGCGCGACCGGCTGCTCCGAACGATGGCCGACATGGAAAATCTGCGGCGCCGCACGGAGCGCGAAAAGACCGATACGGCCCGCTACGCCATCTCCAACTTCGCCCGCGACGTGCTGACGGTCGGCGACAATCTCAAACGGACCATGGATCACGTGCCGCCCGAGGCGGCGGCCGAGGATCCTGCGCTCAAGAGCTTTCTCGAAGGGGTGGCGCTGACCGAGCGCGAGCTCTTGAATGTGCTCGAGCGCCACGGCGTGACCCGCATCGAGCCGCTCGGCGCCCGCTTCGACCCGAACTGCCACCAGGCCATGTACGAGGTGCAGAACGCCGAGGTGCCGGAAGGCACGGTCGTCGACGTCATGCAGGCCGGCTACGTGATCGGCGACCGGTGCCTCAGGCCCGCGCTCGTGGCCGTGGCCAAAGGCGGGGCGAAACCGGCGAAGCCGCAAGCGAGCGATGGCGGTGGCGCTGCAAGGCGCAAGGCTGCCAATGACGACTTCCCCGGCGGCAAGCAGTCGGACCAGGAAGAGGACGACTGAGCGCCGGAAGATCGACGGCTCACTCAGGCTTGGTCACCCGGCGCAGTGTGAGATTGAAACGGCCCCCCTCGGGGAGCAGGTCGGAAGTGCCGGCGAGGATCCGGTCGATGCCGTGATAGGCGAGCCGGTCCGTTCCGGCCAGCACAACCACATCGCCCGATTTCAGCGCGTATTTTTGCGTCGGATCTTGGCGCGATCGTCCGCCTACGCGGAAAATTCCGGTATCGCCCAGCGATACGGAAAGGACTGGAGCGTCGAAATCCTCTTCGTCCTTGTCCTGGTGCAGCCCCATTTTGGCGCTGCCCGCGTAGTAGTTGACAAGGCAGGCCTCGGGCGGCGCCTTGTAGTTCACCACTTCATGCCACAGATCGAGCAGCATGTTCGGGATCGGCGGCCAGGGTTCGCCGGTCTTTGGGTGCGTGGCCTGGTAGCGATAGCCACTCTCCTTATCGGTCACCCAGCCGAGCGGGCCGCAATTGGTCATGCGCACCGACATGGGATTGCCCGAACGCGGCATGGCCGGGATGAAAAGCGGCGCTTCGGCAATAACTTCCCTCAGCGCGGCCAAGAGGGCGATCTGGGCCGGACGTTCTACTCGCTGCGGAAAATAATTCATGTTGCCTTTGTCTGATCTCAAGGCTGCCCTAGGCTCTGCCATATAGCGAAATCGGGGGCAAAAGAGGAGACAAGGCTGGTGGCGGCAAAGGCACAAAAATTGAATCCCGACGGCTATGTGCATGCAAGGGATGTCGCCGAGTATCGGCGCCTGCGCGATCAGGCGCTGATGTGGCAAAGCGCGACCGAGGCGGTTCTCGACCGCGTCGGGCTTAAGAGCGGGATGAGCTGCCTTGACGTCGGTTCGGGTCCGGGCGCGGTGATGCGGCTGATGGCCGATCGGGTCGGACCCACGGGCCGCGTCACCGGCATCGAGATCGACGGCGCGCTTGGCGCCCAGGCGCTCGCAGATCTTCGCGCTAAAGGCGGCGCCGCGTTCGAGGTCGTCGAAGCCGATGCGCTTAAGCTCGACCAAGTGCCCGGCGCTCCCTTCGACCTCACCTATTGCCGGCTCTTTCTCATGCATATGCAGGAGCCCGTCGCCGCACTTGAGCGGATGCTGTTCTGGACCAAGCCGGGTGGAACCGTGGTGGCGCAGGAGTTCGATTTCGGCGCGATCGCGGTCGAGCCGCTTTGCCCCGCCATGGCCGAGTTCAATCGCCTGTTCGAGGGCGTGTTCAGAGGACACGGCCGCAATCTGCGCGCCGGGCGGCAGTTGCCGGCGCAGTTCGAAGCGGCGGGTCTTGGGCTTCCCGACGGCACTCTGGCGGAAGCGAAATTCTTGCCGCTCAAGGACATGGCGCAAATGTTGATCGGCGTCTACCAGGGCCTGTTCGACGCCGCCACCGGGCTCGGTATCGCCGATGCGACAAAGGCCGAGCAGTTCAAAACAGACATGGAAGAGGCCGGTTCGGATGGACGGTATTACTGCCTCACCCCGATCCTGATCGGCGCCTGGAAGCGGGTCGCGTGACGCGCGCGACGACGGCGCGCTCATTCTCCCGCTTCTCCTTGCGGGTCATAGGGTTGCCACCTATATACCGCGGGAACCCGCCGGATGAGTCGGCGGGGGCGCCGATTAATTGGGGACCGACGCCACGCCTTGCGCTGAAATGCCGGGTGCCGTTCATGGGCCCGCACGGTCTGCCAGAAAGAGAGGTTCGTAATGGCGAAAGTGATCGGAATCGATCTCGGCACCACCAATTCTTGCGTCGCCGTGATTGAGGGGAAGAATCCCAAGGTCATCGAAAATGCCGAAGGCATGCGCACCACACCATCGATGGTGGCCTTCACCGATGACGGGGAGATCATCGTAGGCCTTCCAGCCAAGCGACAAGCCGTTACCAATCCCGAGAACACGTTCTTCGCCATCAAGCGCCTGATCGGCCGCCGCTGGGACGACCCCATGGTCGAGAAGGACAAGAAGCTCGTCCCCTACAAGATCGTCAAAGCCGCCAATGGCGACGCCTGGGTCGAGTCCCACGGCAAGCAATATTCCCCGTCGCAAATCTCCGCCTTCATCCTGCAAAAGATGAAGGAAACGGCGGAAGCCTATCTCGGCCAGAAGGTCGAGCAGGCGGTCATCACCGTCCCCGCCTATTTCAACGATGCCCAGCGCCAGGCAACCAAGGACGCCGGCAAGATCGCCGGGCTCGACGTCCTGCGCATCATCAACGAGCCGACGGCGGCGGCGCTCGCCTATGGCCTTGACAAGAAAGAGGGCAAGACCATCTCGGTCTATGATTTGGGCGGCGGCACCTTCGATATCTCGGTACTCGAAATCGGCGACGGCGTGTTCGAGGTGAAGTCGACCAACGGCGACACCTTCCTCGGCGGCGAAGATTTCGACATGCGTGTCGTCGACTACCTCGCCAACGAATTCAAGAAAGAGTCCGGCATCGATCTCCGCGGCGACAAACTCGCCCTGCAACGCCTGAAGGAGGCGGCCGAGAAAGCCAAGATCGAGCTCTCCTCAACCACGCAGACCGAGATCAACCTGCCTTTCATCACGGCGGACAAGTCCGGCCCCAAGCATCTCACCATGAAGCTCACGCGGGCCAAGCTCGAGAGCCTGGTGGACGACCTCATCCAGAAGACCATCGGCCCGTGCCAGAACGCGCTGAAGGACGCCGGCCTCAAACCCGCCGAGATCGAGGAAGTGGTGCTGGTCGGCGGCATGACCCGCATGCCCAAGGTCGTGGACAC
>JACMJU010000050.1 GCA_014380485.1 Methyloceanibacter sp.
AGTGTCGGGGAGCGGCGGCACGCGCACTTTCTGACCCTCAACGAGCCGCGTGCTCGACTTGGCCCTGGCGCCGTCGACCCTCACCTGCCCGGTGCGCAACAGCTTCTCGAGCCTGCTGTGGGGAAGGCTGGCGTAGTGAGTCTTGAACCAGCGGTCGAGGCGCATCCCGTCCTCGGCCTTGCTGACATCTTTCGTCTCGACTCCGGCCATGGTCAGAGAGCGACTGTCCTCAACGCGGCCTACCCCCTTTTTTGGCCCGTAGCGCAGCGAAACGGTCGAGCCGCGCTTTGAGCTCGGCCTCGAAGCCGTAAGGCGTGGGCGCATAGAAGCTCTGCCGCGCCATGCCGTCGGGGAAGTAGTTCTGGCCCGAGAACGCCTGCTCCTCGTCGTGATCGTAGGCGTAGCCCCTGCCGTAGCCCTCCTGCTTCATGAGCCGGGTCGGGGCGTTGAGGATATGCTTCGGCGGCAACAGCGAGCCGCTCTCCTCGGCCGCGCGGTGCGCCGCTCCGAAGGCCGCATAGGAAGCATTCGATTTCGGCGCGGTGGCGAGATAGATCGCCGTTTGGGCGAGCGCGAGCTCGCCTTCGGGACTGCCGAGGAAATCGTATGTGTCCTTCGCTGCGATCGCCTGCACCAGAGCATTGGGATCGGCAAGTCCGATATCCTCGACCGCCATCCGCACCAGCCGGCGGGCGATATAGAGCGGGTCTTCGCCGCCGGCGAGCATTCTCGCCAGCCAATAGAGCGCGGCATCGGGGTCCGAGCCCCGCACCGATTTGTGGAGCGCGCTGATGAGATTGTAATGGCCGTCCTGGCTCTTGTCGTAGATCGGCGCCCTTCGTTGCACCAGCGCGATGAGCGCTTCGCGATCGAGCGGCACCGCGGCGCCCGAGGCCCGCGCCAGGAAGATGTCCTCGGCGAGATTGATGGCGCCGCGGCCGTCGCCGTCGGACATGCCGATGAGCGCGTCCCGCGCATCCGGCGTCAACGGCAGCGTACTTCCCTCATGGATCTCCGCGCGCTGAAGCAGGGCCTCGATGGAAGTCTCGTCGAGGCGCCTGAAGGTCAGCACACTCGCCCGCGACAGCAGCGCCGAGTTGAGCTCGAAGGATGGATTCTCAGTGGTGGCGCCCACCAGGATAATGGTGCCGTCCTCCATGTGCGGCAGGAAGGCGTCCTGCTGGGAGCGGTTGAAGCGGTGGATCTCGTCGACGAACAGCAGCGTTCCGCGCCCCTCCTCGCGGCGCGCCTTCGCCGCGTCGAACACCTTGCGCAAGTCCTGCACGCCGGAATGGATCGCCGAAAGCTGCTCGAAATGGAGGTCGGTGACCTCGGCGAGAAGCCGCGCCACCGTGGTCTTGCCGGTGCCGGGCGGTCCCCAGAAGATCACCGACGATAGCCGCCCGGCCTTGACCATGCGCGCCAGGATGCCGTGCTCACCCAGCAGATGATCCTGACCGATCACCTCGGCGAGAGAGGAGGGCCGCAGCCGGTCGGCAAGCGGACGTGGCGCGGTCTCGGCGAGCCCGGCAGCCTCGAACAGCGTGGCGGCGGCCTTTTTCATTCGCTCAGCCTTGGATGGCGAGATTGAACACTTTCCCCCCGCGCTCGACCGACAGCCGCCAGGCGCCGCCGGAGGCGGCAAGAATGGTCCCGAGCTGCGCCGCCGATTTGACCTTCTCGTCATTGACGGCCACCACGATGTCACCGCGCTTGATGCCCAACCGAGCGGCCGGCGTCTGCTCTTTCACTTCGAGCACGACGACTCCCTCTCGCGTATCGTCATCGATGCTGATCTCCTGGGCGACCGCGGGAGAAAGATTGGCGATTTTGCAGCCGCTGAGGGGATGACGGCCGAGGAGGTCATGCGCATCCCGCGGTGGGTCCTCGACCGGGGCGATGAGGACAATCGTGGCCTTCACCCTTTGCCCCTTGCGCACGACCCCGAGCTCCGCCGATCCGCCGATGCCTTTGGTCACGAAGCGGTATTGGAAGCCGTCCGGGTTCTGCACCGGCTTCTCGTCCACGCTCACAACGACGTCGCCCGCGCGCAAGCCCGCTTTGGCCGCGGGGCCTTTGGCATGAACCCCGGCGATCAACGCACCCGCGGGCGCCTCCAGACCGAGCGAGTCGGCGATGTCGGGAGTGAGCGCTTGCAGCGCGGCGCCGAGCCAGGGTCGCTGGACCTTGCCGCCTTTCAGCGCCGACTGCACAACGAGCCGCACCATGTTGGAAGGAATCGCAAATCCGATGCCGTGCGAGCCGCCGCTCTTGGAGAAGATCGCGGTATTGATGCCCACCAGTTGCCCATCCATGTCGACCAGAGCGCCTCCCGAATTGCCGGGATTGATGGCAGCGTCGGTCTGGATGAAGAATTGATAGTCCGAGATTCCGACTTGTGTGCGCGCGAGCGCCGAGACGATCCCGCTGGTCACCGTCTGTCCGACCCCGAAAGGATCGCCGATGGCCAGCACCAGATCGCCGACTTCCAGGCTGTCGGAATCGCTGAACGCGATCGACGGGAATTCGACGCCCTGGGCGTCGAGACGAAGCACCGCAAGGTCGGTCTGCTCGTCTTTGAGGATGAGCTTGGCCGGAAACTCCCGCCCGTCGGCAAGCGCCACGGTGATCTTGGCCTCACCGCTTCCCTGAATGACGTGATTGTTGGTGACCACGACCCCGTCGGTGCCGACGAGCACGCCCGAACCGAGCGAATTCTGAATGCGCTCGCGCGGGATGCCGAACCGCTCGCCGAACAGCCGCCCGAAGAACGGGTCGTTGAAGAACGGCGACACCGTCTGCGCGACCCGATGGCGCACATAGACGTTGACCACCGCCGGCGCCGCTTTCTTCGCCACGGGGGCAAACGACAGCTTAAGCGCATCAGCACTCTCCGGCACCGCGCGCTGCGCCTTGCCCGGGACGCACACAGCCAGAAGAGCGGCGACGGCGAGCAGCGCCGCCATGCCATATCTACCCGCCGATTTTGCCAAGACTCTCACGGCTCGCGCTGTTTAGGTGACGTGTCACCAAGGAACTCCGGCTTCTCCTATAACGTATGAAGCTGGCCCGGAATACGACCGATTCAAGCCCCCGCGGGCTTGCTCGCCCCTGTCTTTCCAATAAGATGCGCCCACGCGTGTCCTGCGAAAGTCAACAAACCACTGTGGAGAGAAACGCATGCGTATGATGAGACTTGCCTTGGCTGCGGGTGTTGCTGTCGTGATTGGCAGCGGCTCGGCCTATGCCATCACCGTCAAGAAAAGAATCGAGGCGCCCGGCCTGCCCGCCGATGTTTGGGTTGTCGCCGGTGAGAACTTCTGCACGATCAAGACTTGGCATCCCGCTGTCGCCGCGTGCGAGGAAACCAAGGAAGGCGACGTGATTTTCCGCACGCTCACGCTCAAAGATGGAGGCAAGATCAAGGAAAAGCTGACCGGCACCGAGGATCTCGGCTATACCTACGAAATTATCGAGAGCCCCCTGCCGGTCAAAAACTACTCGTCGAAGCTCTGGGTTGAAGAGGACGACGAGCCGGACCGTTCGGTGATCTACTGGCAGTCTGAGTTCGAGCCCGGCGATGGGGCCAGCGAAGACGACGCCAAGAAAGTGATCACTGGAATCCTCGGCGACGGCGTCAAGGGCATCAAGAAGAACGCGCTCGCGGCCTATGACGCCAAACATCCCGAAGACGCTCCGGATGCCGACGACGACGACAACGATGACGATTAAGACGTCAAGGGCGCGCCGCTAGGAGCGGTGCGCCCTGATCCTTCGTGCCGTCACCAGCCCTAGGCGGCTTCCTTGTCGCCCTCGGCTTCGTTTTGCGGCGGCCCGGAATCGAGGCCCTTCGCCGCGGGGTCGCGATCGACAAGCTCGATCACGGCCATGGGCGCGGAGTCGCCGTAACGGAATCCGGCTTTGAGCACGCGCGTATAGCCGCCCGGCCGCACCGCATAGCGGGGGCCGAGCGTGTCGAACAGCTTCGCCACCATGGCCTCGTCCCGGATGCGGGAAAAGGCAAGACGGCGCGCATGAAGATCGCCCTTCTTGGCCAGCGTAATCAGCCGGTCGGCCACGCGCCTCAGCTCCTTGGCCTTGGGCAGAGTGGTGGCGATCTGCTCGTGTTTGATCAGCGCCGTCGCAAGACTGGCAAGCAACGCACTGCGATGCGTGGGGGTACGGTTGAGCTTACGGCCCTGGTTGCGGTGGCGCATGGTAGGCGATCCTCGGTACGTTCTTGTGGCTTGCAGCTTCCGGCGTTTGACTTCGCGATCAGTAATGATCCTCGAAGCGCTTGGCGAGCTCCTCGATGTTCTCCGGCGGCCAGTCCGGCACTTCCATGCCGAGATGGAGCCCCATCGAGGCCAGCACTTCCTTGATCTCGTTCAGCGACTTGCGGCCGAAATTCGGCGTCCGCAGCATCTCGGCCTCGGTCTTCTGGATGAGATCGCCGATATAGACGATGTTGTCGTTCTTGAGACAGTTGGCCGAGCGAACCGACAATTCGAGCTCGTCGACCTTCTTCAGCAGCGCGGCATTGAATACGAGCTCGGGCTGTCGCTCGAAGGCCGTTTCCTTCTTTGGCTCTTCGAAATTGACGAACACCGAGAGCTGATCCTGCACGATGCGCGCGGCCAGCGCGATTGTGTCCTCGGGTCTGACCGAGCCATCGGTCTCGATCTCCATGGTGAGCTTGTCGTAATCGAGGATCTGGCCCTCGCGGGTATTCTCCACGCGGTAAGACACCTTGCGCACCGGGCTATAGAGCGAATCGACAGGGATGAAGCCGATCGGCGCGTCGTCGGGACGATTGCGTTCCGCCGGCACATAGCCCTTGCCCGTCGAAGTGGTGAACTCCATGCGGATCGAGCCGCCTTGATCGAGCGTGCAGATGACGTGATCGGGGTTGAGAATCTCGATATCGGCCCCGGTTTCGATGTCGCCGGCGCGTGCGACGCCCGGGCCTTCCTTCTTCAGCACCATGCGCTTGATGCCGTCGGCGTGCTGGCGAAGGGCGATTTCCTTGATGTTGAGAACGATATCGGTGACGTCCTCGCGCACGCCCGGAATCGAGGAGAACTCATGCAGCACGCCGTCGATATGCACCGAGGTGATAGCGGCGCCTTGCAACGATGACAACAGCACGCGCCGCAGCGCGTTGCCGAGCGTGAGCCCGAAGCCGCGCTCGAGCGGATCCGCCACGACCGTGGCGAAACGCTCAGGGTCGCGGCCGGGATTGACGTTGAGCTTGGTGGGCTTGATGAGATCTTGCCAGTTCTTCTGCAGCACCGGTGAAGCCCTTTCTTGGTCCATGAGC
>JACMJU010000051.1 GCA_014380485.1 Methyloceanibacter sp.
ATGGTCTTCAGCACTTCGGAGGCGTTACTCATTTTTCCCTCTTCGTTGATCGCTCGTGGGCATTGGGAGGATTGCTCGGTCGACGGCGGCGCCGCCGAATGGTCAGATGGCGTCGAGGCCGCTCTCGCCGGTACGGATGCGGACCGCTTCCTCGACGGTGCTGATAAAGATTTTTCCGTCGCCGATGCGCCCGGTCTGGGCGGCGTTGCGGATGGCCTCGATCGCCTTTTCCGCGAGATCGTCGGGGCAAACCACCTCGACCTTCACTTTTGGCAGGAAGTCGACGACGTACTCGGCGCCCCGGTAGAGCTCAGTATGCCCCTTCTGCCGACCGAACCCTTTTGCCTCGGTGATGGTGATGCCCTGCAGGCCGACTTCCTGCAGCGCTTCCTTCACCTCATCGAGCTTGAACGGCTTAACGATCGCCTCGATCTTCTTCACTTCAAACGCCTCCAGCGCCCTTCATCCGGACGTTGCCAACCCGTATGCAGGACACGTGCCAGCGGACCCGGGACAGGCAAACGGCAATGAATCCATCATCTTCGACTGGCCGGCGGAGAAACAGAGTCAACGCGCCCGCAGTCCGTTGCACAAGATTTGTGCAACGTGCCGAGCGCTAAAGCAACCGCCGGGCAACAGTCGTCACGGCCTGCGCAGAGAATGGGCGGTTGCGGGCGCGCCAACCCTTTGACGATGCGCTCGACTTCCTATATGTCCCGCGCCACCCGGCCAGGGGCAGTTTTTGCGGGTGTGGCGGAACTGGTAGACGCACTGGATTTAGGTTCCAGCGCCGCGAGGCGTGGAGGTTCAAATCCTCTCACCCGCACCACCGCCCACCGGCAAGCACCGGGCTAAATGTCCTTGGCCTTCAGTCACATCCGAACGGAATTTCTCCATGCAGGTTACCGAGACCCTCAATGAAGGCCTGAAGCGCAAGCTCAGCGTCACTATCCCCAAGCAGGACCTGAGCACCCGGCTCGATGCCAAGCTCGCCGAGGTCAAGGACAAGGCCCAGCTCAAGGGATTCCGCCCCGGCAAGGTGCCGATGGCCCATCTCAAGAAGGTCTACGGCCGCTCGGCAATGGCCGAAGCGATGCAGGAAGCGATCAACTCGACCGTTTCCGACACCCTGACCGAGCGCTCCGAGCGCGCCGCGACCCAGCCCAAGGTCGACCTGCCCAAGGACCAGACGGTGATCAACCAGGTGCTCGATGGCGAGTCGGATCTCGCGTTCGACGTGAGCTACGAAGTCCTGCCGCCGGTCAAGCTGATGGATTTCGAGGGCATCGCGTACGACAAGCCGGTGGTCGAGGCGACCGAGGCTGACATCGATAAGGAAGTGAACCGCGTGTTCCTTGCGAACCGCGGCTACGAGGACAAGGGCGACGAGGGTGTCGTCGAGCAGGGCGACCGGCTCGGCCTCACGTTCAAAGGCACGATCGACGGCGAGGCTTTTGCCGGCGGTTCGTCCGACCATGCGCATCTCACGGTCGGCTCCGGCGAGTTCATCCCGGGCTTTGAAGAGCAGCTCGTGGGCTGGAAAAAGGGCGAGGCGCGGACGATCGACGTCGCGTTCCCCGCCGACTA
>JACMJU010000052.1 GCA_014380485.1 Methyloceanibacter sp.
CATCACCGGGCCGTCACCGTTCGGGCGCTCGCCGCGGGCGAGCCGCGCGAGCAGCGCATGGAAGGCGATCGGCCGCCAAAAATAGTGCCGCAGCTTCTGCCGCCAGCGCTCCGGCAGCGACAGCGCGTCGAGCAGCGCGTAGAAGAGCGCAATGTCGCCGAAGCGGAGCCGAAGGTCCTTGAGCCCGGCGCGGCGCACCGCCTCCACCGCGAGCATCACGGTCTCGACATCGGCGCTTTCCGTGTCGCTGTCGCCGAAGCACTCAATGCCCGCCTGGCGAAATTCGCGGGGGTGGGCCCGATTGTCCCCTTGCGGCTGAAAGCGGAAGGCAGGGCCGTTATAGCAATAGCGCGCCTCTTCATCGGCCTTCGGGTGACGCTCGAGATAGAGCCGCGACACCGGCACGGTCAGGTCGGGACGGAGGCAAAGCTCATCGCCGGCGAGGTCGGTGAAGACATAGGTGCGGCTCCTGACCTGCTCGCCGATCCGGTCGAGAAAGATATCGGCGGGCTGGAGGATTGAGGGCGCAACCTGCTCGTAACCCGCGCTCCTGAAGGTGTCGAGCAGGGTCGCGGCCTGGGCTTCGAGAGCCTCGAATTCTTTCGCCGATTCAGCGGCCATGGCTCAGCCCTTGTGGCGGGCGAGAACAGCCCGAACGTTCTCGACCAGCTGGGCTTCCGGCACGAGAATTTGCGCCTCTTCCTGCTTCTTCAGATATTCGTCGCGATCGAGCGCGGTGAGCTTGGCGCCAAGCACCAGATCCTTGATCTGAACCTCGCCCTTGGCCTTCTCATATCCGCCTTGGATGACGACGCAGGGCGCGCCGCGCCGGTCGGCATATTTCATTTGCGCCTTCAAGCCGCCCTCGCCGAGATAAAGTTCGGCGCGGATATTCGCGGCGCGGAGGGCTTGCGCCATCTTTTGGTAATCGGGGATGCGGTCGCGATCGAGCACGAGCACGACCACCGGGCCTTGGGTCGCGCTTTCCCCGTATTTGCCGAGACGCTGGAGGCCGAACAGGAGGCGCGAGACGCCGATAGAGATGCCGGTGGCAGGGACCTTCTCGCCGGTGAAGCGCTCGATGAGCCCGTCATAGCGCCCGCCGCTTACGACAGAGCCGAGCCTGATCGGCTGGCCCTTGTCGTCGGCGATGGGCGCCGTCAGTTCGGCCTCGAATACGGGGCCGGTGTAATATTCCAACCCGCGCACGACCGAGGAATCGATCACAATACGCTTCTCGTCGTAGCCCGCTGCTCGGGCGAGCTTGAGGATCTCCTCAAGCTCATCGATTCCCTTCGCCGCGATTGGAGCGCTTCCGAATGTCTCTCGCAAATTCTCAACCGTTCGAACGTAGTCGACGATCAGGTTCGCCTGTTTTTCGGTGAGGCCGGCCCCTTTGGTGACGTCCCCGCTTTCATCCTTTCGACCCTTCCCCAGCAAAGCGCGCACGCCCTCTTCACCTAGGCGATCGTACTTATCAATCGCCCGCAGGACGGCGAGACGCTTACCGACATTGGCGTCGCCACCAAGATCGATGGACTCGAGCACCCCATCCAGGACTTTGCGGTTGTTGACCTTCACCACATATTGCCCGCGCTCGACGCCGAGCGCCTCGAGCGTGTCGGCGGCGAGCATGCAAAGCTCCGCGTCGGCGGCGGCACTCGATGCTCCGACCGTGTCGGCGTCGAACTGGGTGAACTGGCGATAACGGCCGGGGCCCGGCTTCTCGTTCCGCCACACCGGCCCAACCTGATAGCGGCGGAAGGGCTTGGGCAGGCGCTGGTAATTCTCGGCCACGTAACGGGCGAGCGGCGCCGTCAGATCGTAGCGGAGAGACAGCCATTGCTCGTCGTCGTCCTTGAACGAGAACACGCCCTCGTTCGGCCGGTCCTGGTCGGGGAGGAACTTGCCGAGCGCGTCGGAATATTCGATGGCGGGGGTGCCGAGCGGCTCGAAGCCGTAGGATTCGAACACGCCCCTGATTTTAGCCAGCATGCCCTCGGTGGCGCGGATTTCGCCCGCGGAAACGTCGAAAAGGCCCTTCGGCAGGCGGGCCTCGGGGCGAGCGGGCTCGGTCTTCTTGCTCATGGGAGTTGGCGGCTGATTCTTGAGAAACGGCTCCAGCCGCCCGCTTCTAGCCCATGATTGGTGGTCAGTCACCAGCGATCAGCGAACAGGACACACCCCCCACCCGGCGCGCCTAGCGCTCAAGTCGCGGAGCTGTAGCGCAAAAATAGAGCGACGCACCGACCTCCCCACAAGGGGGAGGTATGCGCTTCGCTGCCGTAGGCGAATTAATCGACGAGGGCGGTCTGTTTGGCGAGCTCCACCAGGGACTCGATCGGATGCCCTTTATCCTTGAGCGGGCCAAGCGCCTCGGGCGGAGGGCCGCCCGTGGCCCAGTCGAGCATCTCGACAGTGTGCACGAAAGGGGCCGAAGTGCCGCCTTTGAGCTGCATCATGCAGCCGATATTGGCGGTCACGATCACATCGGGGTTGACCTTGGCGATGTTGCTTAGCTTGCGCTCGCGCAACTGGCCTGCGAGTTCGGGCTCGAGCAGATTGTAGGTGCCGGCCGATCCGCAACAAAGATGGCCCTCGGGAATCCGGAGGATGTTGAAACCGGCCTGTTCGAGCAGGGAGAGCGGCAAGGCATCGAGCTTCTGCCCGTGCTGGAGCGAGCAGGCGGCGTGATAGGCGATGCGGAGCCCCGTCCACATCATCGGCGGGACCAGCCCGATCTGGTCGATGAACTCGCTGATATCGCGGGCGATCCCGGAGATATAGGCCGCGCGTTCGGCATAGCCGCGGTCGCGGGCCAGGATATGGCCGTAGTCCTTGACCATGGTGCCGCAGCCCGAGGTGGTGACGAGGATGGCGTCGAGGGGCTTCTCGCGAATGACGGCGGTCCAGGCATCGATATTGCGGCGGGCGTAGCCGCGGGCCTCCTCTTCCTTGCCGAGATGATGGGAAAGCGCGCCGCAGCAGGTCTCGTCCTTGACCACCACGACATCGACGCCATGACGCCGGAGCAGCCTGATGGCGGAACGGCTGATGGAGGGCGCCAACACCTCCTGCACGCAGCCGAGCATCAACGCGACCCGCTTGGCCTTGGGGTCCTTGCCGATCTCCGATCGTGGCTTGGTCACCTTCGCCTTGAGCATGCCCGGGGGCACCAGCGCAAGGGCGGCAGCGGGCCGCTCAAGGCCCGCGCGCGCGATGAGCCCACGGAACGGCCGGGCCAACTTGCCCAGCATCAGCGCGAGCCGGAAGCGGCGGGGATGAGGCAGCACCTTGCTCAAGATCATGCGCAAAAAGCGCTGGCGCGGGGTGCGGTGACCCTTCATCTCGATCCGCGTCCGGGCGAGATCGACGAGATGCATGTAGTCGACCCCGCTCGGACAGGCGGTCATGCAGGAGAAGCAGGAGAGGCAACGGTCGATGTGATAGGTCATCGACGCCGTCACCTCGCGTTCCTCGAACATTTGCTTCATGAAGTAGATGCGGCCGCGCGGGCTGTCGCGCTCGTCGCCGGTGAGCACATAGGTCGGGCAGGTCGCGGTGCAGAGACCGCAATGGATGCAACGCCGCAAGATCGCATCGGCGCGGGCGATGGTCGGATCGGCGAGCTGGACGTTAGTGAAACTTGTCTGCATGGTCTCCGCCTAGATCCCCGGATACATGCGGCCGGGGTTGAGTATTCCAACCGGATCGAAGGCGGCGGCAGGCACTAGCGACTGCCGCTTGGCCTCGTCGAGGAGGCTTTCGCGGAAGTCATGGTGCGCTATTTCTATCAGTGCCCCCCGAGGAGCGCGAGCCGCGATCGCTGCAGCGGCGGAGCTCAAGAACAGATCACATTCTGAGTACGTGCGCCAGGCGCTCCTGCGCTGTTTGGCAGCCGACGGCATGAGGCTTCGCCGCCTCGGCGCGATCCCGCAACACGCTCCAAGCCGCGCGATGAAGGCCGCTGAACGTGTACTCATAAATAGGCATCTTAGTCGTGGCGGGGAATGTCTGCTTCTATCGCCATATCGGACCTGCGACGAGCCCGCTCAGAGAGTCCGCTAAGTGCCAGAAGCAGACATCCACGGCACCACGCAAAATTCTCTGGATCACAAAGGACGGTGTGGCGCCGCACCCGGTCGACGGCGCCAAAATCGGCTGATGACAGCTACCCCGATGCTAAACGCAGCGGCGGTGGTTGCCAACCACGCATGCTTTCGCCACCAACCCTCGTTTTTGGCTTCCCGACGTCTGCGAAGGATCTCCTGCGCAAATGCCTTTTTGCGAGGGCTCAACTCCCTAGGATCCCGATTGCTTCGCTCGTCCATCGATCACCCTAGCCCGGGCCGTCAGTGAGTTCGACCGCCGACGCCATTATACCTGTGTGTACCCAAAATCTAAACCCGAACGTAATGGTGGTGGAGGCCACCCAGGACAGCTTTTGATGCGATGCGGCCGGACCTTTGGATCGGGCGCGACAGAGGCGCATCCTTGTCCAGCGACCGATGCGTCCGCACGGCGTTGTAATACCTCGCGTAGGATTTGAGGACCCGAGACAAGTGCATCTCGCCCAGGACGACGATATGGTCGAAGCATTCGCGTCGGATGGATCCGATCAACCTTTCGGCAATGCCGTTCTGCCACGGCGCGCCTGGCGCGATGGGCTTGTCCCGGATCCCCATTGCCCCTAACCGGCGTCTGACCGCACCACCGTAGATGGCATCTCGATCGCGGATCAGATAGCGCGGGGCCGCATCCCAAGGAAATGCTTCTGTGATCTGCTGTGCAATCCACTCCGCGGTAGGATGAGCCGTGGCATTGATCCAGACAAGCTCTCTGCGGGCCAGCCGGATGATGACGAGGACATAGAGCAAATCGAAGCCAAGGGTGGGGACAACGAACAGGTCCATGGCGGCAATGTCGGGGGCATGGTTGCGCAGAAATGTGCCCCATCCCTGGCTCGGCGGCCCAGATCGTTTGACCTTGTACTTGCCGACTGTGGACTGTGCGACGTCAAATCCGAGCTTGAGCAGCTCGCCGTGGATGCGCGGCGCTCCCCACAGGGGGTTCTCGATGCTCATCCGCCCGATCAAGGTGCGCAGATCGCCTGCGATCTGCGGCCGCCCTCCCCGCGAGCGTGATTTCCACCGCCAGTAGCCACGAAAGCCGGCACGATGCCAACGCACCAGGGTCTCCGGACGGACGATCATAATGGTGCTGAGGACGGACGGGAACCATCGGTACAGCTGAACTAGAAATAGGCGATCCCCATTCCTGAGCAAAGTCCGGCCGCGCAGCCGTCGCCGCAGAACGAACAGTTGCTGTCGCAGTGCGGCGTTCTCAGCCTCAAGCCGGCTCTTCGACTTGAATGGCGCAGCCAACAGGCTCAGGAAGAAGCAAAGCAGCGCGACCATCGCCGCTGACGTTCAGGCGATTCGTTTGCCCAATCAATACGGATGAAGTTTTCGGTACCCACAGGCATTTGAGGCGGTTGCTAAACAAGGAAAACGAGTGACCGGAATTCAC
>JACMJU010000053.1 GCA_014380485.1 Methyloceanibacter sp.
CGAGGCCGAACCCGTGCTCGAGACCGCCACGACGGTCAGCGAGCCGGAACCGCCCAGCAAGCCGCACGCCGAAAGTCAAGATGAACCGGAGGCGCCGCGCCGCCGGGGGTGGTGGCAGCGTTAGAGATCGGGCCGGCGGCGGGGCCGGCGGTCCCGGTCCGCCATTTCTTGAGCCGGCCGGCGATTGACGCGCCGCCATTTGCCCGTCGGTCGCGACCCGTCACGTTGTCGCCGCATTCAAAAGTCAAGCAAAGTATTGGCGGAGATGACCCAAGGCGGTCGATAGCGTATCGCCAGCGCCGCAAGGCGCCGAACCGGCGGCTCCGCCCGCGGCCCACGTGAAGCCGAAACGTACAAGCCGACCCATGCCGCTGCTGGCTCAAGTTCGAACCCGATCCGCGCCGCGCCGGCTGCGCGCGATTTTCGTCGGCGGACTCGCCGCCGCCCAGATCGTCTCGACCTCGGCCGACGCCGCCGGGCTCATCCGCGACGCCGAAACTGAAACGCTGATCCGCCTTTATGCCAAGCCCATCTTCGATGTGGCCGGCCTCGGTGCTCAAGCAATTCGCATTCACCTCGTCAACGATCGCAGCTTTAACGCCTTCGTCGTCGACGGGCACAACATGTTCATGCATGCCGGCGGTTTAATGAGCGCCAAGACGCCCAATCAAGTGATCGGCGTCATCGCCCATGAGACCGGGCATATCACCGGCGGCCATCTCGCCAGGCTGCGGACCCAGGTTTCGCGCGCCAAGTCAGCGGCACTTATGCTGCAACTGATCGGCCTTGCCGCGATGGTCGGGGGCGGTTTGGCAGGGGCCCCGGGACTCGGGCAGGCAGGCATGGGCGTGGCCTTTGGCGGGCAGGACGCGGCCTTGCGGAGCTTGCTTGCCTATCGGCAGGACGAGGAATCATCGGCCGACCAAGCCGCTGTCACCTTCCTCAATGCCACCAAGCAATCCGGCCGCGGCATGATCGAGACCTTCGAATTCATGGGCTCGAAGCTCATCGGGGTTCAGGGCATCAATCCCTATCTTCAAACTCACCCATTGCCGCAGCAACGTATCGTGCATCTCAGGGGACTCGTGGAATCGAGCCCTTACTACGACAAGGTCGATCGCGCCGAGCTCCAGTTCCGGCACGACTTGATGAAGGCGAAGCTGTTCGGCTTTCTCGATGAGCCACAGACCGTGTTCAGCCGCTATCCGGAGACCGATGGGAGTTTGCCCGCGCTTTATGCACGAGCCATCGCCACCTACCGGAAATCGGGCATGAACGCCGCCGCGCCGCTGCTTGACGCGTTGATCGCTGCCAAACCCGACTGGCCCTATTTCTACGAGCTCAAAGGCCAGTTCCTGCTCGAGAGCGGTAACCCGGCCGCCGCGGTGCCCCCGCTGCGCGAGGCGGTGAGGCTCGGCCCCAACGAGCCGCTTATCCGGGTGATGTTGGGCCAGGCCCTGCTCGGCACCAACGATCGGAAACTAGTCGACGAGGCCATCACCAATCTGCGCACGGCGCTCGCGCGCGAAGACAGCTCGGCAATGGGCTACCGCCAGCTCGCCGCCGCGTATGCCCGCAAAGCCGAGGCAGCGCAAGCTGTCGGCGCCAAGAAGCTATTCATGGCGCAAGCCGAGCTTGCATCGGCCGAAGCCTATTTCTATGAAGGGCAGCTGAAGCTCGCCAAACATCAGGCCAAGCGCGCCAAGGCCGGTTTCATCGACGGCACGCCGAACTGGATCAAGGCCGACGACATCTTGGCTTTCGAAGTCCCGCGAACCAACTGACCAAGTCCCCGGAGATCTCAGTATGACCCTCAAGACTGGCCTCGCCACCGCGCTCGTGGCCGCCATCGTCGCCGCGCTCGTGACCGCGGCCACCCTCGTCGTCGTTTGGCGCTCGGCGCCGGGAGTGGTCGATGCTCCCGCGGCGGCGCTTGACGAGAAAACCATCGTCGATGTCGTCCGCAATTATCTCACCAAGAACCCCGAGATCTTGGTCGAGATGACCACCGAGCTTGACAAGCGCCAGCAGTCCGAGGAATCGGCGAAGCAGCAAAAAGTGATCGGCGACAACGCTGATGCCATCTTCCGTTCGCCCCTGTCCTATAGCGCAGGCAATCCCAACGGCGATGTGACCGTGGTCGAGTTCTTCGATTACAATTGCGGTTTCTGCCGCCGGGCGCTGACCGACGTGGTCAAACTCGTGGACACCGACGACAAGGTGCGCGTCGTGTTCAAGGAGCTGCCGATTTTCGGGGAGGAATCGGAAGGGGCGGCGAAGGCCGCTCTTGCCGCCGGCAAGCAGGGAAAATACTTCGAGATGCATCAGAAATTGTACGCGGCGCCCGGCAAGGCCGACAAAGAAAAGGCACTGCGTGTCGCCAGCGAGCTCGGCCTCGACGTCCCTCAGCTCGAGAAGGACATGGAAGACCCCTCGGTCATAAAAGAGCTCGAAGAGGTCAAAGAGCTCGCTCAGAAGCTCGGCGTGCAGGGAACGCCGCTCTACCTGATCGGCGATCGGGTGGTGCCCGGCGCCCCCGACGACCTCTACGATCAACTGGCGGCAAAGGTCGCCGAGATCCGCGAGAAGGGCTGCAAGGTTACGTGCTGAGTCCCTTTGGCGGCAGGAACCGCCCCATGCGCGCTCGCGCTCATTTTGCCGAATGGCCGAAAAGCTGGTAAAGGGGCCGGTTCCCCCTGCCGGGCCAGCGTGTGACGATCGCGCGCGCCCCCGGCTCTATCAGGCGTTTCCTCGCCGCCATGGCTAAACCGATTTACGTGTTGAACGGCCCCAATCTCAACCTGCTTGGGGCCCGGGAGCCGGAGGTCTATGGCCGGGAGACGCTCGAAGATCTGCGTGCCAGATGCGAGCGCAAGGCGGCGGCGCTAGGATTTTCGCTGGTTTTTCGTCAGAGCAATCATGAGGGTGAGTTGGTGGCATGGATACAGGAGGCGAGGACCGACGCCGCCGGATTGATCGTCAATGCCGGGGCCTTCACCCATACCTCGATCGCCTTGCTCGATGCGCTGTTGGCTTGCCCGGTCCCGTCGGTCGAGGTGCATTTGTCGAATATTTTCACCCGCGAACCGTTTCGCCAGCATTCATACATTTCCAAGGCGGTCAAAGGCATGATCTGCGGCTTCGGGCCGATCGGCTACGAGCTTGCAATCGAGGCCCTGGCGGCGGCGCTTGCGGCCGGCAAGTCGAAGTGACGGCGGAAGGAAGAGGACGCCACCCATGACCAAACAAGGGGGCAGCTTCGACAAGGATCTGATCCGCGAGCTGGCGGCACTCCTCGAAGAGACCGGTCTCACCGAGATCGAGGTGGAACATGACGGCAGACGGATCAGGGTCGCGCGCGGGGTGAACCTCACCACCACGCTGACCACCGACCTGCCGCATGCGGAGCCTCGCGACAGCGCGCGGCCGGCAAAAAGGGGGTCGAGCCAAACCGAGGAATTCATCGTCCATCCCGGCACGGTGACTTCGCCGATGGTCGGCACCGCCTATCGCTCGCCCGAGCCCGGCGCGCCGCCTTTCGTGGAGATCGGTACAAAGGTGACGGCCGGGCAAACGCTCCTCATCATCGAAGCCATGAAGACCATGAATCAAATCCCGGCGCCGCGATCCGGCACCGTGACGCAAATCCTGATCGAAGACGGCCAGCCGGTCGAGTTCGGCGAACCGTTGGTGATCATCGAATAGCAGGGCCGGGCGTCGCCCGCTCCCACGGAGCATCAGGCGCGACGCGCGACGAGGAACAGGCATGTTCGACAAGGTTCTGATCGCCAACCG
>JACMJU010000054.1 GCA_014380485.1 Methyloceanibacter sp.
CACATATACCGTGCCGAATCCGGCGATCGCCGCAAGACCTGCGGCGAGGAGATAGATGGCCGGCGGCGCGGCGCGCTTGCGTTCGTTGCGTTTGCTCAAATCTTCCCGCTCACCTCGTCTGGCCCAGGCTCGACAACGATGACGAACACCATCTGGGGCGGCCGCTTTACCGCCAGTCCTTCCGAAATCATGGAGGAGATAAACGCCTCCATCGACTTCGACAAGCGCCTGTGGCGTCACGACATTCTCGCGTCAAAGGCGCATGTCGCCATGCTGGGCGAGACTGGCATCGTCACCGCCAAAGAGGCCAAGGAGATCGCGCGCGGGCTTGACCAGATCATGGCGGAGATCGAGGCGGGCAAGTTCAAATTTTCGCGCTCGCTCGAAGACATCCATCTGAATGTCGAGAGCCGCTTGCACGAGCTGATCGGGCCGGTGGCCGGCAAGCTGCACACGGCGCGTTCGCGCAACGACCAGGTGGCAACCGATTTCAGGCTATACGTGCGGGACGAAATCGGGGCCATCGCGGCTGCGCTTCGCGCGCTTCAGCTCGCGCTCGCCAAGAAAGCGCTTCAATATGCCGGCGCGGTCATGCCGGGCTTTACCCATCTCCAGACCGCCCAGCCCATTACCTTCGGCCACCACCTCCTCGCCTATGTCGAGATGCTGGGGCGGGACCGGGGCCGCTTCACCGACGCCGCCAAGCGGCTCGGGGAGTGCCCTCTGGGCGCGGCCGCCCTCGCCGGCACCTCCTTCCCCATCGACAGGGAGGCGACGGCGCGGGCGCTTGGCTTCGCGCGGGCCTCGGCCAACTCGCTCGATGCGGTTTCGGACCGCGACTTTGCGCTCGAGACCCTGGCCGCGGCCGCGATCGCCGCAATGCATTTGTCGCGGCTCGCCGAGGAGATGGTGAACTGGGCTTCGCCGCAATGGGGCTTCGTGCGTTTCTCCGACAAATTTACCACCGGCTCCTCGATCATGCCGCAGAAGCGGAACCCCGACGCCGCCGAGCTGGTGCGCGCCAAGACCGGGCGCATCGCCGGCGCCTTCCAGGCGCTACTGATGGTGATGAAAGGACTGCCATTGGCCTATGCCAAGGACATGCAAGAGGACAAGGAGCCCGTCTTCGATGCGCTCGATGCGCTGAAGCTTGGGCTCGCCGCCATGACCGGCATGGTCGAGGACATCGAGCCCGACCTCCGCGCCATGAAGCGCGCCGCATCGTCCGGCCATGCCACCGCCACCGACCTCGCCGATTGGCTCGTGCTCAATCTGGGGCTGCCCTTCAGGGAGGCCCACCAAATTGCCGGCAGGATCGTGGCCCTGGCCGAATCACGGGGCTCGGACCTCAAAAAATTGCCTCTTTCCGACCTGCAATCGGTCGAAAAGCGGATTACCGAGGAGGTTTATTCGGCCCTCGATGCCTTGGGCTCGGTCAAAAGTCGCACCAGCTATGGGGGAACCGCCCCCGCCAACGTCAAACGGGAGGCCAAACGGTGGATAAAGCGTTTGGAGAAGGACGCCGAAACGCGATAAAAGGATAGATGAAGAGCCGCTAAAAGGCTTGAGGGACAGGGGCACGACCATGGGAAGCGCGTTGCGCGTCCTTTTAACGCTTGTGCTGGTGCTGACGATCGGGCTTTCGGCCTGTGGACGCCGGGGCTCGTTGGAACGGCCGAAGCCGAACTATCCTGAAAAGGTAGCCGACCCGTCCACCAAGATGTCGAAAGCTCCGGCCCGCCGCCTTTGGATCGACCGCCTGCTCGAATAGACCCCCTCTCCGATGCACCATTTCGCCTACCGGGCCGGCGTGTCCCACTCCATTGTGCTCCACGCCGAGGCGGTCGATATTTCCGATCTCGCCGCCGCCGTCGGAACGCCCTTCTATTGCTATTCGACCGCGACGCTCGAGCGTCATTACCGCGTGTTCGCCGACGCCTTCGCCGGGATGGCCGGCACGCTCGTCTGCTATTCGGTGAAGGCCAACGCCAATCTCGGTGTGCTGGCCACGCTCGCCCGGCTCGGCGCCGGCATGGACGTGGTGTCGGAAGGCGAGCTGCGCCGCGCGCTCGCGGTCAAGGTCGCGCCTGAACGGATCGTATTCTCGGGCGTGGGCAAGACCCGCGACGAGATGGCCTTTGCGCTCGATAGCGGAATCCTCGCCTTCAACGTCGAGTCGGAGCCCGAGCTTAGGGCGCTGAGCGCGGTGGCCGAGGCGCGGGGGCGCACGGCGCGGATCGCCTTCCGCGTGAATCCCGACATCGACGCCAAGACCCACCACAAGATCGCTACGGGCAAGGCCGAGAACAAGTTTGGCGTGCCCTTCGCCGAGGCCCCTTCCCTTTATGCGCTGGCGAGCCGGCTTCCCGGCATTGAGCCGTCCGGCGTGCATATGCATATCGGCAGCCAGATCACCGAGCTTGCTCCGTTCAGAAACGCCTTCGTGCTGCTGCGAGAGCTGGTCGGAACTTTGCGCGCGACTGGCTTTGCCATCGACTTCGTCAATCTCGGCGGCGGACTTGGCATTCCCTATCGCAGCGATCAGCCCGCGCCGCCCCTTCCGGCCGACTACGCCAATCTTGTTAAAGAGGAGGTGGGCGGACTCGGGCTTACGCTCCTGTTCGAGCCGGGCCGCATGATCGCAGGCAATGCCGGTATCCTCGTCGCCCGAGTGCTTTACGTGAAGCGCGGCGCTTCGAAGATGTTCGCGATCGTCGACGCGGCGATGAACGACCTGTTGCGGCCCACGCTCTACGACGCCCATCACGAGATCTTGCCGGTAACGGAGCCCAAGCCCGGGACGCCTATGGTCGTCACCGATGTGGCCGGACCGGTATGCGAGACGGGAGATTATCTCGCGCTGGCGCGGCCCTTGCCGGAACTTCGCGCGGGCGATCTCATTTCTGTGATGACGGCAGGCGCCTATGGCGCCGTGCTTGCGTCGGAGTATAACAGCAGGCTTCTGGTCCCCGAGGTGCTGGTGGCCGGGAACCGTTATAGTGTGACGCGGCCGAGACCGAGCTACGGCGACATGTTGGCCAAGGAGCGGCTGCCAGACTGGCTTTGAGCCCAGGTTTTGAGCCCAGGTGAGGTGGATGAGCCTCGCTTTCGCCCGCTTCGCTCCCCAAATTGTTCTCGTTCCCTCTTGCTGAGTTCGATGAGATGACGCGATCCGTGTTTCGACCCAAGACACCCTCCCCCGAAGGGCCGGAGGACAGCGCGCTCACGCGGCGCTTCGAGCGGCGCGTGCGGCTGAGCTGGCTCGCCCTTCTCGGCGAGCGGGTCTGGGAAGCGTTGCTGTGGCCGTTCCTCGTCACCCTCGCCTTCCTCGTGGTGTCGCTCTTGGAGCTGTGGAGCTTGCTCCCGCCGCTTGCGCATCGCCTGCTGCTGGGTGGCTTCGGGCTGGCGCTGGTCGTCTCCTTTCTGCCCCTGCTCAGACTATCGCTGCCGACGCGCCCGGAGGCACTGCGGCGTCTTGAGCGCCATGCCGGCATCAGGCACCGGCCCGCTTCCTCCTATGAGGACCGCCTCGGCGTTCCCCCGCCAAAGGAGACGGCCGCGGTGTGGGCGGCTCACCGCGAGCGCCTATCTCGGCTCGTCGCCAAGCTCAAGCCTTCATGGCCCGCGCCCCGCACCGACCGCGCGGACCCTTATGCCATCAGGGCCGCGCTCCTCCTCGGTGCGGTCGCCGCCGCGCTTGCCGCGGGGGGCAATCTTTCCCATCGCTTGCGCGCGGCCTTCACGCCCGCGGCGACGAGTGCGCCCGCACTATTGCGGCTCGACGCCTGGGTGACTCCGCCGGTCTATACCGGCATCGCGCCGATCGTGCTCGCGGATGGCAGCGAGAAAGTGGGGGCGGGCGCGGAGTCGTTTCGCGCTCTCTCGGTGCCCGAGCGCAGCGAATTGATCGTGCGGACCCACGCACCGCAAGGCGAGACCATCAGCCTGACCACGAGCCGCGACGACACGGCCGAGACCAAGTTGGTGGCGCCGAAGAAAGGCGGCAGCGAGGGGCTGGTCGAATTCAATGTGGCCCTGACCGAGCCGCTCAGCGCGGCAGTCCAGATCGGCGGCCAGACCGTCTCCAAATGGCGGTTCGAGCTGATCGAGGACACGGTCCCCACCATCAATCTCATGGGCAGCCCGACAACCACGCCGCGCGGCGCCTTGCGTCTGGTGTTCCGCGCCGACGACGACAATGGGGTGGCAAGTGCGGAGGCCCGCTTCGCGCTCGGCGAAGGCGAAGAGCGCAACCTCGCGCCGCTGCCGGCCGAAGCTGGCGCCAAAGTCGAGGCCGATCCGTTGCTCGAGCCTCCGGTCATGCCGCTGCAATTGCCGCGCACCAACGCCAAGCGGGTCGACGGCCGCGCCACCCAGGATCTCAGCGCCCACCCCTGGGCCGGACTGAAAGTGCGCATGACGCTCATCGCCCGCGACCAGGCCGGGCAGTCGGGTGAGAGCGCGCCCTATGAGTTCGTTCTACCCGAGCGGACCTTCACCAAGCCTTTGGCCCGGGCGGTGGTCGAGCAGCGCAAGAAGTTGGTGCGCGATCCCGGCGCTCCGGAAGGGGTGGCTTCTGCTCTCGAAGCGCTCACCCTCGGGGGCGACAAGGTGATCGACGACAGTGTCGTCTATCTCGCCCTGCGCGACGCCTATTGGCGGCTGCGCGGGGACCGCTCGCGCGAAGGCATCGCCAGCGTCGTCGATCAGCTCTGGTCGACGGCCCTTCGCATCGAGGAGGGCGATCTGCCCGAGGCCGAGCGCGCCTTGAATTCCGCACAGGACGCGCTGATGCAGGCGTTGAAGGAGGGAGCCTCTCCCGAGGAGATCAAGAGCCTCGTCGACGAGCTGCGCTCGGCGCTTTCGCGCTACCTCCAGGCGCTTGCCTCGCAACAGCAAGACAAGGGCAACATGCCGCCCCAGGCCGAGCAGGACGGCGACCAGCTTGTGTCGCAACAGGACCTCGATAAGATTCTCAAAAATATCCAGGAGCTCGCCCAGTCGGGGTCAAAGGACCTGGCCGAGCGCATGCTGTCGGAGCTCAAGGACATGCTCGAGCGGCTTGAGACCGGCAACTTCGCCGAGAGTGCGGAGCAGCAGCGCGCCGGCCGCATGATGAAGGATTTGAGCGATCTCGTTTCCAACCAGCAGAAGCTGCTCGACGACACTTTCGCCGCCAAGCGCCGGCAGGCCGCTGCCAGCGGCGGCGAGAGCCAGCAGTTCGAAGTGAGCCCTCCCGGCCAGCCCATGGAATTCGGCCCCGGCATCAGCATGGCGCCCTTGTTCGAGGAGCTCCCCGGCGAGGCGCAGCAGGGGTTCTTGAAAGGACAGGGTGAGTCGGGCGCCCAGGGCGGTCCGCGCGAGCGGGGCCAGCTCGAGATCGGCCCGCAGCCGCAGGGCCAGCGCTCTGAAGAGCATGCCAAGCTCGGCGAGCGGCAGCAGGAGCTTCGCGACCGGCTGCAAAGTCTGATCGACCGCTTCCGCATCGAGGGGAGCGACGCGCCGAGCGAGCTTGAGGGCGCCGAGGAGGCCATGGGCGGCGCCAAGGAGGCGATCGGCGAGAGCGACCTGGAGCGCGCCACGCAGCAGCAGAGCCTCGCTCTCGACCGGCTGCGGCAGGGCGCTCAGTCCATGGCCGAGCAGATGATGGAGGGCGCCGAAGCGCAAGCGGGACAAGGTCCCGGCAATAACGGCCGCGATCCGCTCGGGCGGCCCGACCGCTCGAACCGGCCCGATCTCGGCCTGTCGGTGCAGGTCCCCGACGAGATCGATATTCAGCGCGCGCGCGAAGTGCTCGACGAGCTTCGCCGCCGCCTCGGCGATCCGTCACGGCCTGCGCTCGAGCTCGACTACCTGGAACGTCTCATCACGCCGTTCTGATCGCCGCCGGTTACGGCTTTGCCACCTCGCCGATAAAGGGAAGTTCGCGATAGCGGTGGGCGAGGTCCATGCCGTAACCCACCACGAAGACGGGCGGACAGCGAAAGCCAAGGAAGTCGGGCGCGATCGCCGCCGCGCGCGGAACTTGCTTGTCGAGGAGGACGCAGGTCTTGACCGACCGCGCGCCGCGGCGTTCGAGGAGCGCCTTGGCGAAGTGAAGCGTCCGCCCCGAATCGAGAATGTCGTCGACGATCACGACCTCGCGGCCGGCAAGGGCAGTCTCCACATCGCGCAAGATGCTGACCTCGTTGCCGGAGACGGTGCCTGCGCCGTAGCTGGCGAGGAAGATAAAGTCGATCTCAGGCTTGAGGCCCTGGCGGTGGAGTGCCCTGATGAGGTCCGCGGCGAAGATGAAACTGCCCTTGAGAATGGCAACGATGACGAGGTCGTGCGGCGCTGAGGCGGCGACCTCGCGGGCCAAGGCCTCGACCCTCTCGGCAATGCGCTCGGCGCTGAAAAGCGGCCGGATGGTTTCTGCCGCTACAGCTCCCCCAGCCATTCCTACTTGGCCTTGGCGAAACGCACCTTGACGCTCCGGACATTGCTCGGCGGCGAGGGGATTTGCCGCAAGAACGGCGCGCGCTCGCCCGCCGCAAGCTGCTCCGCTCCGATCTCGGTGGTCCACTCGGAGATTTCCTCCCCACCCGCGTCGCGCAGCGCGATGATCACGGTCGGCACCGCAACCGTGCTCCCGGTGAGGTTCACGACGTCGCCCTGAACTTCCAGCACCGACTGGCCGCCGTCGCTGCCCCAGCCATAGCGCACGGATTCGAAGGCGAGACCGTGCGCGCCAACCGGCCCGCCGAACAGGCCGTAGAGCCGGGCGGCGCCGGGCAGGATCGACATGACCGTAGACGGCGCGAGTGCGAGCGTGCCGATCACGCTCGCCACGACAAGGGCCAGCACCATCCAGCCGATGGGGACGATCGAAGGTTTCTTGCGCGGCGCCCGCTCGTCGGGCAGCGCCTGCTCGGCGAGGGCGGGATCGATCCCCATGCCGGCATCGCCCATGGTGGCGTCGAAACCCCCGCTCTTGCCGGCATCGCCCATGGTGGAGTCGAAACCGCCGCTCATGCCGGCGTCCAGCGCAGGCGCTTCATCCATGCTGGCGTCGCTCATGCTGGTGTCGCTCATGCCGGCGCCACTCATGCTGTTGTCGCCCATGCTGGTGTCGCTCATGCCGGCATCGGATGGTGGAGGAGGCGGCGGCGAAGGCGCCCGGTTGCGGGTGAGCCGCGCGAAAATCCCGCCGCGCTTCTCCGGCGGGGCTTCCACCGGGGCCTCGGCCATTGCTTCGGCATTGATCCGCGCCACCTGGGCGGCAAGGTCCGCGTCGGTCGCGGCAGGCGTGGGACGCGGCGGAGCGGGCGGTGTTGGAGCAATGCCCGCGAATCCCCTCATCCCCATATTGACCGCTGCGGCGGGCGGCGGAGGCGATTGGGGCGGCATCGCGACGGGAGCGGACGGGGGAGCCGGCGTTGACGCAAGGGCAGGCTCGGGCGCATCCGGGATCGGAAACGCCTGCCAGACATGCGCGCATTTGGAGCACCGGACCTTCCGGCCCTCAGGCGGAAAGACCGCCTTAGTCTCGTAGCGCGTCCCACAAGCCGGACAGATAATGCGTGTTGCCATCGGAAAAGCCAAAAGGGCCTTTTATTCTGGATCTGCCACGGGCCCCATACGCCGCCCAAACCCCATTGATACCGAACCGGGAGTTCAGCATAAAGTGCCAGTCTTCCGCAATGTTAAGAGCTTTAGAGAACACGGGTGATTCGCTTTGACAATGTCGGACTGCGCTACGGCTCGGGCCCGGAAATCTTGCGCGACGTCACCTTTCATGTGCTTCCGGGGTCGTTTCACTTCCTGACCGGGCCTTCGGGGGCAGGCAAGACCACGCTTTTGCGGCTCCTTTTCATGTCGCTCAGACCGTCACGCGGGCTGATCTTCGTGTTCGGCGAGAACGTCGCCGAGCTCTCGACGAGCGGCCGCTCCGCGCTACGCCGGCGGATCGGCATCGTGTTCCAGGACTTCCGGCTGCTCGATCACCTCACCACCTGGGAAAATGTCGCGCTTCCCTTGCGCGTCATGGGCAAGAAGGAGGCCGACTACCGGGAGGACGTGACCGACCTGTTGCGCTGGGTCGGCCTCGGCGACCGTATCGACGCCTATCCCGAGATCTTGTCCGGCGGCGAGAAGCAGCGCGCGGCGATCGCTCGCGCCGTGATCGCGCGGCCCGAACTTCTGCTCGCCGACGAGCCGACGGGCAATGTCGATCCGGCAATCGGCAATCGCCTCTTGCGCCTGTTCGTCGAGCTCAACCGGCTCGGCACCTCGGTCATCATTGCGACCCACGATTATGGCTTGATGGAGCAACTCGACGCCCCCCGGCTCGTGCTCTATGACGGCCACTTGCAATTGCGCCAAGCCACGTGACCCTGCTCTCCGACATCCGGGAATATCCTTGGACGAGCCTCCTCACCGGGCTCCTGCCCGCGCGCCTTGCCGCGCTGTTGCCCGCGCGCTTCCAGACCAAATCCGCTCAGATCGTGCCTTCCGCCTCGATCGCCGGTAATGCGCTCACTGTCGTTATCGCCATCATGTCCTTCCTCGCCTGCCTGACCTTGGGCGCGGTGTACATGGTCAATCAGTCGGCCAATGCCTGGGTCAACGACATCGCGAGCGAGATCACCGTCGAGCTCGATCCGGTCAACAGCGCCGACATCGAGAAGAAGATGACCCTGGTGGCGCTGTTCCTGGCCAAACAGAAAGGCATCATCAACGTCAAGCCGCTCACCGCCGAAGACAGCGCCAAGCTGCTCGAGCCGTGGTTGGGCCAGACGAGCGCGCTACAGGCGCTCCCCATCCCGCGCCTGATCGCAGTCGAGATCGACCGCTCCAATCCTCCCGACATTCAACTCATCAAGACGGCGCTCTCGGAGAATTTCGAGGGCGTCGCGCTGGACGACCACCGCCGCTGGCAAGCCGAGATCCGGACGCTCACGCGCTCGGCCGCGCTCGTCGGCCTGGCCGTGCTGTCCCTGGTCGCCGCTGCAACCATTGCCGTCATCGTCTCGGCGACGCGGAGTGCCATGGCCTCGAACCGCGATATCATCGAGGTCCTGCACTTCGTCGGCGCCAATGAACGTTTCATCAGCCGCGAGTTCGAGCGTCATTTCCTGGGCCTCGGCGTCAGGGCCGGATTGGTGGGCGCCCTCGCCGCCGCCCTCGCCTTCCTGCTGTTGCCGACGATGATGGACATGCTTGGCGGCGGAATCGTCACCACCGCCGAGACGCAACGGCTCATCGGGTCGGGCGAGCTCGACCTCAAAGGCTATCTCCTGTGCGTGCTGGTGGTGGTCGTGGTGGCCTGCCTGTGCATGATCACCTCGAGGCTCGGCGTGATCCGCGTGCTCAAGAATTACGCTTGAGCCTATGGATTCGGGCCGGGCTGGGCAGTAAAGCTGGGTTTCATGCGCGCGCGATCCGGGCCTATTCTTGCGCCGGCCTGGCAGGTGCTGGAGTAAGCGGTGAGCGAGGATCGGGAAGAGCGACCGGGTCGGTTCAGCGGCTTCTTGGGCGGCGTGAGGCTCATCTTCGACGGCATGCTTCTGCTCATGGTGCTGCTCGCCATCGGATTCATCGTGTTTGCGAACGGTATCGACCGGGAGCAGCGCGAACCGCAGCAGACCGCCGACGGCATCGCCGTCCTAACTGGCGGCGCGTCTCGCATCGACCGGGCAATGAAGCTGCTCGTCGCAGGAAAGGCCAAGCGCGTTCTCATCACCGGTGTCAACCGCACCACCACGGTCGAAGAGCTGAAGCAGCTCGCCAGCCAAGGCGGCCAATACTTCACCTGCTGCGTCGACATCGACAAGGAAGCGCGCAACACCATCGACAACGCCACCGAGACCAGCGAATGGGTGGCGCTCCACCGCTATGGCTCGATCATCGTGGTGACCTCCAATTATCACATGCCGCGTGCGCTGGCCGAGCTTGCCCGCGTGTTGCCGGGCGTGACCCTCATCCCCTATTCGGTGGTCGACAACAATGTGCATCTCGACCCCTGGTGGAGCTACCCGGGCACGACCAAACTCCTCCTTTCCGAATATCTGAAATACCTGCCGGCCTTGGGGCGGCTCGGCGCGACCGACCTCGTGCGCATGTTGCTGTCGGGCGAAAATCCCGTCTCCACCGAAGTCCCCGAACCGTAGCGGTGTCAGGCCGGGATGGCGCGCTCGCTTCTGTTCAATCTTCTGTTTTACGTGACGACGGTGTTGTTCCTCGTCCTCGGCAGCCCGCTATTGCTCGGTCCCAGACGCTGGGCCATGGCTGCGCTGGCCATCCATGGGCGGTTAGAACTCTGGCTGCTCGGAGTGATCGTCGGTACGACGCTCGAAGTGCGCGGGGCAGACAAGCTCCCCGCCGGCGCCTGTCTGGTCGCCGCCAAACATCAGTCGGCCTGGGAGACCTTCGGCCTCATCCCCATGTTCCGCGACCCGGCGCTGGTGATGAAGCGCGAGCTGTTCTGGATTCCCCTTCACGGCTGGTTCTCGCACAAATTCGAGATGATCCCCGTCGATCGCGACAAGGGTCCCTCGGCGCTCAGGCGCATGCTACGCGAGGCAAGGAAGCGGGCCGCCGATGGGCGCGAAATCATCATCTTCCCGGAAGGGACGCGGCGGGCGCCTGGCGCGCCGCCCGATTACAAGACGGGCGTGGTCCTTCTCTACGAGGGGCTTGGCCTCCCATGCGTTCCGGTCGCCCTCAATTCGGGGGTGTTTTGGCCGCGCCGGAGCCTCTTGCGCCGCCCGGGTGTGATCGTGGTGGAGGTCCTGGACCCCATCCAAGCGGGGTTGCCCAGGACCGAGTTCCTGACGCGGCTGATCGCTGCCATCGAGACCGCCTCGGCGCGGCTCTTGGCCGAAGCAGAGGCCAAGGAACCGGGGTAGTGGGCAGCCCGTTAACCTTTGAATGCTTGACTGGGGCCGTCTCAATGTTCTATCTTTGTTCCTAAGAGTCGGGGCGCCGTCTTGAATTCGTCGTCGTCGAACCCATTTGACAAGGCGATCTACTGGTTAACGGGTTGGGATCCTATGTGGTCGCGCAGAGTCGATTTTGAGACGCCCCAATGGGGCCCGGCCGACGAGCCCGCTTTGGTATGCTCGGAGGCTGCCTTTGCCCAAGCCTTCCATTATTGGCGCGGAGCCTCGGGACGGCGCTATCTGCATAGCGTCTATACCCTGATCGGCTGCCCTGCCCTTCCCCGGGCCAACTACATCCTCGTTCGCCGTTTCGAGGACGGAAGCCGGGCGGCGCTGGCCTTTGGCCAGACCCGAGACGATACCGCGTCGCTCAATCTCGCCCACCTGCGCCACCAGGGCGCGAAATGCGGGGCCAATGAGGTGCATATCCATCTCCTGGCAGAGAGCACCGATTCGCGCGCCTTGGTGGAGGCGGACCTCGTCGCCGCCCATACGCGCAGGCTAGCCGCCGCCAACGCGGCATAATCCACAACGCTAGGCATTTGGTCGCAGACAATCGCGGCAGCGACGGTTTAAACGCGCGTCGCTGCTGTGCTATGCAAGCGCGGGCCGCATCCGACTATGCTTCGCGACGGGGTTAGTTCATTTGGCGGGGCTATGGAAAATTCCGTGGGTGCGGCGCCAAAGGGCGCGTTTGCGGCGGCCGTTGCAGGTCCTCGCCAGCCCGGTGCTCGCCAATTACATCAAGCTCGTTCTCAACAGCTCGACGAGGATCGCCGATCCTCCTGATTTTATCGCGCGCGCCCACGCGCTCCATCCCTCGATCATCGCGCTGTGGCACGGCCAGTTTCTTCTGCTTCCCGGCATCTATCCGCCGGAAATCCCGGGGCGCGCCATGATCGCACGTCACGACGACGCCGAGGCTCTGGTC
>JACMJU010000055.1 GCA_014380485.1 Methyloceanibacter sp.
CGGCGGCGCAAATGCAATTCGTTCTGGTGGCGATTGCCTTCGCTGCGCTGACGATCGCTTACGTAACCTCGGACTTCTCGGTCTTGAATGTCTGGCGCAACTCCCACTCGGCCAAGCCGCTGCTCTACAAAATCTCGGGCGTGTGGGGAAACCACGAGGGTTCGATGGTGTTGTGGGTCTTGATCCTCGCGCTGTTCGGCGCGAGCGTCGCGACCTATGGCACCAATCTGCCGCGGCAGCTCAAGGCCAACGTGCTTGCGGTGCAGGGCTCGATCGCGGCGGCCTTTCTGCTTTTCATCATCACGACCTCCAATCCGTTCATCCGCGTCGACCCGGCCCCCTTCGACGGAGAGGGGTTGAACCCGGTCCTTCAGGACCCGGCGCTCGCCTTCCACCCGCCCTTCCTCTATGCCGGCTATGTCGGCTTCTCCATGGCCTTCTCCTTTGCCGTCGCCGCCTTGATCGACGGCCGTATCGACGCCGCCTGGGCGCGCTGGGTCCGACCCTGGACGCTTGCCGCCTGGATGTGCCTCACGCTCGGCATCGCCATGGGCTCGTGGTGGGCCTATTACGAGCTCGGCTGGGGCGGTTTCTGGTTCTGGGATCCGGTCGAGAACGCCTCCTTCATGCCCTGGCTTGCGGGCACCGCGCTGCTCCATTCGGCGCTGGTGATGGAAAAGCGCGACGCGCTGAAGGTGTGGACGATCCTGCTCGCCATCATCACCTTCTCGCTGAGCCTGATGGGAACCTTCCTCGTTCGTTCGGGCGTGCTGACCTCGGTTCATACCTTCGCCGTCGATCCGGCCCGCGGGGTGTTCATTCTCGCCATCATGGGCGTTTTCATCGGCGGCGCGCTCGCCCTTTTCGCTTGGCGCGCACCACGCCTTGCCCACGGCGGACTGTTCGCCCCGATCAGCCGCGAAGGCGCGCTCGTGCTCAACAATCTCCTGCTCACCACGGCATGCGCCGCCGTGTTCGTCGGCACGCTCTATCCGCTCGCGCTCGAAGCGCTCACCGGCGACAAGATTTCGGTCGGGGCGCCCTTCTTCAATCTTACCTTCACGCCGCTTATCGTTCCCCTGCTTATCGCCGTGCCGTTCGGGCCGATGCTTGCGTGGAAGCGAGGGGATCTGTTGGCGGCGGCGCAGCGCCTGATGGCAGCGGCGGCGGTGGCGCTTGCCGTGACCGTGCTTGTGCTGGCGGTCGGCAATCGAGGCCCATGGCTTGCGCCTCTTGGCGTCGGCCTTGGCGTCTGGCTCATCATGGGTGCGCTCTCCGAGATCGCCTACCGGGTGAAGCTCATCGGTGCCGCGCCCGTCGAGGTTTGGCGCCGCTTACGCAATCTGCCGCGCTCAGCATATGGATCGGCGCTTGCCCATGGCGGTGTTGGGCTTGCGGTGATCGGCATCGTCGCCACCACGGCCTGGCGGTCGGAGCAGATCCTTGCGCTGAAACCCGGCGATACCGCCGACATCGCCGGCTACACCGTCGGCTTCAAAGGCGTGGCACCCCGCCAGGGGCCGAACTACCAGGAGCGGGTGGCCGTGTTCGCCGTCACGCGCAACGGCAGAACCGTCGCCGAGCTTCTCCCGTCGAAGCGCCAATTCACCGTCGAGCGAAGCGACACGACCGAGGCCGGGATTCATGCCGGCTGGCGAGGCGATCTTTATGCCGTGCTCGGCGATCCGCTGAAGGACGGCGCTTACAGCGTCCGCCTCTATTTCAATCCCCTCGTGCGTCTTATCTGGCTCGGCGCGCTGGTGATGTTTGCGGGGGGTGCCGTATCGTTGTCGGACCGGCGCTTGCGGGTCGGCGCCCCGAGGCGCACCCAGGCGAAAGCGGCGCCGGTCGCCGCAGGCGAGTGACCGAAATGCCGTGGCGTACGTTGCTTGCGGCCCTCGCTCTTGCGCTCGGGATCGTCACTCTGGCCGCGGTCCCGGCACGAGCGGTCCAGCCGGACGAGATTCTTGCCGATCCTGCGCTCGAAGCGCGGGCGCGGGCGATCTCCGAGGGCTTGCGCTGTCTCGTGTGCCAAAATCAATCGATCGACGATTCCGACGCGCCCTTGGCCAAGGATTTGAGGCTGTTGGTGCGAGAGCGGCTGAAGTCCGGCGACAGCGACCTTGAGGTCGTCGATTTCATCGTGGCGCGCTATGGCGAGTTCGTGCTGCTCAAGCCGCGGCTTTCGCGGGAGACCGCGCTGTTGTGGTTCGCCACGCCCGCCGTCTTCGTGGCGGCGCTTCTCTTGATCTGGCTTGCCTATCGCCGAGCGAGGGCGGGGACCAAGGACCCTGCGCCCCTTAGCGCCCGTGAAAAGCGCCGGCTGAAGGGCCTGCTGGACGAGCGTTGAGGCTTGGGCTAAGGAACAGAGGCGAACGCCTTGCCGAGGGCCGAATTCGCCAGGAACCTTACTGAAATTTAATGCCGTCGAAACGGCGGCGTAATCGGCGAACGCTTATATGTTGGTCCCAGTAGCCGCGCTCCGTCGCTGAGGCAGGCTATCTATCGGGAATTCCATATCTCAGGAGAGAGGTGACCTATGAGATTTGACCGGAGCTCTGCTGCGA
The DNA here is from genome assembly GCA_014380485.1 of Methyloceanibacter sp. Lineage (GTDB taxonomy): Bacteria > Pseudomonadota > Alphaproteobacteria > Rhizobiales > Methyloligellaceae > Methyloceanibacter. The sequence continues at coordinate 2,568 of JACMJU010000055.1, forward strand.
CTGAGAGGCCACGCTGGCGGCAACTGACCCGCAAGCCCGCGCTCCTCGCCGCCGCCGCCCTGATCGCAACAGGCGCATTGGGGTTGATGCTCGGCAATAACGTGCCGCTTGCCGTGGCCGAGACTGCTACCCAGCAGACCATCGAGACGCCCTACGGGCGCGCGCCGTTGAGTTTTGCCGACCTTGTGGCCAAGGTCAGCCCCGCCGTGGTCAGCATCAATGTCAAGGGCGACGTCAAGGTTGCCGACAACGATATGCAGATTCCGGGTATGCCCGACCTTCCGGAGGACAACCCGCTCTACGATTTCTTCAAGCAGTTCCGCAAAGGGATGCCGCAGGCGCCGGCCAAGCCCTCTCCGAGCTTGGCGCAGGGCTCCGGCTTCTTCATTACGCCCGACGGCTTCGTCGTGACGAACAATCATGTGGTCGAGGACGCCGAGGACATCACGGTAACGCTCGACAGCGGCGACAAGTATCCGGCCAAGCTGATCGGTAGCGATCCGCGCACCGACGTGGCGCTTGTCAAGGTCAATGCTCCGGGCAAGACTTTTCCCTTCGTCGAGTTCTCGTCCAAGACTCCACGTGTCGGCGATTGGGTGCTCGCCGTGGGCAATCCGTTCGGCCTGGGCGGTACGGTGACGGCCGGCATCATCTCGGCTCATAACCGCGATATCGGCTCCGGCCCCTATGACTATCTTCAGATCGACGCGGCGGTGAACCGCGGCAATTCGGGCGGTCCAAGCTTCGATCTCGACGGCAACGTCATCGGCATGAACACCGCCATCTTTAGCCCGAGCGGCGGCAATGTCGGCATCGCCTTTGCCGTCCCAGCTGCCCTCGTCAAGGAGGTGGTCAGCGAGCTGCAGAGCCATGGCACCGTCGATCGCGGCTGGCTCGGCGTCGTCATCCAGAACGTGACCGACGACATCGCCGACTCGATCGGAATGGCCGAAGCCAAGGGCGCCATGATCACCAAGGTGACGGAGGACGGACCTGCGGCGAAAGAGGACCTCAAGCCCGGCGACGTCATTGTCGAGGTGAACGGCGACAAGATCGCGGACTCGCGCGACCTTGCCCGCAAGATCGCCGAGCTCAATCCCGCCACCGACGTCAATCTCGCCATCGTTCGTTACGGCGAGAAGCGCGATGTCACCATGAAGCTCGGCACGTTTCCGAGCAACAAGCAGCTTGCCGCGCTCGAAGAAGACAAGCCCGACGCAGGCCAGCAAATGAAGGATCTCGGCCTCTCACTCGCGCCGGCGACAAAGTTTCCCGGCGCCGGTGAGAACGGTGTGGTGATCACCGAGGTCGATCCAGAGAGCGATGCCGCCGACAAGGGCCTCAAGCCCGGCGACGTCATCCTCGCTGTTGCCGGTGTCAACGTCTCTAACCCTGCCGATGTCGCAGCCGGCGTCAAGAAGGCCATCGATGGCGCCAAGTCGGACAAGGACACGGTCAAGGTCTTGATGCAGGTTAAGACCGGCGATCAGACGCGCTTCGTTGCGCTTTCCCTGAAGAAGGCCTAACGCCTTCGACGCCGGAGGGCGGCGCGGTTCCCCCCACCGCGCCGCCCGCCCGCTTTCTCGTTGGGTCCATCCTCACTTTGTCCACGTTCGAGGCAGCGTCACCGAGGAGATCTTCAGACATGCGCGTGCTGGTCATCGAGGACGATCAGGAGACCGCGACCTTCCTCCGACGGGCACTGAAAGAATCCGGCCATGTCGCCGAATACGCGGGCGACGGCCAGACCGGGCTCGAGCTGGCCAGGGCCAATGCCTATGATGTGCTGATCGTCGATCGCATGCTGCCGAAACGCGACGGACTCGCCGTGATCGGAACGCTGCGGGCCGAGGAGATCAGGACCCCGGCGCTGATTTTGAGCGCGCTCGGCGAGGTCGACGATCGCGTCAAGGGCCTGCGCGCCGGCGGCGACGACTATCTGACCAAGCCCTACGCGTTCAGCGAGCTCCTGGCCCGGATCGAAGCGTTGGCCCGGCGCACCTCGCCGGAGGAGGGGAGCACGCGCTTCGTGGTGGGCGATCTCGTGCTCGACCGCCTCACCCACAAGGTGACGCGCGCGGGCGAAGCCATTATGTTGCAACCGCGCGAGTTTCGCCTGCTCGAATATCTTATGAAACATGCGGGCCAGGTGGTGACGCGGACCATGTTGCTCGAGAATGTCTGGGACTATCATTTCGACCCGCAGACGAATGTCATCGACGTCCACATTTCCCGGCTGCGGTCCAAGATCGACAAGAATTTCGGAAATCCGCTCCTGCATACGGTCCGCGGCGCCGGCTATAGCATCCGTGACAGCGCTCACTAAGCTCTTCCGGACCACCACCTTTCGCCTATCGCTGACCTATCTTGCACTGTTCAGCGCCGCAGCGATTCTCGCCATCGCCTATATCTACTGGAACACGACGGTGCTGCTCTCGCGGCAGCTCAATCAAACCATCGACGCCGAGCTCAAGGGACTTGCCGAGCAGTACCGGGCGGGGGGACTGGAACAGCTCGTCCGTATCGTGGCGGAGCGCAGTCAGACGCCCGGCAACAGCCTCTATCTCGTCGCCAATAGCGAAGGTCATCGACTGGCCGGAAATCTCAGCGCCGTGGCGCCGGATCTATGGAATAGCCTCGGCCCGGTCGAGTTCTATTATCGGCGTCCGGCGGCAGCGGGCGTCGAGCGACGCCTCGCTTTCGCCAATGTGTTCCGGCTGCCGAGCGGCTATCGCTTGATTGTCGGCCGCGACATCGAGGATCGTCGCGAGCTTGCCAGCATGGTGCGCTCGGCCATGCTGTGGGGGCTCGGGGTGATGGCCCTATTCGGCATCGGGGGCGGCTATTGGGTGAGCCGCAAACTGCTCGCCCGGATCGACACGCTTGCCGCCACCACGCGCACCATCATGGCGGGCGATCTCGCCGGCCGTCTTCCCGTCACCGGCTCGGGCGACGAGCTCGACCGTTTGTCGGATAGCCTCAATCTCATGCTCGCGCGCATCGAGCAGCTCATGGCCGGATTGCGCGAAGTTTCGGACAATATCGCCCATGACCTCAAGACGCCGCTCAATCGTCTGCGCAACCGCGTCGAGGCCGCGTTGCGCGAGCCGTACGGCGAGCCGGTTTATCGTGAAGCGCTGGAGCGAACCATCGAGGAAGCCGATGGCCTGATCAAGACGTTCAACGCGCTTCTCTCGATCGCGCGCATCGAAGCCGGCGCCGGCGGCCAAAACCGCGAGCTGCTCGATGTGTCGGCGCTGTTGTGCGACGTGGCCGAGCTTTATGAGCCGGTAGCGGAGGAACGCGGGCTGATGCTCAAGGCCGAGGCAAACGGACCGGTCTTCGTTCGCGCCGACCGCCAGCTGCTCGGTCAGGCCATCGCCAATCTCATCGACAACGCGATCAAATATGGCACGGCGGAAGGGGCGGACGGGACCGGCGCGAAGCCCGAGGTGGAGGTGACGGCGACGGAAAAAGGCGGGGTCGCCGAGATCGTGGTGACCGACCGCGGGCCCGGCGTTCCGGTTTCCGATCGCGAGCGCGTGCTCGACCGCTTCGTCCGGCTCGAAGCGAGCCGGTCGGAGCCGGGCAGCGGATTGGGATTGAGTCTTGTCGCGGCGGTGGCGCGGCTGCATGGTGGCAGTCTGAGACTCGAGGACAACGCGCCCGGGCTCAGAGTGGTGCTCGCTTTGCCGAGCGGGAGCGGGGCGACGATGAACGGGGTGACGGCTCGGGAGCAAGCGCGAGCAGAGACCAGGTCGGCGTGACGGCTTTCGTCGAGCGCATCACCGAATGCCCGCGCATCTACGACGCGGCGCGGGGGGCCGACGTCCTCGAAAGCCTGACCAACGCGTTTCGCGGCACCTCTGAGCTCGCTCCTGCCGCTGCGCTTCTCGCCGAGGCACCGAAAGCGAGCGATCTTCTTCGGGCCTCCTTCTCGGCTTCCCCCTACCTAGCCTCTCTAGCGCTGCGGGACCCCGCCGATCTGGCCGCATGCCTGATGCAGGATCCCGAGATTCATTTGACGGAAGCGCGTGCGACGCTCGCCGCCGCGGTCACCCAAGCGGCGACGTCGCAGGACGTGTCGGCACTGTTGCGGCGGTTCAAGCGGCGCATGGCTCTGCTCGCCGGCCTCGCCGATCTGGGCGGCGTCTGGCCAACCGAGGGGACGCTCGAAGCGCTCAGCGCCACCGCCGATGCGGTGCTGGAGCAGGCGACCGCGTTCCTCTTCCGCAAGGCGCGCGAGGCGGGACAGATTCTGCTGCCTGCCGACGCCCCCCCGTCGGGCTATTTCATCATCGCCATGGGCAAGCTCGGCGCCTTCGAGCTGAACTATTCGAGCGATATCGACATCATCGTCTTCTATGACGCCGATCGTGCAGGGCTTAAGCCCGATATCGAACCGTCAATGTTCTTCGTGCGGTTGACGCGCGATCTTGTCCGGCTGCTCCAGGAGCACACCGCCGACGGCTACGTCTTCCGCACCGATCTTAGGCTCAGGCCCGACCCCGGTGCGACCCAGATCGCGCTCTCGGTCGAGGCGGGGCTCACCTATTACGAAAGCTTCGGCCAGAACTGGGAGCGCGCGGCGCTAATCAAGGCGCGGTTGGCGGCCGGCGATGTCGCGGCGGGCGAGGAGTTCTTGGGTCACCTCGCGCCCTTCATCTGGCGGAAATATCTCGATTTCGCCGCGGTCGCCGACATCCACGCCATGAAGCGGCGTGTGCATGCCTTCAAGGGCCATGGCGCCATCGCGGTGGAAGGGCACGACATCAAGCTCGGGCGGGGAGGCATCCGCGACATCGAGTTCTTCGCCCAGACCCAGCAGCTCATTGCCGGCGGCCGCCAGCCCGAGCTCAGGACCAGGGGGACCGTTGAGACGCTCGAGCGCCTGGCCAAGGGGGGCTGGATTGCGCCGGATGCCGCGAGCGAACTCACCAGCGCCTATCTGTTCCTGCGCCGCATCGAGAACCGGCTGCAAATGGTGGGAGACCAACAGACCCACATCATCCCTGCCGAGCGGGAAGAACTCGATCGCGTCGCCAGGCTATCGGGCTTTGCCGATACGGATGCGTTCGGCGATGCGCTGCTTGCCCGGTTCAAGCAGGTCGAAACCCATTACGGGGCCCTCTTCGAGAAGCTGCCCGATATCCCGAGCCCCGCCCCAAGCCTTGTGGGCGCCGACGAGGGAAACCCGGCCGCTCTTGCCGGTCTGAAACGCCTCGGCTTCCAGAATCCGGAGGCGGCAATCGCCGCCGTCCGCGCCTGGCAGTCGGGCCGCTATGCCGCCACCCGCAGCGAGCGCGCGCGGGAGCGGCTGAACGGGTTCCTTCCCTCCTTGCTCGACGCTTTCGGCCGCACCGCCGAGCCGGATCTCGCGCTCGCCACGTTCGACCGGGTGATCGCCGAGATGCCGGCCGGGCTCCAGCTCTTCTCCCTGCTCGCCGCCAATCCGAGCCTGTTGCGGCTGATCGCCGACATCATGGGCACGGCGCCGCGGCTTGCCCGCATCATCGGGAGACGGCCGCGCCTGCTCGACGCCGTGCTCGACCCGGGCTTTTTCGGCACCATCCCCACGCCTGCAAGACTGAAGGCGTTGGCCGGAGCCGCGCTTGCCGAGGCCGGCGACTATCAGGACGCGCTCGACCGCGCGCGCATCGTCGGCCGCGAACAGGCCTTCCTTATCGGAGTGCGGGTGATCTCGGGCACGCTCTCGGCGCGGCAGGCGGGGGAAGCTTATGCCGATCTCGCCGAAACCTTGATCGAGGCGCTCGCCGAGCGGGTGGAGGACGCGCTGGTCCGCAGCCATGGGCGCATGCCGGGAGGGGAGGCGGCCGTCCTCGCCATGGGCAAACTGGGGGGACGGGAGATGACCGCGGGCTCGGACCTCGACCTCATCGTCGTCTACGATTACGACGGCGATGACGCCCAGTCCGACGGCGCCAAGAGCCTCCACGGTCCGCAATACTATACGCGCTTCACGCAGAGACTGATCGCCGCGCTCTCGGCCGAGACGGCGGAGGGTTCGCTCTATCAGGTTGATATGAGGCTCCGACCCTCGGGCAGTCAGGGCCCGGTCGCGACCAAGTTTTCCAGCTTTGCCGCTTACCAGAGAAATTCGGCCTGGACGTGGGAGCATCTGGCGCTGGCCCGGGCGCGGGTCGTTACCGGGCCCGCTTCGCTGCGTCGGCAGATCGAGGAAACGATCAAGGACGTTCTGTCCTCCCCGCGCGACCGGGCCTCGATGGCGGCGGATGTCAGGGCCATGCGGGCTAAGATCGCCGACGACAAGGGCAGCACGGATATGTGGGATCTGAAGCAGATACGGGGCGGCCTGATCGACCTCGAATTCATCGCCCAGTTTCTTCAGATCGTAAGCGCGGCGGAGCACCCGGAGGTGCTCGACCAGAATACCGAGCTCGCGCTGACCAAGCTCTCCGCTGCCGGGGTGCTTGCTCCCGGCGATGCCGAGATTCTGGTGCCGGCGGCGCAGCTCTATCACACGCTGACGCAGGTGCTGAGACTCTGTCTCGACAAGCCATTCGTGGCGGATCAGGCGCCGCGCGCGCTCAAGGACTTGCTCGCCCGGGCCGCGGAGATGCCGGATTTCGCCACGCTCGAGGCGACGCTAAAGGATACGCTGGCCGCCGTGCACGAGGCCTTCGACCGCATCGTCACATAAGGCGAGCAAGGCGCGTTATGCCGAGGCGGCGAGTTTCGGCTCTTCGTCGGCGATCACGGGCCGCAACGGAAGCATGCAGGTGACGGTTGTGCCCTGGCCTTCGCGGCTGGTGATCCGCAAAGTCCCGCCATGCAGCTCGACCAGGGCGCGAGAGATGGCAAGCCCAAGCCCGCTTCCCTGATGGCTCTTGGAGAATTGGTTCTCCACCTGCGCGAAGGGCCGGCCAAGCTTGGCGATGTCGCTCTCGGGAATGCCGATGCCGGTATCCCTGATGGCAATCTTCACATAGCCGCGCGAGCGCGACAGATGCACGTCGACGTTGCCGCCGTCGCGGGTGAACTTGACCGCATTAGATAGGAGGTTGAGCGACACTTGCTTGAGCGCGCGCCGATCGGCCTCGAGCGGAAGGTGCTGCGGCCCATGACGGCCGAGTACGATATTGCGCTCGGCGGCGGCCTGGCTCACCACCTTTATGCTGTCGGCGACGATATCGGCCAGGTCGACGTGCCCGACGTCGAGCGACATGCGGCCGGCCTCGATCTTCGACATATCGAGGATGTCGTTGATCACTTCGAGCAGATAGGCGCCGCTGGCGGAGATGTCGCGGGCATATTCCTGATATTTGGCATGGCCGAGCGGGCCGAACAGCGCCTGCTCCATGACCTCCGAGAAGCCGATCACGGCATTGAGCGGCGTGCGCAGCTCGTGGCTGATATTGGCCAGGAATTCCGACTTGGCGCGGTTGGCGGCTTCGGCGCGATTCTTCTCCCGCGCATATTTCTCGGCGAGATCGACGAGCTGCTGCTTCTGCTGCTCGAGCTCCCGGCGCGAGAGCCTGAGCTCGGCGACGCTTGCCCGAAGCTGCTGCTCGCTGTCGGCGAGCCGTTGCTGGCTCGCCTTCAGCACGGTGATGTCGGTGCCGACACTGACATAGCCGCCATCGCGGGTGCGGCGCTCATTGATGTGCAGCCAGCGGCCATCCTCGATCTGCGCCTCGTAGGTGCGGCTGTCGTCGTTGGAACCGGCGACGGCGACGCGCTTGGAGACGATCGGCTCGGAAGCCGCGGCGATGACCTCGTCATAGGAACTGCCGGGCCGGACCACGTCGTCGGAGAGGCCATGGAACTGCTGGTATTTGCTGTTGCACATCACCAACCGGTTTTCCCGGTCCCACAGCACGAAGGCTTCGGAAATGGTTTCCACCGCGTCGCGCAGCCGCGCATTCTCGTCGGCTGAGCCGAGGACGGCATCGTTGTCGGCGATTACGGCGATGCCGGTGAGGCAGGGCTCCCGATCGCGCAAGCCGCGCGTGACGTGCCCGCGCAACCTCATGTTTACCCAATGACCGGCGGCGTGGCGCAGCCGGAAGCAGCGATCGAAAAGGGACGCTCCCTCACGAAGTTGCCGGTCGATCGCGCCGCGCAGATCGTCCTCGGGATGAAGCGTCCGGGCGATGACGCCGAAGGACATGGCCTTGTCGTTGGGCTCCAAGCCGAGCATCCGGTACATCGGCGCCGACCAGTGCACATGGCCGCGGGCGAGGTTCCAGCGCCACAGCCCGCAGCCGGGCAGAGACTCGGTCAGTTCCTTGGCGAGTGAGCCCTCGTCTTCGCGCGCCGCCGCGGGAGCGAGATACCACAGACCGCCGGCAAGCAGCGCGAGCACGAGACCGGTCAGGACGAGGAGCGTGATCTCGAGTCTTGCGCCCTGACGCCAATCGGCAAGCGCCGCCTCAACGGGCTGGATGAGGGCGAGTTGCGCGTCGCTCTGCGGCACGTTGCGCACGGTGACGATGGCGTCGGTGCCGTCAGGCAGCGTGAGGCTGAGCACGCCGGCATCGGCCCCGAAGATGGTGAGAGGCTGCTGGGGCCCGAGGATGGTGAGGAGGTTGCCCAAGGGCGCGCCGTCGAGGGGCGCGCGGCCTTTAATGTCGCCCTCGGCATTGGCAAGCACGATGATGCGGTTGTCGGCAAGGGCACCCTTGGGCAGGCTCTCTGCCAGCGCAGTTTGCCAATCGCCGTTCGACTTAGGCTTCTTGTCCTTGAGGGTGGATGCGGCGCTATCGGCGATCAGTTCGAGCCGCTGGCTGGCCGCCTCGAAGGCGCCGCGCTTGCCGTGCATAAGTTGGACGGCGAAGCCGATAGTAGCAACGGCGGCAAAGCCGGCGAGCAGAAGGGGCACAAGGCGGCGAAGCCGCTCGGCGTCGGGAAGATGGCGGCCGACGATGACGCGGAGATCCTGCCAATGCGGTCCCGCGAAAGCGAATCCCTCACGCGCCGAGCGCGCCCGCGCCATTCGGTCCCCCTTGACCTTCTCCTGCATCGAGCCGGAGAGGTGCCGCATCTCCGAATCGCCCGCATCCCATTGGAATCGATGCGAGCGCCGTCTGTCCAGAGCAAAGCTGTGGAAAATCGGTTAATAACCCGTTGACACGCGCCCGGCTTCTAGGCCGAGCCCAGCGTTTTTGTGACGATCTCGTCGCTGTCGGTCGACAAGTTCTCGGCCGCCAGGCCCTCGAGGACGGCCCTGGCGTGGGCCTGACGTCCCGGCTCGAGGATGCGCCAGCTCTCAAAGGCACCCAAGAGCCGCGCGGCCACGTGCGGGTTGAAACGGTCGATCTCGAGCGCCTGGGCGGCGAGAAGCCGGTATCCGGCGCCATCGGCGCGGTTGAAACCGGTGGGGTTGGAATGGGAAAAACTCCCGATCAGCGCGCGGATGCGATTTGGGTTCTTCAGCGAGAATTTGGGGTGGGAGAGCAGAGCTTGCACGGTCTCGACCGAATTCGGGCGCGCCGCCCGCGCTTGCACCGCAAACCACTTGTCGAGGACCAGAGGCTCGTCCTGCCAGCGCGCATAGAAATGTTCGAGCGCGCCTTCGCGCGCGGGCCCCGGCACCTGCGACAGAATCGATAGAGCCGCGATGGCGTCGGTCATGTTGGTGGCTTCGCGATAATGGCGTTCGGCGCGCGCGATTTCGGCTGAGGCGCCGGTTGCGACCAGGAGGTCGAGCGCGGCGCTGCGGAGCGCCCTGCGGCCCGCAGCTTCGGGGTCGGGCGAATAGGGTCCGCTCGGCGCTGTCATCGCGTAAAGCTCGCCCAAGGTTTCGCGTATCGCCTCACCGATCATCGCGCGCAAGGACTGGCGGGCGTGGTGCACGGCGTCGGTGTCGACATTGCGGGCAAGCTCACGGGCGATGTCCGATTCGCTCGGAAGCTTGAGAAACTCGGCACGATAGGCCGGAAGCAACGCTTCATCATCGGCGGTGACGCCGAGGGCCTGCGCGAGCCGCGCAGCCTCGTCCCCCCGCACAAGTTCAGATTCGTCTCTGCTGCGCGCCGCGGCGGTGAGCAAGCTGGTGGCGTAGGTCTGCGCCGCCTGCCAGCGGTTGAAGGGGTCTCGGTCATGCATCATCAGAAACTCGATTCTGTCCGGATCGAGACTGGTGGTGATGCGAACCGGCGCCGAAAAGCCGCGCAGCAGCGAGGGCGTCGGCGGCGAGGGGACATCGCGGAACGCGAACACCTGCTCGCGGGCGGTCACCTCGATGAGGCCGTCGGTGAGGGGAACGCCGTCGAGCTTCAGGGGAAGCTCATCGCCATTGGCGCCGATGAGCCCGAGCCTAAGCGGGATCGGCATCGGCTCCTTCTTGGTTTGGCCGGGCGTGGGCGGCACGACCTGGCTCACCGACAGCCGCGCCGTCTTGGCATGCGCATCGTAGTCGAGCGAGCAGGCAAGCTCGGGCGTCCCGCTTTGGGTGTACCAAAGCATGAATTGGGAGAGATCGCGGCCGGAGGCGTCGGCCATCGCCGCAATGAAGTCCTCGACCGTCACCGCCTCGCCGTCATGGCGTTCGAAATAGAGGTCGAGGCCTTTGCGGAAACCGTCGCGGCCGAGCAGGGTTTGCAACATGCGGCAGATTTCGGCGCCCTTCTCATAGACCGTCGCCGTGTAGAAATTGTTGATCTCGATATAGGAGGCGGGGCGCACCGGATGGGCGAGGGGGCCGGCATCCTCGGGAAATTGATGCGTCTTCAGCATGCGCACGGCGGCGATGCGCTCCACCGGGCCGGAGCGGGTATCGGCGGTGAATTCCTGATCGCGAAAGACGGTCAGGCCCTCCTTTAGGCAGAGTTGGAACCAGTCGCGGCAGGTGACCCGGTCTCCCGTCCAGTTGTGAAAATACTCATGCGCAATCACGCCCTCGATCGAGGCGTAGTCGGCGTCGCTCGCGGTGTCAGGCCGCGCCAGCACGAGCTTGTCGTTGAAGATGTTGAGGCCCTTGTTCTCCATCGCGCCCATGTTGAAGTCGCTGACGGCGACGATATTGAACATTTCGAGATCGTATTCGCGGCCGAAACGCTCTTCGTCCCAGCGCATGGCGCGCTTCAGCGACGCCATCGCCCAGGCGCAACGATCCTCCTTGCCGGGCTCGACATAAATGGCGAGGTCGACAGGGCGGCCCGAGGCGGTGACGAAACGGTCCGCCACGCGCGCAAGATCGCCGCCGACCAACGCAAAGAGATATGACGGCTTGGGGAAGGGGTCGTGCCAGATGGCGAAATGGCGGCCGGTGCCGGGGAGATCGCCTTGCGCCAAAGGATTGCCGTTCGACAGAAGCACAGGCGCGGCCGCGCGGTCGGCCTCGATGCGCACGGTATAGACGGCGAGAACGTCGGGCCGGTCGATGAAGTAGGTGATCCGGCGGAAGCCCTCGGGCTCGCACTGGGTGCAATAGGTCCCCCGCGAGCGGTAGAGGCCGGAAAGGGAGGTGTTCGCGTCCGGATTGCAAATGGTCACGATTTCAAGGGTGAAGGGCTCGGCCGGAATCGAGGCGATGGTGAGCGCGGTTTCCGTGAGGGCGTAGTCCTCCGGCGACAGACGCTTGCCGTTCAACGCGAGGCTCTTCAGCGTCAGTCCTTCGCCATCGAGCACGAGCGGGCGCCCCCCCGTCGCCATCTTCGGGTTGGGCCGCACCTTAAGCTTTGCGGCAACGCGCGTTTCGATCGGATCGAGCGCGAAGTCGAGGTCCACCTCCGCGACGAGATAGGCGGGGGGTGCATAGTCTTTCAGCAGTTTGGGCTTGCGCCCGGATTGGTGCATGAAATCGAAACCATCCCTTCGCCGTCGCTCTTAGAGGCCGGCGGGCGGCATGCCAAGTCCTGTCGGCGATTTTTCTTGAAGCGGGCGGCCGACGTTGCGCATAAGCGCCGCGCCAGAAGCGAGCAGGACTAGTCCAGATCGATGCTGCGCAGGCGCAGCGCGTTGCCGACCACCGAGACCGAGGAGAGGCTCATGGCCGCGGCGGCGATGATCGGCGAGAGCAGGATGCCGAAGGCGGGATAGAGCGCGCCCGCCGCGACCGGAACGCCGAGCGCGTTATAGACGAAGGCGAAGAACAGGTTTTGCTTGATATTGCGCATGGTGGCGCGGGCGAGATTGACGGCGCGCACGACGCCGCGGAGATTGCCCTTGAGCAAGGTCAGTCCCGCGCTCTCCATGGCGACGTCGGCGCCGGTGCCCATGGCGATGCCGACATCGGCGCGGGCGAGCGCCGGCGCGTCGTTGATGCCGTCGCCGGCCATGGCCACGACCTGGCCCTTATTTTGCAAGTCCTCGATGATCGTGAGCTTGTCCTCAGGACGGAGACCGGCGCGCACCTCGTCGATGCCGAGGCGCGAGGCAACGGCCCTGGCGGTGGTCTCGTTGTCGCCGGTTGCCATCACGATCTTCAGGCCGAGACGATGAAGCTTGGCGATGGCCTCGGCGGCCGTAGCCTTGATCGGGTCGGCAACGGCGACGAGGCCGGCAAGCTTGCCGTTAACGCCCAGGAACATCACCGTCTCACCTTCTTTTCGCCTCGCCTCGGCCGAGGAAGCGAGCGGGGCCACATCGATTCCCGCTTCCTGCATCAGACGCTGATTGCCGAGCAGCAGAGCGCGGTCGCCGATGCGGCCCTTCACGCCTTGTCCGGTGACGGAATCGAAGCCTCCGATCTTGTCGAGCTTCAGCCCGCGTTGCTCGGCGCCGCGCAGGATCGCCGCCGCGAGCGGATGCTCGCTGCCGGCCTCGAGCGAAGCGGCAAGCCGCAGCACCTCGTCCGGCTCGAAACCCGGCGCGGCTTCGACGCCGGTCAGCGCAGGCTTGCCCTCGGTCAAGGTTCCGGTCTTGTCGACGACAAGGGTGTTCACCTTGGCGAGACGCTCGAGCGCGGCGGCTTCGCGCACCAGAACGCCGGCCTGGGCGCCCCGTCCGGTCGCCACCATGATGGAGATCGGCGTGGCGAGGCCGAGCGCGCAGGGGCAGGCGATGATGAGCACGGTCACTGCCGCCACCAGCGCGTGAGCGAGCTGCGGCGGCGGTCCGAAGAAATACCAGACAATGAAGGCGAGCACCGCCACGAGGATCACGGCCGGCACGAAATAGCCGGAGACCTTATCGGCGAGCGCCTGGATCGGCGCGCGCGAGCGCTGCGCCGAGGCGACCATCTCGACGACCTGAGCAAGCGTCGTCTCCGCGCCGGTGCGATCGACGCGCATATCGAAGCTGCCCGAGCCGTTCAGCGTGCCGCCGGTCACCCGGTCGCCGACGGTCTTCTCGACCGGGATCGGCTCGCCGGTGAGCATCGATTCATCGACGGCGCTCCTCCCCTCGATCACCGTGCCGTCGATCGGGATCTTGTCGCCCGGTCTCACCCGCAACACGTCTCCGACCTTGGCCGAGGCGAGCGGCACGGTCTCGGTCTTGCCGTCTTTCAGGACGCGAAGCGCTGTCTTGGGCGCGAGATCGAGCAGGGCACGAATGGCGCCCCCCGTTTTCTCGCGCGCTCTGAGCTCGAGCACTTGGCCGAGCAGCACGAGCGCCACGATCACCGCGGCGGCCTCGAAATAGGTCGGGATCAGCCCATGGGCGTCGGCCATCGATGGCGGGAACAGCCCGGGTGCTATCGTGGCGACGACGCTATAGAGAAACGCCGCGCCGGTGCCGAGCGCGATCAGGGTGAACATGTTGAGCCAACCCGAACGGAGCGAGGCGAATCCGCGCACGAAGAAGGGCCAGCCGCACCACAGCACCGCCGGTATGGCGAGGATGAGCTTGAGCCATTGCTCAGCCTGGGGCGACAGGAAGGGCAGGAGATCGACGCCGAAGACATGGGCGCCCATGTCGAGAACGAGCAGCGCGAGCGCGAGCGGAGCCGCGACCCAGAGTCTCCGGGTGAAATCGATCAATTCCGGATTGTCGGTGTCCTCGGGCAGCGCCCCCATCGGCTCGAGCGCCATACCGCAGATGGGGCAGTGTCCCGGCCCCTCCTGAACGATTTGGGGATGCATGGGGCAGGTATAGAGCGTCCCCGCCGGGAGCGGCTCCGGCTCGCCCTTCTTGCCGAGATAGCGCTCAGGGTCGGCCGCGAATTTGGCGCGGCAACCGTCCGAGCAGAAAAAATACGTACCCTCACCGAAGCGCGCGGTCGGTTTGCCCGCATGCGGGTCTACCATCATCCCGCAAACCGGGTCGGTGGCCATGTGAATGTCTTTGGCGGTTTTCTCGTTCATGGTTTGGGATGATCGGGCGAACGCGCTTGCAGAATTGCAAGCAGGGGTGGCTATCATGGAATCGCTAATAATATGGGGTCGGAGGGAGGACGATGCGACAGGGGCGGTCAGGCTTGGGCACTATCATCGGGCTTCTGCTCGGCGCCGCGGCCGGTGCCGCCGCCGGTTATTACGCGGGTTCTTACTTGGGGAGCCGGCCGGTCAATTGGTATTCCGCCGATATCGCCAAGCTTGGGCCAGGCCCCGAGAACGATCTCATCCGCTACGGCCGGGATCTGATCGTCAACACCCCCCGCCATATCGGCAAGAACGCGACCGATCCCGCCACGCGTTATGCCGGCAACGACCTCTCCTGCCAGAACTGTCATCTCAATGCCGGATTGCAGCGCTTCGCCGCGCCTTTCGTCTCGACCTTTACGACGTTTCCTATGATGGTCGACGACCACGTCCTGACACTGACCGATCGCATCAATGGGTGCATGAGGCGCAGCCTGAACGGCGAGGACTTGCCGAGCGAGGGCCGCGAGATGGAAGCAATCGTCGCCTACCTCAAATTCGTCGGCAAAGGGACGCCAGAGGGCGTGCGCGTTCCCGGCATGGGCCTGAGGCCGATCGAGAACCCGACCTCGCCGCCTGATGCAAGGCGTGGCGAGGCGGTCTATGTCCAACTCTGCGTGACCTGTCACAAGGAAGACGGGCAGGGCGAGGCGAAACCCAGTCCCGGCGTTGGCTATTCCATTCCGCCGTTGTGGGGGGAAGCGAGCTTCAACGCCGGCGCCGGCATGGCCAAGACCGCTTATGCCGCCTC
>JACMJU010000056.1 GCA_014380485.1 Methyloceanibacter sp.
AGCAAAATTTCGCGCAAGTGACCAATCCGCCGATCGATCCGATCCGCGAAGAGCTGGTCATGTCGCTCGTCACCTTTATCGGGCCACGGCCGAACTTGCTCGATCTCGAAGGCACCTCCAAGCAGAAGCGGCTCGAGGCGGCGCACCCCATCCTTACCAACGACAATTTGGAGCGCATTCGCGGCATCGGCGAGGTCGCCGACAACCAGTTCCGCACCGTCAGCCTCGACATCACCTATGACGCCGATCACGGGGCGCCCGGCATGGCCGAGGCGCTTGACCGGCTCTGCCGGCGTGCCGAGCAGGCCGTTCGCGCCGGCGAAAACATCATCATCCTGTCGGACCGGGCGGCCGGCCCCGACCGCGTACCGATCCCCTCGCTGCTCGCCACGAGCGCCGTGCATCATCACCTGATCCGCTGCGGGCTGAGGACGTCGGTCGGCCTCGTGGTCGAGACCGGCGAAGCCCACGAGGTGCATCAGTTCTGCACCCTTGCCGGCTACGGCGCCGAGGCGATCAACCCCTATCTCGCTTTCGAGACCTTCGAGGCCGCGCTGTCCGAGCTCGACGAGGAGCTCACGGCCGAGGAAGCGATCAAGCGCTACATCAAGGCGGTCGACAAGGGCATCCTCAAGGTGATGTCGAAGATGGGCATCTCCACCTATCAGTCCTATTGCGGCGCCCAGATCTTCGACGCCGTCGGGCTCCGATCGGACTTCGTCGCCAGATATTTCACCGGCACCAACAGCCAGGTCGAGGGCGTGGGTCTGGAGGAGATCGCTCGCGAGACCGTCGAGCGTCATCAGCTCGCCTTCTCCTCCGCGCCGGTGCTGCGCGATGCGCTCGAGGTCGGCGGCGAATACGCCTACCGCCTGCGGGGCGAAACGCATATGTGGCGCCCGTCGGTCGTCGCCGATCTCCAGCACGCCGTGCGCGGGAGCCTGCCGGAGAAGTATCGCTCCTATGCCAAACAGATCAACGAGCAGACCGAGCAGCTCCTGACCTTACGCGGCATGTTCCGCATCAAGACGCCTGAGGAGATCGGCCGCACGCCCATTCCGCTCGACGAGGTCGAGCCCGCCAAGGAGATCGTCAAGCGCTTCTCCACCGGTGCCATGTCGTTCGGCTCGATCAGCCGGGAGGCGCACACCACCCTTGCCATTGCCATGAACCGCATCGGCGGCAAGTCGAACACCGGCGAAGGCGGCGAGGAATCGGACCGCTACCGGCCGCTGCCGAACGGCGATTCGATGCGCTCGAAGATCAAGCAGGTGGCCTCGGGCCGCTTCGGCGTGACCACCGAATATCTGGTCAATGCCGACATGATGCAGATCAAGATGGCGCAAGGAGCCAAGCCCGGCGAGGGCGGCCAGCTCCCCGGCCATAAGGTCGACGCCACCATCGCCAAAGTCCGTCACTCGACGCCGGGCGTGGGTCTAATTTCGCCGCCGCCGCATCACGACATTTATTCGATCGAGGATCTCAAGCAGCTCATCTTCGACCTCAAGAACGTCAACCCCAAAGGCGACGTCTCGGTGAAGCTCGTTGCCGAGGTGGGGGTCGGCACCGTGGCCGCCGGCGTGGCCAAGGCCATGGCCGACCATGTAACCATTGCCGGCTTCGAGGGCGGCACCGGCGCCTCGCCGCTCACCTCGATCAAACACGCCGGGTCGCCTTGGGAAATCGGTCTCGCCGAAACCCAGCAGACGCTCGTGCTCAACCGCTTGCGCGGGCGCATCGCCGTCCAGGTCGACGGCGGCGTTCGCACCGGCCGCGACGTCGTGGTCGGCGCTTTCCTCGGCGCCGACGAGTTCGGCTTCGCCACCGCGCCCTTGATCGCGGCGGGCTGCATCATGATGCGCAAATGCCATCTGAATACCTGTCCCGTCGGCGTGGCCACACAGGATCCCGTGCTGCGCGCAAGATTCCAGGGCAAGCCCGAACACGTCATCAATTTCTTCTTCTTCGTCGCCGAGGAAGTGCGCGAGTTCATGGCCGCGCTCGGCTTCCGCAACTTCGCCGAGATGATCGGGCAGACCGAAAGCCTCGACAAGAGCCAGGCGATCGACCACTGGAAGGCGAAGGGTCTCGATTTCAGCCGCATCTTTCATAAGCCTGAAGTGCCGCCCGAGGTTGCGCTCTACAATTCCGAGCGCCAAGACCATGGCCTCGACAAGGTCCTCGATGTGAAGCTGATCGGGCTCGCCCGCGAGGCTCTCGAGGAGAAGAAGCCGGTCAAGATCGATCTGCCGATCAAGAACACCGACCGCACCACCGGAGCGATGCTGTCGGGCGAAATTGCCACGCGCTATGGCCATGCCGGTCTGCCCGAGGACACGATCTGGGTGAGCGTGTCGGGCGCCGCCGGGCAGAGCTTCGGCGCCTGGCTCGCGCACGGCGTCACCCTCGATCTGGTCGGCGAGGCCAACGACTATGTCGGCAAGGGCCTCTCCGGCGGCCGCATCATCGTGCGCCCGCCGGCGGAGTCGGGGATAGTTCCGGAAAAGTCGATCATTGTCGGCAACACCGTGCTCTATGGCGCGATTGCCGGCGAGTGCTATTTCCGCGGTGTCGCCGGCGAGCGCTTTGCCGTGCGCAACTCCGGCGCCATCGCCGTGGTCGAAGGGACCGGCGACCACGGCTGCGAGTACATGACCGGAGGCGTGGTCGTGGTGATCGGGCCTACCGGGCGCAATTTCGCCGCCGGCATGTCGGGCGGCATCGCCTATGTGCTCGACGAGGATGGCGACTTCGAACGCCACTGCAACCTCGCCATGGTCGATCTCGAGCCGGTGCCGAGCGAGAACCAGGTAATGGAGCGAAGCCGCCACCAAACGGCCGATCTCGAAAGCCATGGTCTGGTCGATGTCACCGACATGACGCGCTTCGACGAAGAACGCCTCCGTCAGCTCGTCGGCAACCACCTCCACTACACGGGTTCGGCGCGCGCCAAGGCGATCCTCGACGACTGGGCCGCCTATCTCCCCAAATTCGTCAAGGTGATGCCGGTCGAGTATCGCCGCGCGCTCGAGGAGATGGCGCGCCGGCAGGCGGCCGATAGAGCCGGTCTCGGCGAAATCGAGATCGGCTTGCACGGCAACGGCAAGTAATCTTCAACACGAGGAAGCCAAGATGCCCTGGAGGACACCGCCAGGCTTCATTTGCCGCGCGCGACAGCCGATGCTTGACGGAGGCGGCAAGACGGTGGCTACTCGTTGGTTGACCTGTTGCATGGCCGTAGGCCAAAGAGCATGACCCATATGGGCAAAATCACGGGCTTTCTCGAGATCGAGCGCGAGGACCGGGCCTACCAGCCGGCGGCCGACCGCATCCGCCACTACCGCGAATTCATCATCGCGCCGAGCGAGGCGGAGATCGTGCGCCAAGCCGCCCGCTGCATGGATTGCGGCATTCCCTATTGTCATACCGGCTGTCCGGTCAACAACCAGATCCCCGACTGGAACGATCTCGTCTATCATTCCGACTGGGCGGTCGCGGCGGCGAATTTACACTCGACCAACAATTTCCCCGAGGTGACGGGCAGGATCTGCCCTGCTCCATGCGAGGCCGCCTGCACGTTGAACATCATCGACGTACCCGTCACCATCAAATCCATCGAATGCGCGATCGCCGACAAGGCCTTCGACGAAGGTTGGGTCGAGCCCCTGCCGCCGGAATCGAAGACCGGCAAGCGCGTGGCAATCGTCGGCTCAGGTCCCGCCGGACTTGCCGCGGCCCAGCAGCTCGCCCGGGCCGGCCACGACGTGCATGTCTACGAGAAGAGCGCCTATGCCGGCGGCCTGCTCCGCTACGGCATCCCCGATTTCAAGATGGAAAAATACATCGTCGAGCGCCGCGTGAAGCAGATGGAGGGGGAAGGCGTCACCTTTCATTGCAACGTCCATGTCGGCCGCGACCTGCCGGTTGAGAAGCTCGAGCGCGACTGTGACGCCGTCTTGCTTGCCGGCGGGGCCGAGCACCCCCGCGACCTTGAGGTTCCCGGTCGCGATCTCGATGGCATTCACTTCGCCATGGATTTCCTGCCGCAGCAGAATCGCCGCATCTCGGGCGAGCCTGTCGGTGACGTCGCGCCAATCCTCGCCACGGGAAAGCAGGTGGTCGTGATCGGCGGCGGCGACACCGGCTCCGACTGCATCGGCACGTCGTTCCGTCAGGGCGCCGTCTCGGTAACTCAGCTTGAGATCCTTCCCCAGCCGCCCGACATGGAGAACAAGGCGCTGACCTGGCCGCATTGGCCGCTCAAGCTGCGCACCTCTTCGAGCCAGGCCGAGGGCGCGGCGCGCGATTTCAGCGTGGCGACAAACCGGTTCCTCGGCACGAACGGCAAGGTCGAGGCGCTCGAGTGCATCCGCCTCGACGATCGGCTGAAGCCCGTCCCGGGCACCGAGTTTCAGATCCCCGCCGATCTCGTGCTGCTCGCC
Source organism: Methyloceanibacter sp. (assembly GCA_014380485.1). Taxonomy (GTDB): domain Bacteria; phylum Pseudomonadota; class Alphaproteobacteria; order Rhizobiales; family Methyloligellaceae; genus Methyloceanibacter. The sequence continues at coordinate 4,443 of JACMJU010000056.1, forward strand.
ATGGGCTTCCTCCATCCGGTGCAGGAGGGCATGGTCAAGGATTTGAGGGTCGATCTCGATGCGCGCGGCAACGTCAGAGCCGACGAACTCGACTATCGCACCTCGCGCGCCAAGATCTTCGCCGCCGGCGACATGCGGCGGGGTCAGTCGCTGGTGGTATGGGCGATCCGCGAAGGCCGGCAGGCGGCGCACGCCATCGACAAGCTGTTGATGGGTAAGACCGACCTGCCCCGCTAGGGTCTAGCCGGGGGGCCAGGCGAAATCGTCGGCCCGGCCGTCCTTGGGCTTGAGCTGTTCGCCCTTGATCAGGACCTTGTAGTAGGGCCGCTGCGACAGCGGCAGCCGCGGCGCCGACGATGCGAGCGAGGGGTCGGTTACCGAGGAGATGGTGGCGACGGCGGTCAACCCGTTGCCGAGTTCGCTCGTGATCATTTCGGCGTCAGGGCCGGCCGCTTGCCCCCCTTGCGGGGAGAGGCTTTGCGCCGCCTGGAGCGTCTGATCGATCGCAGGCCTGACCACGCTCACCTCTCCGACGTTGCTTTGTTGAAGCTGTGGCGCTTGTTCACCTTGCGCCGGTTCTGCGGCGCCCCCCGCCTCGGGAGCCGCCTCGGCCTCAGCCGGCGCGGCGGGTTGCCCGGGATCGTCCGATCCCGCCAGGACGTCGCGCCCCATGACCTTGGCCTGCTCGTCTTCATTGCCGGCCAGCGGGATATTGCGCTCGATCTTGGCGAGGTTCAGATCGCGACGGAGTTCCTTCTCCACGAAGTGAGCGAGCTTGAGGTAGCCTCGCATGGTGAAATGGACGCCGTCATCGGCTCTGAGCCGCTTGACCTGTCCCGTCATATCGGGCCCGTAAGGGCTGTAGCGCCCGGCCTCGTCGGTGAATCCGTTCCAGGTCTCGACAAACTTGGCGCCGTTGATGAAGGACTGTTCGCGGAACACGTCGTTCAGCGCCTCGGCGTCGGCGTTCTGCCCGGCGCTGCGCATGATGGGGAGGCCCACCCAGTAGACGGCGATGTTCACGGCGCGGAGCTGCTTGATGAAGGCTTCGACCCGCTGACCGTAAATTTCGCGCCAGGGTTCGCTCCCCACCTTCAGCCAATCCTTGCCGCTGCGAATCATTTGGCCGTCAATGCCTCCGAACATGACGATGGCGATCTGATAGGTTTCGGTCTTGAGGAGATCTGCGAGCTCCTTGCTCCAATCGTAGGAATTGGTGCGGGCAAATCCCGTTGCAGCCTTGGCGCGCTGTATGAACTCCAGATTGGTGTCTTCCTCGAAGGCGCGATAGAGACCGGACCACAACCCGTCGCCAAGCGAGTCGCCGAGCACGATGACACGGTAGCGGTCGCCGTTGGGAAAGGGATTGATGTAGCTGCGCTGGACCGGGGCCGTGCCTTGCTGGGCAACGGCCGGGGCAGGCCCAAAGATCAAGCCGGCCAAAGCGACGGCGGCGCCAACCGCAAGCGCGGCGCGCCCCCGCCCCGTGGGGCGGCTCGAGCCAAGCCAAGACGCGCTAGGAAACATGATCGTCAGGATCCTTCTCCGGCGGGACAGTGGTAATCCCTTACCGGGAAAACGCCAAGTCCTCGCATCATTCCTGCCCGGCATTTGCCTTCTGCTCGCCATCGGCATTGGCGGGAGGCGCTTCACCGCCATCGGCGGGCGGTGCCTCACCGACGCTGCCAGTCTGGTTCTCGGCGGGAGGCGCGGGCGGCGGCGTTTCGGCCCGCAGGCGCTTGAGAATGGTCAGGCTCGGAAAACCGTCGACCGGCAGCGTCTTGGCGCGCTGATAAGTCCTGACCGCCTCGAGCGTTGCTGGTCCGATGACCCCGTCCGGTTCGCCGGTCATGAGCCCCTGCGCGATCAGAAGCCGCTGTAGCTCGGTTCGCTGTTCGAGCGAAAGATGGGTCTCATCGGTCGGCCACGCTTGCACGAAGCGCCCATATCCCTTGATCCGATCGGCGAGATGCCCGACGGCGAGCGCATAGGACTTCGCCACGTTGTAGCGGAGGATCGAACGAAAATTATTGAGCACCAGGAACGCCGGTCCGCGCGTTCCCTCGGGCGCAAACAGCGAGGCCTTGTCGGACAGACGCGGGAAGGGCTCGCCGGCTACTCTGACGATGCCGATCTTCTGCCAGTCGCCAAGCGGCTTCAGCGTGTTCTCGCTGACCCGCTTTGGATCGAACCCCTTCGGCAGTTTGACTTCATACCCCCAGGTTTCGCTCGCGCGCCACTTCGACACTTTGAGATAGCTCGCCGTCGACGCCAGCGCATCGGGGATGTTGCCCCAGATGTCGCGCTTACCGTCGCCATCTTGGTCGACGGCGTAGGCGGTATAGGTGGTGGGGATGAACTGGGTATGGCCCATGGCGCCCGCCCATGAGCCGTTCATGGCTTCGAAGCCGATGTCGCCGCGTTGCAGGATCTTCAGGGCCGAAACGAGTTGGGGTCTGGCGAATTTTGCCTTGGTGCCGGAACAAATGAGCGTGCCGAGCGAACGGATCACGTTCTTGTCTCCGGGCTGCACGCCGTAATTCGACTCCACCCCCCAGATGGCCACGATGATGTGGCGGTCCACGCCATACCGCTTCTCGAGTCCCTCGACGAGCGCCTGATATTCGGCGAGCTTCTGCTTGCCGGTCTCGACCCGCTTATCGGAGACCGCCCGGTCGATATATTCGCCGATCGGCTTCACATATTCGGGCTGGAAGTTGGCGGCCTCGATCACTTCCGGATCGGGGGCAAATCCCTGGAAGGCGCGATCGAACGTGGCGCGGGTGACGCCGGCGCTTTTGGCCGCCGGCCACAATCCCTCCACGCATCTGGCGCTATCGGCGATAGCCGCGCCGGGAAGTGCCCCGAGGATCAGGGCTGCCGATCCTACCTTGAGGATCAATGGCTTAGCTTTTAGGGCGATTCGCATCGGGCGACAGTAACAAGCGCGGCGGGCAAAACCTAGGCAATAGCCGCCGTTCCTTCGGTTACTCGGCCGCGGCGGCGCTCGCGCCCTTGAGCACGGCATCGACCACGGGCTGGTTCGGATAGCAGGTGAGCGTCATTCCGAGCCGCCGTTCTTCGAGCCCGGTGGTCCGCCGGGTCTTGAAGCCGGCCAGTCCATCCACCTTGCCCACATCGTGGCCCGTCGCCACCAGCGCCTCCTGGAAGCGCTGGATGCGGTCGCGCGGCAGGCGTTCGACCTTCTGCCATTCCCCGCCGAAAGCGACCGGCACGCCGGTCGCGATCATGTCGGCGACATGGCCGACGAAAATCGCATAGACGTCGGAGTTGTTGTAGAGCTTCAACACCGAGAAATTGTTGGTGCCGAGGAAAGCGGGCCCTTTGAGCCCGGCGGGCAGCACGATGAACGCCTCGTTCCCAAGCTTGTCTTCGGGAAAGGGGCGTCCCTTCACCGGCGTCACGCCGAGCTTCACCCATTCGGCGATCGGCCGCGCTTTATCGGGCCCTTGCTCGGTGCAGTCGAAGCCCTTCGGCAGCTTGACCTCATAACCCCAACTCTGCTTGCCGTCCCAACCTTGGCTGCGCAGCGAGTTGCCGGTCGAGGCGAGCGCATCGGGGATTGAGTTCCAGATGTCGCGCCTCCCGTCGCCGTCGAAATCGACGGCATATTTCTCGAAATCCGAAGGCAGGAACTGGGTGTAGCCCATGGCGCCGGCCCAGGAACTCCGCATCTCGGCGCGCGTGGCATACCCTTCTTGAAGGATCTTCAGCGCCGCGATGACCTCCTGCCGGAACACGTCGGGGCGACGACCCATGAAGCCTTGCGTGGCGATGGCCGAAAGCGCGTCGAACGGCATTTCCGCCTTGCCGAAGCCCGTCTCTCGTCCCCAGATGGCGACGACGATGCTCGCCGGCACGCCATATCGTTTCTGCATCGCGCCAAGCTGCTGCGCCCATTGCTCCATCTTGCCGCGCCCGGTGCTGGCGAGAACGCTGAGCGTGTTCTTGTTGAAGTAATTGGCGGGGATGTCGAACTCGGGCTGGTGCGTCGGCTTTGCCGCCGCGGCAAGAGCGTCCGGCAAAGGCGGCCCGCCGGGCCCCGCCGGATTCGGCAAGACCAGGTGCGGCAGCGACCAATCGAGCTTCAACCCCTTGAGATTGGCATTGAAGGTCTCGCGCGAGACTCCGGAGGCCTCGACATCGGGCCAGAGCGCTTCGAGCCAAGCGGCGAAGCTCTTCTCGACCGCGCGCCTATAGACGGCGACTTCGCCCTCCGCCGCCTGCGCTTCCCACGGCAACGCCGGGAGCGCGAGCATGAGGCCAAGACAAGCGCTCACGAGCTTCACGATCGGCTTTGTCATGCCCAGTCCCCAGGCTCCACGAACGATTCGCGGGCCTCCATCCCCAATTCTGGCGGGGGCTTAAGGCGCCGCCAAGGCAAATTGGCAAGCCTCACGAGGCGGCGCGATATTCGATCAACCGCTTTTCCCAGGCGAGCGCATGGCCCACGATCGTATCGAGGCGGTCGAGCGTGGGCTTCCAGCCGAGGACCGCGCCGATGCGCTCGGCCTTCGCCACGATCGCCGCGGGGTCCCCTGCCCGGCGCGGTCCCATGCGGACCCGAAACTCGCCGTGCGAGATCCGCTTGACCGCCGCGATCACCTCGAGCACCGAGAAGCCGCTGCCATAGCCGCAATTGAGCACCGCGCTCTCTCCACCCGCGCGCAGATAGCGGAGCGCGTCGAGATGGGCGCCGGCGAGATCGGTTACATGAATATAGTCGCGGATGCAGGTGCCGTCCGGCGTCGGATAATCGCTGCCGAATACTTGGAGTTCGGGCCTCTGCCCGAGGGCGGCTTCGCAGGCAACTTTCACCAGATGGGTGGCGCGCGCCGTCGATTGCCCGCTTCGCCCGAGGGGATCGGCGCCGGCGACATTGAAGTAGCGCAGCGCCACATAGCGCAAATCGTGGGCCCTTGCCGCATCGCGCAACATGAGTTCGGACATGAGCTTGGACGTGCCGTAGGGCGAGATCGGCGCGAGCCGCGCATCCTCGGCTACGGGATTCTCCTGCGGCATGCCGTAAACCGCCGCGCTCGACGAGAAGATGAAATGCGGAACCTTGGCCGCGACCGTCGAGGCGATCAGCGTACGCGATTTGCAGGTATTGTTGAGGTAATAGCCGAGCGGGTTGGCGACGGATTCGGGCACCACAATCGATCCGGCGAAATGGATTACGGCGTCGATGGGATTGGCCAATATCAGCCGGAGCACGAGGTTATGGTCGCCGGCATCGCCCGCTACAAACTTGACGTTCTCAGGCACCGCCCACCGGAATCCGGTCGACAGATTGTCGAGAACGACGACGTCCTCGCCGGCATCGCGCAGCGCGAGCACCATATGGCTGCCGATGTAGCCCGCCCCACCCGTGACCAGAACAGTCATGGAACAACCCTACCACATGGCAATTCGTTGCTTGCTATCGGATAGAGGTTGAGGGACTTCTAACTTTGGCGATCTCACCTGTCCCACTTGGCGAGGCTTACTCTTCGAGGATCGGATGGCTGCTCGCGTCCGCAAGGCGGTGTTTCCGGTGGCAGGGTTGGGCACCCGATTTCTGCCGGCGACCAAGGCGATGCCGAAGGAGATGCTGACCGTGGTCGACCGGCCGCTCATTCAGCATGTCGTCGACGAGGCCCGGGAGGCGGGCATCGAGCACTTCATTTTTGTCACCGGCCGCAACAAGAGCATCATCGAGGATCATTTCGACCGGCAATTCGAACTCGAGCAGGTGCTTGCCGCGCGCAGCAAGACGGCCGAGCTTCGAGCGCTCACCAACGATCTGCCGGGTCCGGGGAGCACGAGCTTCACCCGCCAGCAGGAACCGCTTGGCCTCGGTCATGCGGTCTGGTGCGCGCGCGATCTGGTCGGCAACGAGCCGTTCGCGCTGCTCCTTCCCGATGTGCTGGTGCAGACACCGGGCAAGGGATGTCTTGCCCAGATGCTCGACGCCTATGCCCAACATGGCGGCAACATCCTGGCGGTCGAGCCGGTCCCCGACGACCAGGTGAAGAACTACGGCGTGGTCAGTATTTCGGGCAAACGCGATGGCCGGGTGCTTCCCATCGATGGCATGGTGGAGAAGCCCAAGCCCGGCACCGAGCCTTCCAACCTCACCATTCTCGGCCGCTATATTCTTCAACCTGAGATTTTCACCCTTCTCGCCGCGCAAGAGAAGGGCGCGGGCGGCGAGATTCAGCTCACTGACGCGATGCTCGCGCTCCTCAAGCGCCAACCCTTCTATGCGCTCCGCTATGACGGAAGGGCCTTCGATTGCGGCTCCAGACTGGGGTTTCTGATCGCCAATATCGCCTATGCGCTGGCCCGGCCCGATCTCGCCAAGGCCGTCGCCGCCGAGATCAAGAAGCTGCTGTAGCCGCCCCTCGGTTGGACATTGATCGGAAACGCCTCTGGAATTAGCCTCAGCCTTGCCCCTAAGCGGAGCGAGTCTTAGCCCTTGCCGGGCCCGGATCCGTGCTAAAATCAGGGGCGATAACGGGGGAGCACGATCATGACGGCCAGTTTCAAGCGGGATCGCTTGCTGCGCGACGACCGCGGCGAAGCCGTCGCTTCGGCCACGCGCACCCTGCAACTCGAGACCGAGGGCTTGAGCGCAGTGAAGGCCGCGCTTGCCGGCGATCTCGTGGACAATTTCGCCGAGGCGGTTGAAGTCTTGCGCAGCTGCCGGGGGCGGATCATCGTGACCGGCATGGGCAAGAGCGGCCATGTGGCGCAGAAAACTGCCGCCACGCTCTCTTCCACCGGAACACCGGCCTATTTCGTGCATCCGAGCGAGGCGAGCCACGGCGACCTCGGCATGATCACGCGCGACGACGTGATCGTGGCCTTCTCCTGGTCGGGCGAGACCATGGAGCTCGGCAACATCGTGTCCTATTCGCGGCGCTTCGCTGTTCCCCTCATCGCGGTCACGTCAAACCCCGGCTCCACCCTTGCCGAGGCGGCCGAGCTCGTGCTGGCGCTGCCGCAGGCCAAGGAAGCCTGTCCGCACGGGCTGGCGCCCACCACCTCGACGGTGATGCTGCTTGCGCTCGGCGACTGCCTCGCCATTGCCCTCCTTGAAAGCAAGGGCTTCACCGCGCGGGACTTCAAGACGTTGCATCCCGGCGGCCAGCTCGGCGCACGGCTGAAATTCGTCGGCGACCTGATGCACAAGGGCGATCGCCTGCCGCTCGTCGCCACCGACGCGGTCATGGCCGAGGCCCTCGTCATCATGACCGAAAAGGCCCTGGGCTGCCTCGGCGTGATCGATGGCGACGGCGTCCTCAAAGGCATCATCACCGATGGCGATCTGCGCCGCCACATGGGCGACGGGCTCCTCGCCCGGTTCGCCGATGAGATCATGACGCCCGCGCCCAAAACGGTGTCGCCCGATCTTCTGGCGAGCGCCGCGCTCGAATTGATCAACGCCTCGGCCATCACCACGCTGTTCGTGGTCGAGAGCGGACGCCCTGTCGGCATCATCCACGTTCACGACCTGCTCCGCGCCGGCGTCGCCTAGCGTTGGCTGGCCAATCCTTCGACCTGCTTGTCATCGGTGGCGGCATTCACGGCGCGGCCGTCGCACGCGACGCGGCCGGCCGTGGGCTGAAAGTTCTGTTGGCCGAGAAGGGCGACTACGCCGGCGCGACCTCCTCGTCGTCGTCCAAGCTCATTCACGGCGGCTTGCGCTATCTCGAGCGGCTCGAATTCGGCCTTGTGCGCGAATCTCTGGTCGAACGGGCGCAATTGCTCAACACCGCCCCCCATCTCGTCGCACCCTTGCGGTTCCTCCTCCCCATCTATCGCTGGCAGCGGCGCCAAGCCTTGACGCTCAGGGCGGCCCTTGCGCTTTACGACGCGTTGTCCTTTGGCGACGGCCTGCCGGCAAGCGGCAGACTCGATGACGACGACATCGCCCAGCTTCCCAGGCTCCGCCAAGAGGAGCTTATCTCGGTTCTCCATTATTGCGACTGCATGACCGACGACGCCAGGTTAACCCTCGCCGTCCTGTTCGATGCCCGCGCCCGGGGTGCCGATATTCGGAATCGCCGGGCTGTGACCGCGATCGCGGCTCCCGCCGACGGCTATGCCGTGGAGCTTGACGAGCGTGGCCGCAAGCGCCGGGTTGAGGCGCGCTTCATCGTCAACGCCGCGGGTCCATTCGTGGCAGGCATCGACGCCATGATGAGCGCCGCGCCGCCCGCGCGCGCTCTCAGGCTCGTGCGCGGCAGCCACATCGTTCTGCCTATGCCCGCCCCGGCGCAGACCGACGCCTATACGCTTCAGGACGAAGCGGAGCGGGTCGTTTTTGTCCTGCCTTGGCTCGACCGGCGGTTCTTGATCGTCGGGACGACCGACACGCCTCATGACGGCGATCCGGGTCTCGCGCGCTGCTCGGCCGAGGAGGCCGCTTACCTCCTCGCCGCCTATAACCGCTATTTCGCCGGCCCGGAGGGGCCTCTGACCGAGACCGACATCGTGCATAGCTGGGCGGGCGTGCGCGCCCTTCATGACGATGAAGCGACAGGACCAAGCCGCATCAGCCGGAGCCCGGCGCTGTCCTCGATCGCGAACGGGAGCGGCGGCTTCGTCACGCTCTATGGCGGCAAGCTCACCACGCACCGCGCCTTGGCCGAGGAGGTCCTTGAGACCCTGCTGCGGCTGGGGGCAGCCGCCGGCGGGTGGACCAAAGACGTCCCACTTCACGGCGGGACCAAGTCCCGGCCGGAGCTGCTTGACCTTGCCGACGCGGGACCGAAGGAGATTTCCGGCGCGACGCGGCGCCGCTGGGCCCTGACCTATGGCGACCGCATCGAGGCACTGTTCGGCCGCATCGCCGCCGAACCTGGCTCGGCCGAGGAAATCGCTCCCGGCGTGGCCCGCGCCGAGCTCGAACACGCCGTGGACATCGAGGATGCCATGACGCCTGAGGATTTCCTGCTTCGCCGCACCAAGCTTCATTTGACGCTGGACGAGGCTTCCCGCGACGCAGTGGCGGAGTGGTTCGCGACAAGGACCGGCTGAGGGTGGTTCGAACCTGCCCTAAAATCCGCGAAACAAATTGCCTGCCAATAGCAGCAGGAATGCTGCCAGCAGCGTCTCGAACGTGTAGGTGCTGACCACCGGGATGACGACATCGGCGTAGCGCACCAACAACGCCAAGAGTGCGAGAAAGACCGAAATAACGAATACCGCCCGCGAGGGCGGCGTGAGCCAATAATATGCCATCGAATTGTCCCCCAGATCCCGCGGATGACTTTACTCTAGCCTCGCAACCTGCTCCTGGCGAGCCCTAGACCCATGTCAATCGATCCTCACGAGGATTACTTGCACCGGCGAAGCGTCCTTTGCGGCGGCGGTGCCTTCGCGTTTGCCGCAATGATGGCCTCGCTCCTTGGAGGCTCGAAGCCAGTGCGGGCACAGTCGATCGCCGGCAGCGTTCCCGAAGTGGACCGAGTTTCTGTTCGCGTCGTGGTCGACAGCTACCAGTTCGCCGTTGTGGCGGGCAAGAAGATGGGGCCTGTCGACGTGCAGCACTTCGGCTGGGGCCTCAGCGGCGATAAGCCGCCCGGCAGGACGTTGATCAGCGAGTTCGGTCTGGCGATGCACGCCGAGTCCAAGCGTGGCCGTGAGACGCGCAACCTTTTGATGGACTTCGGTTTCACGCCTGAAGCACTCAACAACAACGCCAGTCTGTTGGCCGTTGACCCAAGTGAGTTGGACGCTCTCGTGCTGAGCCATGGTCACTATGACCATTTTGGCGGACTCGTCGGGTTTCTGCAGAAAAACGAAGGCAGCCTGAAAGCCAGGCTTCCGTTCTACATTGGTGGAGAGGAGTGCTTCTGCTCGCGAGAATGGGTCGGCCCGCCGGTTCCGGGTAACTTTGGCGTGCTGGATCGCCAAGCGTTGGAGCAGGCTAGTTTAACGCTGACCTATGCCGACGGGCCGTCGCTCGTGGGCGACCACGCCTTCACGACAGGACAGATTGGGTTGCGGAGTTTTGAGAAGGTTCTCTCGTCGAGCACGATGAAGATCGGCATTAAAGACGGGATTGGCTGCTATGCAGACAAGCTGCCGCAAGAGGAGCAGACCGAGTCGAGCATCCCCGACCAGTTCGGGCACGAACTCGCCACTGCGTACAACGTCAGGGGACGTGGTCTCGTCATTCTCACCGCGTGCAGCCATCGCGGCGTGATCAATACGATCAAGCAGGCCCAGGCAGCATCAGGAATCGCTAAGGTGTACGCGGTCATCGGTGGGTTCCATCTCGCCCCTTACCCAGACGATTACGTGCGCCAGACGATCGCAGCGCTCAAGGAGATGGACGTCGCTTACGTCATCCCGCTGCACTGCTCTGGCGAGGTCTTTTACGAACTCGCAAAAGCTGAAATGCCAAGCAAGCTCCTGCGTTCCTACACAGGAACCCGCTTCGTATTCGAGGCTAACGGTGACTAGGCGTGCGCCGAATGACAGCTTTTGGGTCGGAAGCGGCCGTCGCGGCCTGCGGAGGAACTTTTGCTTGTGTCCGGCAGCCGTCTTACGCGGTGCGGAATGAATCCGGCCGGCTTGGAGCCGTAAGCGGCCTTCCGTCGCGGCGGGCCGCACTTCCCTGACGAGATGCTTGGGGGCGCCAGCGCAGTTAAGCGGACTGGGCGCCCTAGTCCATGAAAGCAGTTGTCGGCTCTTCCCTTCTGGATTAGTATTCCTTTGGGATCAGGAGTCGCAGGTATGCGCAACTCGAGCCCTTTCCAATCCAAAAGTTGGTTCTATCGCAGCTACCGGCCCAGCCTTGCGGGGCTGGAAAAGGTGGCCCAGGATCCGATGATCAGAGGGCGCACTGGAAGGTTCGCGCGCTAAGGCGTCGCCATGAACAAGAAAGCGATCCTTACGACAATCACGCTTGCCGCTTGTTGCTGCACCACATTTCCCGCGGCGGCACAAAAAATCATTCGATGTCCACTCAACGCGGCCAGGACCGAAATCACAACGCCGCTGCCCGCGCCGTGGTGGCAGACGCCGCAGCGTGGGACCCTGCAATCAACAAGAGTATCCGTCGTTGCGGGGAGACGGGTGCTGGTATGCAGTTATAGGGCCTATGGAACCACCGTCTCCGTGATGCGGCCGCATCCTGACGGTGCGGGAATTTGCCGGGCCGTCCCCGATGGCTTTGCATGCTGATCTGGCTGAAATAGCCTATTTGGGCTGCCGCCGGCACCCCGGCAATCGGGCAATGCGTTCTTGGCGCTAGCTGATATTGGCTCTGTAAACGGAGTCAAGCGATGCCGAATCAACGAAGAAACCTAAGTTGCTTGAGCATCACTTTCTTGTTGGCTTCGTTTTGGCCAGCGACCGTGGTAGCCCAGCAAGTATATGCCGTATCGGCTGACGGGACGATCCGGATGCTCGCGGACCCATCCTGCGAGCCCGCCGACTGCAGATGGATCGATCTCGACAGAAACGCGCGTTCGATGTCTCTAGCGGCGACGACTGAAGGCCTCTTTCAACTGCACAATAACGGAGGGATCTGGCACTGGACCGGACAACCCTGTTCGGGCGGCTCTTGCCCTCACTGGCAGCGAATTGACAGAAATCCCGCTGCGAAGTCGATTGCCGCCAACCGGAACAACCTGTTCCAACTCCACAGCGATGGCTCAATCTGGCGCTGGCTGGGACGAGCCTGCGAGGGCAGCATCTGCAGCAGTTGGGAGCGACTATACGGCGCCTCGCGCGCGATCGCGATCTCGGCCGGCGGCGACAATCTGTTCCAGCTTCACGATGACGGAGCCATATGGAGGTGGAGGGGCGAACCCTGCCGCGGCGGCGCATGCACGAGCTGGGACCGTCTCGACCGAAATCCCAGGACGCGACAGATCGCTGCCGCCGCGCCGGGCGAGCTTTACCAACGCCACAGCGACGGTTCGATCTGGCATTGGAAAGGCCGCGCGTGTGCCGGCGACGATTGCCCGTCTTGGGAGCGCCTCGACAACAATGTGAATACACAGACGATCGTCGCGGCACCGGGAGCGTTGTATCAACTTCACAACAATGGTGGGATCTGGCGCTGGAAAGGGGGCGCCTGTGTGGAGAATCGCTGTGCGTCGTGGGAACGTCTCGACAACAATCGGCAGGCACGCGCCATGGCGGCGGCGGAGCAGTTCGAGGCAAGCGATCTTTTCCCCCTCTTCCAGGTTCGCGATACTGGAACCGTGTGGCGGTGGACTGGCCAACCCTGTGCCGGTGATGCCTGTTATTGGCGCAACGTCAGCGCTTCCGGCGCTTTTACAAGCTATGGCGCGACGCGCGGCGGCCTTTTTGTATTCGGGGGCAGGGCTTACTCGGGTTCGATATCCGCAGGGCTGAGGCCGGCCGATTTCGGTCATGACACGATGCGCTTCGCGCGAACCGCCGACCGCATGGTTGAGTTGAATGTCCTGCTGTTCATGACCACCTACGCGAACTCGAGTTTCAACGCGGACCAAACTGCGGCGTATTACGAGAACCGCTATTTCGGTCCCGAGCGGCGTCTAGAAAGCTATTTCAATAGGAACTCGCGGGACATTCGGTTCAGGATCAATCATGCGGGCACGCTGAGGGCAACGGATTCTCGCACCCTGGCCTGCGCGCACCGCTGGAGCAGTTGTCCTGGCGATGGGATGATCTTCACAACCGCGACCGTGGAGCACTTAGAAAGTCTGCCTACGGAGCAAGTTAGGGATTACGCGCGATTCGACAGGAACCGAAATGGGGAAATCACCCCCGACGAACTTTTCATCCTCAAGGTGGAAGGGCTGCCGGATCGGGGCCCGG
>JACMJU010000057.1 GCA_014380485.1 Methyloceanibacter sp.
GATCGCGCGGCGGCCGATCAGCCCGGTCAGCGCGCCGAGCGCGAATCCGCCGAGCCCGCACAAATGATAGGAGCGGCACCGCCGCCGTCCCCGTCGTTCGAGCTCGGTTCCGAACAGTGACCGGTGGCGCTGCTCGTGCGCCAAGAAGCCGGTCAGCTCCTCGACCATATCGGGCGCCCGCCAGCGCGCGAACCAGATTTGCGCCCGGTAGATGCAGATCGCGCCATGCTCGCCGGCATGGTCGACCTTCATCACCCGGTCGCCGAGGCTCTCGCCGCGCCGCAATCGTGCCGAAATCGCCATCCGACCCGCTCTAGCGCCGGCATTGCGTTCACGAAATGGCCCAATCCGCTTGGCAGGGGAATTCGCGCGCGCCTATACCCCTCCCATGGCCGACGACCTGTTCGCTTCCACCGCCCGCCCCGGTGCCGCTTACGACGCCCATGGCATCGCGCCGAAGGAGAAGCCGGAGTGATCGCGCTTGTCGCCGCCGCTCTTGCCGCTCAATTCCTCGCCGATTCGAACGTTCGCCAAATCCACGGGTTCGACCCGTCGCCGGACTGTGCGGAATGGACCGAGGCTCGCCGCGGCAACCGCTCTCGCGCCGAAGCTCTCGAGGCCTGGGTTACGGGCGTCCTCACCGGCTACAATGTCTACCATCCGAAGGGAGGCCGGGATATTCTGTGGGGCACCGGCCTTGCCGGCGCCTTCGCGTGGATCGATCGCCGATGCGCGGCCGATCCGGAGGAGGCGCTGCCGGGCGTCACGCTGGATCTGATCGCGGAGCTTCAAGACCGCCCTCGCCCGTGATCGGCCCCATACCGGCATTGAGGTTCGAGTGCCTTTCCCTCACTCCGGCCTCGAGCCGGAGTCGCCTTGACTTCTGGTGGCCATATATGTATCTCATTCGAGATACAGGAGACAATCAATGGCCGCAGGCTCGATGCTGCACGTCCGCATGGACGAAAATGTGAAGGCGCAGGCGACCCGGGCGCTCGCCGCGATGGGCCTGTCGACGTCCGACGCCGTCCGCCTGCTGTTCCACCGCATCGTCGCCGATCAGGCCTTCCCGCTCGAGCTCAAGGTACCGAACAAGGCGACCCGCGAGGCGATGGCGGAGGCCGACGAGATCATTCGGTCGGGGCGCGCGCGCTTCACCGACGCCGAAACCCTGATCGCCGATCTCGATGGCTAAGGCGGGCAAGCGCGCCCCGCACCCGCGCGCATGCGACTATACCAAAGCCTTCTCCAAAGATTGGGAACGCCTGTCCCGCTCCGGCCGCTACGACATGCACCGCCTCAAAGAAGCGATGCTGCTCCTGATCGCCGGCGCCGGCCCGCTCGGCCCCGAATGGAAGGACCACCCGCTCAAGGGAGAATGGGCGGGGCACCGCGAATGTCATGTGGGCGGCGATTTCCTGCTGATCTACCGGCTGGACGAGGAAGCGCGCAAAGCCGGCGCCATCGTCTTCACACGGGCGGGCACGCACAGCGAGCTGTTCGGGGAGTGACCCCTGTCACCGCCACATCCCAGCCTCGACTTGAGGCCGGCAATGCCTATGCTCGGGCGGGAGGCTGAGTGGGGACAGTCTAGGGACAGTTACGTAACTGTCCCCGTTTCTCCCGCCACCGCCTCGTCCTTGATGAGTCCAACCATGTTTCGCGCCCCGCCGTGGATGAAACCAGCGATCACAACGGCTAGCGTGATGATATAGTAATTCGGTCCCTCCGGCTTGATGAGCTGAGCCAAAGCCACCACGGCGATCCAGGCCGCTGCGATAGTGTTTGAAAAGTTGGCCGTGAGTTTGATCTGTTCGTTGGCGCGCTTCGCCTCCAAGGAGGTAGTTGGTGTATAAGATGCTATGGCGCGCACATAGCGCTTGGTAAGCATGAATATCGCTGCGCCCGCGCCTACTGAGAGAATCGTCTGCATCCAGCGGTCAGGTAGGAATCCGAACCAGACTGCCTGCCTCTCTATGTTGGCGGCGATGCCGCAAATGACAACGAACAGCAGCGCCCAGTGATTGGCCATTCGCCACGGATGGTAGTCGCTAAGTTCCATTTTTCCTCAGAGATCGAAGTGATTTTCCATAGCCTTGCCACTCGGCGGTGGGACATGAAAGATTCTTGGCAGGAGCGACCTCAGTAGGGCCTCCGATGGACGACGCGCTTGCCCCCAGAACTCCCCAACCCCTCCCTTCGCGCCTTTGCGGCTTCGCGTGAACCCCTTCCTTCCTCCGAACCCCACCCGCCTGTGGATAGAACAGGCCAAGAACCTTGCCCCCCGGATTCCCGCGCGCCTATAGCTGGCTCATGGCCGACGACCTGTTCGCTTCCACCGCCCGCACCGGCGCCGATTACGACGCGCACTCCATCGAGGTGCTCGAAGGCCTCGAGCCCGTCCGCCGCCGGCCGGGCATGTATATCGGCGGGCTCGACGAAAGGGCGCTGCATCATCTCGCCGCCGAAGTGCTCGACAACAGCATGGACGAGGCGGTGGCGGGCCATGCGACGCGGATCGAGGTGATTCTCGAGGCGCAAGCGGGGAGCGCGGGGCGGCTCACCATCGCCGACAACGGCCGCGGCATTCCGGTCGACGAGCATCCCAAATATCCGGGC
>JACMJU010000058.1 GCA_014380485.1 Methyloceanibacter sp.
CGAGGCGGTCGACGCGATGCGCGTCGTCGATGGGAGAATTACCGAGCATTGGGGCGTCGCAAACCTCTACTCGGTCATGCAGCAGCTTGGCGTGCTCGCTCCCAAATAGGCCGCCGGGTAGATTGTGCGGGTTCCTAGTTGCGGTAGAAACCCCGCAGCGTCTCGCTGATCACACCTGCAAAGCGCACGACGAGCGTGGCTGCACCCGTCTGGAGCGGTTTGTCGGCGGTAACGGTCAGTCGCTCCTTCTTGTTGTCCAGCGACGTCGTGGCGGGGGCTTTCCCGAGGGAAGCGCCGACGATTTTCAGATCGAGCGCGTTGACCACGACCTTCTTCGTCGGCACGCGCACATCGAGGTCGATTTCGACGGCGCCGTTGTAGGTGAGTTTCTCGAGGTCAGGCTCGATTGTGAGTCGGTAAGCGATTGGTATGACGGTGTCGGGAAGTCGATACGGTGAGGTCGCGGCTTTTTTCGGCGCCTCACGCTGATCTATTGAGATCGACTTGGCCATGCGGCCCCCTGGTAAAGCGGGCCAGCCTACCAGTCTTCATATCCAGGCCCAACCTTCCGTCGAAGACGTTGTTCTATGCGGCAACGAACCAAATATTATCGCCGACGTCGCGAGAGGAAATGAGCCCTTGCTTTTGAAGCCGGGTTTGGCCCAATTCTGCGCCGCCCAACAGGAGCACCAGGGCTCAACCATGGCGATCAAGACCGGCGCGAGCGCGGCCTCATCCGCCACGCAACAAACCGCGGTTGCGGTTCTTATCGCCATCAGCGTCTGCCACCTCCTGAACGACGTGATCCAGTCGCTGATCGTGGCGCTCTATCCCATGATCAAGGAAAGTCTCGGCCTCGACTTCCGCCAGATCGGGCTGATCACCTTCACTTTCACGGTCACCGCCTCGGTGCTTCAACCCTTGGTCGGCTACGTGACCGACCGTTACCCCACGCCCTATTCGCTCGTGGTCGGAATGGGCTGCTCGCTGCTTGGCCTCGTCATCGCCGCCTTTGCCTCGACCTATGGCTTGGTGCTGGTCGCCGTTGGCCTGATCGGCATGGGGTCTTCGGTGTTTCATCCCGAATCCTCGCGCGTGGCGCGCCTTGCCTCGGGCGGTCAGCACGGCCTCGCCCAATCGGTATTCCAGGTCGGCGGCAATTTCGGCACCGCCCTCGGTCCTTTGCTCGCAGCCTTCGTCGTGCTGCCCTATGGGCAGGGGAGCCTCGCCTGGTTCTCCGTCGTGGCCTTGATCGGGATGATCATGCTTGCCGGCATCGGCTCTTGGTATGGCAAGACGCTGAAGTTCAACAATGGCGCGCCGCCGAGCGAGCGGGAAGCGATTCACGATCTTGCCCACGGCAAAGTGCGGAAATCGGTCGCCATTCTCATGGCGCTCACCTTCTCCAAGGACTTCTATCTCGTCAGCCTCACCAGCTTCTACACCTTCTACCTGATCCATACTTTCGGGCTGTCGGTGCGGGACGCACAGCTCTACCTGTTTCTGTTCCTGTTCGCCGTCGCCGCCGGCACGGTGATCGGCGGTCCCATCGGCGATCGCATCGGCACAAGGCGCGTGATCTGGTGGTCAATCCTTGGCGTGCTGCCCTTCACGCTGGCGCTCCCCTATGTGGGGTTGGTGGGGACCGCGGTCTTGAGCGTGATCATCGGGTTGATCCTCGCCTCCGCCCATCCTGCCATCATCGTCTATGCGCAGACCTTGATCCCGGGCCGGGTCGGCATGGTGGCAGGCTTGTTCTTTGGCCTTGCCTTCGGCGTCGCCGGCATCGGCGCGGCCTTCCTCGGCTGGCTCGCCGATGCAACCAGCATCACCTTGGTCTACCACGTGTGCGCTTTTCTGCCGGCGATCGGCCTGCTTGCCGCATTTCTGCCGGAGATGGCAAAACCTGTGGCGCCGGCAAGACGAAAGAAGTGAGGGAAGGCCGCTTCGGCGCACCATTGGCCAAGATGACGGCGCGGCATTCCCGCAACCCGGCACTTTGTTCAGGAGGAAGCTTGGTCTCGTCTTCGCGAACGGACCGACCCACGCCCGCGCGGGCTCGGAACATCAGTCGATCCCATTGCCTATGCTCGGCTTTTCTGCGCGGAAGGACTTAGGCGAGACAGGCGCTCTCCTTGTCGCTAAGATGAGGCCCTGAGGTGCCCGGCCAAGGCGTCGCCGGGCCTCAGGTTGAATAAACTTGCCGGGCGCGGCGGCCAGGCAGGGTTCGTTTGGTCTTGCGTGAACCTGCCAGCCCGCTCGGGTCGTTGGAGCCAACACCATGAACGAGGGGCAAGCAATGCGTGATATTCGCGGGGATTTGCAAGACCGTGCTGCTCTGCTGGAAGAGCAGCTCAATACTCATGAAGCGCAATACGAAAAACTCATCGAGCAGCTCAAGCGGGAGCATGAGACGAGGCTTGAGGATTTGAGGGCGGAACTCGAGGCGGTGAACAGGCTGATGGAGCTCGAGCTCCGCCGCATCGAGACCGTGCCCGCCGGTCAGAGGACGCCAGCGCGTGAGCCGATGGGCCAAGCGGTCCACCAGCAGCCACAACATGCGCAGCCTCAACCTCAGCGCCAACCGCAGCTTCCCCTTGCCGACTTCCTCGTCCGCAAGCTGAATGAGGCCGGCGCCATGTCGCGGGACGACCTCCGGCGGCTGACCTTGCAAGAGGGATACTTCGCCGACGCCGACACCGCCGACCGGGGCGTGCAGACGACCCTGATCAACGTGGTGAAGGCCGGTCTCATCAGGCAGTTGCCTAACGGAAACTTCGCCCCGGCCACGGTGCTCGACACCATCAGGCTGCGCCGGGCGATGTAACCTCTCTCGCGTGCTGGAGCGCTGTCGCATTTCACTCACGGCGACGGCGCTCCAGTCGTCGCGCGGGTGCGATCAGTCCGAAAACGGCCTTGTGACCGCCGGCCGTCCGCGCAGGAGTTCGACCACGTCCTTGCGGACTTTTTCTTCGGCATACCGCGCGAGTGCCTTGCGGTCGGGAAACTGATCGAGCGGCACCGGCGGCCCGATGCGGATATGGGCGTCGATGGGGCCGAGCCCCAACAGCCGCCAAGCGTGACTGGCCAAGTCCATGTCGCCATACCAGGCCACCACGTGGCGTCCGCGCCGGCACAGCGGCAACCCATAGATCTTGGTATAGGTGAGCGCCAGCGTTTGCGCCGAGACTTTGGCGCCCATGGCGGGACCGTCGGGCGGCTTGGCCGCCGCCAACAAGGCGGTCTTGAACGGCACCACGCAATTGCCGTCGCTTGAGGTTCCCTCCGCGAACAGCACGATGTGGTCGCCCCCGGCGAGCCGGTTCAAAATCTCGTTCGCTTTATCTCCTGCCTCCTTGCGCCGGTTGCGGTCCACGAACACCGAGCGCTGGAGTTTGGCGAGCCAGCTCACGAACGGCCAGGACGCGACTTCCTGTTTGGCCACGAACGACACCGGCGCCACCGCCGAGAGCACGGTGATGTCGAGCCACGACACGTGGTTCGAGATCAGGAGCACCCCCTGTTTCTCGGCGACCTCTCCCTCGACATTGAGACGGACGCCGATGATCCTGCAGACCTGCCGATGGTACCAATGCGGAAAGGTGCGGGCATAGCGCGAGCCCGTAGTCAGAAAGAGGAGCTGAAGCGGCATCAACGGGAGGGTGAAGGCGAAGAAGGCGCCGAGCACCAGGAACGCACGCAAGCTTCTCATGGCTCTGTCGTTACGATCGCCTCAGGCTCCCGCGCCGGATTGCTATTTGCCGTTCTTGAGCGGCATGCCGAAGAGTTCGAGGCGGTGGCCGATGAGGCGGAAGCCAAGTTCCCGCGCCACGTTCTCTTGCAGCCGCTCGATCTGCTCGTTGCTGAACTCGATGACCTCCCCGGTCTTGATGTTGATCAGGTGATCGTGATGGCCAAGACCGGCCGGCTCATAACGCGCGCGGCCGTCGCCGAACTCGTGGCGCTCGAGGATACCCGCGCCCTCGAACAGGCGCACGGTGCGGTAAACCGTGGAGAGCGAGATGCGGGGATCGCGGGCGCTCGCCCGCCGGTAGACTTCCTCGACATCGGGATGGTCCTCGGCCTCCGACAGGACTCTGGCGATGGTCCGCCGCTGTCCCGTCATGCGCATGCCGCGCTCGGCGCAGAGCCGTTCGAGCCTGCTTTCCGCCATGGCAATCTTGGGCATCGCTGACCGCCTTGCCGTCCGGTCTCTCGCCCGCGGCGCGACATCATCGGCAAGGGAGCCTCAAAGGGCAAGGCTGAAGATCGCGGCGTCGGCGCCGTGCTCGTAATAGCCGGTTCGGAGCCCCACCGCCTCGCCGCCTAAGGAGCGATAGAGCCGGAGCGCCGCTTCATTGCCCGCCTCCACTTCGAGAAACAGCCGCTTGGTGCCGCCGGCGCGCAAGAGCGCCGTTGCGGTCTGGAGCAGGGCCCGGCCGAGACCCATATTGCGGCGCGAAGGCGCGACGCCCAAGGTCAGGATCTCCGCCTCGTCGCCGGCCTTGCGCACAATCAGAAAGCCGTCCGGAGCGCCTCCGGCGCCGCCGGCGATCGAGCCGATAAGGCAGAGCACCTCGGGCGAAGCGGCGAACTGCGCCATGGCGACTTCATCCCAGGCCCGCGCGAAACACTCTCCGTGAAGGCTGGCCAGTACGCCGGCGTCGAAGGGTCCGGCCTGACGCACCGAAAGCGCGACCGGCATCAGCGCCCTGCCAGCGCGGCTTGCGCCTGGGGCCTTGCGTCGGGCGCGCGCAGATAGAGCGGCCGAAGCACGGGAACGGTCTCGCCGCTCTCCCGTGCGAGCTCGGCAAGTTCTGTCGCGCTCGGCTCAAGGTCGAGGAGCCTCGCCGCGATGAGCGCGCCACGGCTTGCGGCCGCTTCCGCGAGAGTTGCGGCGCCGCTGCCGACGGCTGTTCGAAGCGCGCCTGGAAGCAAATTCGCGGCATCGTCCGGCGCGACGAGAATGGGACCGTCAAGTTTTCGCGCGGCACCGTCATAAAGACCGAAATACAGCATGCCGCGCCTGGCATCGACCGCGACCGCAAATGGCGCGCCGCCAGCGATTCCCGTGGCGAGAGCCTGCTTCGCCATCGCCGTCAGGCTGTCGACACCGAACAATTTGGCGCCCGTTACCAATGCCAAGCCGCGCGCTGCCGAAATCGCAATCCGCACCCCGGTAAAGCTGCCGGGACCGGTCGTCGCGCAAATCCGATCGAGCGCGGCGAGAGCAACGCCGCTCTCGCTCATGACGTCCGCCACCATGGGCATCAGCGCTTCGGCATGACCCCGCGTCATCCTCTCCTGTCGCGCGAAGAGCACGCCGTCGTGGCGCAGCAGCGTGGCCGAACAAGCGCCCATGCTGGTGTCGAGCGCGAGGATATTCATCGTGGTTCGTTAGAGGATCCGCGCCATCTGATCGAGACAGGCTTCGGGGAGCTTGCCCGTCAAACCGGACGAACCTCTTGCACCTCGGGGATGAAGTGCCTGAGCAAATTCTCGATGCCGTGGCGGAGCGTCGCCGTCGAGCTCGGGCAGCCCGAGCAGGCGCCGCGCATGTGGAGATAAACGACCCCGTCACGGTAGCCCTGGAAAGTAATGTCGCCGCCATCCTGGGCCACGGCCGGACGGACGCGGGTTTCAAGCAGCTCCTTGATGGTCTTGACCGTCTCTTCATCCTCGGGCGCGAAGAACTCGTCGACCGCCCCGCCTTCGGCAGCCTCCGGCGCCTCGGTCACCGCCACGCCGGACAGATAGTGCTCCATGATGGCGCCGAGAATGGCGGGCTTCAGATGCTGCCATTCGCCCTCGCCCTTGGTCACGCTGATGAAATCAGTGCCGAAGAACACGCCCTTGACGCCGTCGATCTCGAACAGGCGCGTCGCCAGCGGCGAGGCTTTGCTCGTTTCGGGATCGAGGAACTCCAAGGTGCCGTGGTCGAGCACCGGGCGTCCGGGAATGAATTTCAGCGTCGCCGGGTTAGGGGTCGCTTCGGTCTGGATGAACATGGCGCCTCTTCGGCCTCAATAACGCGCGAGCGTTACGACAATCGCTCTAGCTTAGAATAGTTCTAGACCATACTTGGCCCCGAGCACCGCAAAGTCAAGGCATGCGTATTTCGCGCCCGTCGCGCTTATGGGGCCGGTTCATGCCGGAGACGCGCTTCGACGGAAAATCGAGACCCCCTAAAATCCGAACAGCGCTCGCGTGAAATCGCTGCCACGGGAGCCTCTTGCCCGGTTCCGCTTGGCGTTCGCCCCCCACTCTCCGGCAACCACCTGAGGATCCTCAAACGGCGTCTCGTTGATATAACCTTTTCCGTCGATCGCCGCCGACATCCGCGCGTCGTGTCCGTAGAGATCGTTGAAGGAGGAGAACGAGCCGTCCTCGTTCACTCTCAGCGTGAAATAGGTGATATAGACCGGAATCTTCTGGTCGAGCGCGATGTGATTGTCATCGCCGGCATCGAACGTGGACTCGACGCGAGCCTCACTCCAATTCTTGTCTTTCTTTAACAGCACCTGCGCCAGCAGATTGGGATTCTGCACGCGCATGCAGCCGTGGCTCTCGGCACGCACAGCATTGTTGAACAGGAACTTCTGTGTCGTGTCGTGCATGTAGACATCGTGCGGGTTGGGGAACACGAACTTCACGCGTCCGAGGACGTTGCCGGGTCCCGGCGGCTGAACGAGATCGAAATTGCGGATGTCGTTGCGGCTCCAATCGATCTGATCGGGATCGACGTCGCGGTTGCCGTATTTGATGCGTAAGTTATGTCGCCGGAGAACGGAGGTATCCCAACCGCCGCCGAAAAAGCCGCCGCCCTGACCCATATAAGGTGCGATCTCTTCGTTCTTGATGGAGTTGGGCACGTTCCAATAGGGATTGAAGACGATCTCCTCCATCTCATCGGAGATGACGGGTGTCTGCTTGTCGGGCTTGCCCACGACCACGCGCGCGGTGTGGACCGGCTTGCCCTCCTCGACCACACGCAGCGTGAACTCGGGAACGTTGACTGTGACATAGAACGGTCCGAGATCGTGAGGCAGCCAGCGCCAACGCTCCATGTTGACCAGAATGGCGCGGGTACGCGCCGGACTTCCCACCGCCTGCGGCTGTTGCCCTCCATTGAGCAGCCGCCGTGTGCCGGCGCCTACCATGCCGTCGGCGGCCGAGCCGTTGGCGGACTGGAACTGGCGGACCGCCTCGAGCACGGCCTCGTCGAACGTGTTCTCGTTGCTGCCGGCGGGGACGTCGAGCCGCTTCCTGAGGAGCGCGACCTGCTCATGTTCCATGCCGAATTTGAGCACCGGACCGTTGGGAATGGTGACGGCATCGGGCTTCACCACTTCCTCGACCTTGCCGCCTCTGAGTTCGATCAGCTTTTGCCTAAGCGCCTCGAATTGCGGTTGGTCGGGCTGAAAGCTCCGCAGATAGGCGGCGGGGTCGGAGCGGATGGCGATCGACTCAAGCACCTCGGAAGGATTGGGGAGAGCAAGCTTCGGATCGAGATTCTTGCTGAGGCGCAGGGGCTCCAGCCGCCCGCCGCGCGCGTCCTTGGCGTAGTCGACGACCGCGGAGCTCACCTTCATTTCCGATTCGGCGAGCCAATCCTTGGCCTTGGGATCGGAAGGACTGAACGCCGCCGTATCGGGCAGCGGATAGTCCGAGGCACGCAGGCCGTAATCGTCGGCCTTGGCGATCTCCGCCATGACGAGTTTGGCGCGCTCGGTCAGGCCGTTCTCATCGACCCAGAGGAGGTTCCGGTCGGGCACCCCGTAATATTCCGCGAGGGCGTCCTTTTGGCTCTTGCCGCTGCTGCCGGACTTGTTCGAGAGCAGACCTTGAACGGCAATCCTCAGCGCGTCGGTTGGCGAGATCAGGTCCGCCGGTCCATCGCGCTCAGCCGCAAATCCAGGCAGGCAGAACGATGCCGCCGCAAGCAGCCCCAAGGCAAATGCTCTCATCTTGGCTCCCTCGGCCAGGTCCTGGATGGCGCCCCACGAACGTCCTTATCCAGCTAGCAGCAAATCGCGCTCAAATTTTGGCTGATATTTTCGGATGTGAAAAGGCCGATATCAAGCCAAAGCAAGGATTTCCTCAATCGCAAGATGGCCGGGCACAACCGTGATCGGCACCGGGAAAGTGCCTGCAAGCCGGCCCCCGGCGAGGTTTGTGACCAGGGGCCCGGGGCCCGAGGGGTCCTTCGAGGCGCCGAGCACCAGGACCCCGATATCCTCGTCTTCCTCGATCAGCTTGGTGATCTCCTCGGGTTTCATGCCTTCGCGCACGATCTCCTCGGGCGTCAGGTCCTCGAAGCCCATGGCTTTCAGCTTGCGCCCGAACAGGCGGAACACGGCCTTGGCCTTGTTGTGCCCCTCCTCGCGCGCGACCTCCTCAACCGCCAGCCACTGAAAGTCCACGTCGGGTTCGATAACATAGAGCAGCGCGAGCTGCCCGGCGGTCCGCTGGGCGCGGCTCGCGGCGAAGGCAAGCGCGCTCTCGCATTCCGGCGTCTCGTCGACAACCACGAGGAATTTCCGCTTGTGGCCCTCGGCGTAGATCGGCCGCTTCTTGCGCGGGCCTCTTTGGACGGCAGGCGCGGTGCTCTTGGTCTTTGCAGGTTTCTTCTTTCGCGGCATCTTGCCATGCTGCCATTGGCGGCGGAGCGGTGTCCAGGCGTGAAAGCTCCCCCGACGGCGCTCAAGCGAGATCGATGGCGTAGCGCTTGAGGTCCTTGAGATCGACCATCTCGAGCGTCGCCTCGTGGGTTGCGGCAAGAATGACCCGCGGTGCGCTGCCGGCCTCCAGCGCCTCTCGCCAGCGCGCCGCGCACAGGCACCAGCGGTCGCCAGGTTGAAGGCCCGGGAAATCGAAATCGGGCTGCGGCGTGCTGAGATCGTTGCCGCGCAACTTGGAGAAGGCGAGGAATTCGGCCGTCACCTCGATGCAGACCGTGTGCAATCCAAGATCGTCGGGGCCCGTGTGACAGCAGCCGGTGCGGAAGAAGCCGGTCAGCGGCCGCTCCGAGCAGCTCTTGAGGGGCTCGCCATAAACATTGCGCTGCCCCGATAACGGCTCCTGGCGCCGCTCCTGCATGGTGACGATACTGCCCGATGGCGGCGCCCGCGTGAAGCGTCAACGCAACGGGTTGCGATCGGGTAGCGGCATGCCTTGGGCGCCCCCCGTCAGGGCCTTGAGCTGCGCCGGGGTCAGCACCGGCACGGGCGGGCCGGCATCCTTGGTTGCGAGCGCGGCGAGGGCCGCGGGCGGCTTGTCGGCGGTGCCGGCTTCGGTCGGGATCGGCGGTTCGAACCCGCCGGAGGTGAGCACCGTGCCGCATTCCTTCGGCAGGTGAGCCATGGTGAGCGGCGGCTTGCCGGTCCAGGGCTTGCCGCCAGGCTTGGGCGCCGTCGCCATCGCGATCGCGGCCTTCTTCAGCATGGCGTACCAATCGGTGAGCTCCTTGCCACAGCCATTGTCGCCTGTGGTCGGCTTCTGATTCTCGCAACCTTGCGCCCCCGGCGGGCATGTGAGCCGCACATGGAAATGATAATGATGGTTCCACCACGGCCTGACCTTGCCGAGCCAGGACGTGTCCTTGCCGGCCTGAGATGCCTGCTGGCACAGCGCCTTCTTGATGGCGGGATGCACAAAGATGCGCGCGACTTGCGGGTAAGAGGCGGCGCGCCTGATCAGCTTCACGTGGAGCAAGGTGAAGATTTGGGGATCGACGGTGAAGGGATCCTTGAGCATCGACACCGCGATCATATCCTCTCGCTCCTGAGGCGTGAGGATGCGGTCGGGCATGGGGGTAAGCCAGATATCGGCGTCGAGCCCGACCTGGTGGCTGGTATGGCCGGTCAGCATCGGCCCGCCGCGCGGCTGCGACATGTCGCCGACCAGGAGACCGGGCCAATCGTCTAACGCGCGGGCATCGCTGGCGAGCCGTTCGAGATAGTCGAGCAGGCGCGGGTTGCCCCAATTGCGGTTGCGCGAGAGCCGCATCACCTGCCAATCGGGGCCGTTGATCGGCAGCGACACACCACCGGCGAGACAGCCTTTGGCGTAGCCGCCGACCGAGCGTGCGGCGAGCGGCGCAGGCTCGGCCGCCGCTCCGAATAGC
This sequence comes from Methyloceanibacter sp., assembly GCA_014380485.1. Classification (GTDB taxonomy): domain Bacteria; phylum Pseudomonadota; class Alphaproteobacteria; order Rhizobiales; family Methyloligellaceae; genus Methyloceanibacter. Next base: position 10,127 of record JACMJU010000058.1, read on the forward strand.
TCTCGCGCAATCGGTGACTTGGGCTTGGGCGGGGTCTTCTTGGCAGTCTTTTTCGGCGCGGGCTTGGCCGGCTTGGGTGTGGCAACCGTTTGCGGCGGGCCCGGCTGCTGCGCCGCGGCCGCGCCGCCAGAAAGGATCAGCAAGAGGCCCAAAAACAGCCTTAGCATCGGCCCTCGTTCCGTTCCCCCTAAGGCACTCAAAGCGGCTCACCCTACCACAAATGATGGTGGCAATTGGAATGCCCCCTGCGCCGATCGCCGGGCTCACGCCGATCCGAGAGCGGCGAGGCGAAGCGCGTTCATTCGCTATTCAGGGGCCGGTGGTTAGAGTTCGTCTTGATCGGGCGCCACAAGCTCCCGACATCAACGCCAAGAGCGGGCCGGCGAGGAGGTCGGCTCCGAGGGAGATACATCATGCGGCGCACCGTTCTCTTGGCCGTCCTGTTCGGCCTCATACTTGCTTTTCCGTCCATCGCCCGGGCGCAGATCGTCGCCAAGATCAACCTGTCGAGCCAGCGCATGGCCGTCTTTGTCAACGGGGCGCCGCGCTACAACTGGCCGGTATCGACCGCTCGCCGCGGCTACCGGACGCCCACCGGCACCTTCAAGCCGACGGCACTCGTTCGCTACCACCGTTCCAGCATCTACGATGGCTCGCCGATGCCCCACTCGATCTTCTTCATGCGCGGCTATGCCATCCACGGATCGTACGAGATCAAGCATCTCGGCCGGCCGGCCTCTCACGGCTGCATCAGGCTGCATCCCTCGAACGCCGCGGCGCTCTATTCGCTGGTGCAGCGGCATGGAACAGGAAACACGCTCATCAAGATCAGCAACTAGTCACGACGGAGCAAGGCCCCATCATCGCAGCGTACCGATTGCAAGATTACGATCGTTCGTGGTCCAGCAGCCACTGCTTGCGCGCCATGCCGCCGCCGTAACCCGTGAGCGATCCATCGCTGCCGATCACCCGATGGCACGGGATGACGATGCCGCGAAAATTGTCGCCATTGGCGCGCGCGACGGCCCGCACCGCTCTCGGTTCGCCGATCCGCTTGGCAATGTCCGCGTAGGAGCGCGTTTCGCCCGCCGGAATCTGCACCAGCGCCTCCCACACCCGCCGCTGGAATTCCGTGCCGCGCGGCGCGAATGGCAGGGTGAAAGTTTTTCGCACTCCGGCAAAATACTCGCCGATTTCACGCTCGGCCTGATCGAGCACCGGATGATCGCCCGGCACGATCGCGAACTTGGTCTTCTCCCGCAGCCGGATGATCTCGCGCTCCAATCCGCGCCGATCCACCCAGTCGAACACGTATAATCCACTGTCATCCGCCAACGCGAGAATCGCACCCAATGGCGATTCGATCCAGCGCGCGAACAGGCAGTGCACACCGTTTGCCGCCGACGGTGCCGTGCCGAACAACTTCGCGAAAGCTTCACGGAACCCGCTCGACGATTCAAATCCGTGATCGAGCTGGGTATCCAGGACGTTGCCCCCCGCTCTGACGGCGGCCAGCGCCGAGCCCATGCGCCGCGCCCGCTGATAAGCGTGAAACGACATGCCGAAATAGCGCTGAAACTGCCGCCTCGCGGTCGACGGCTCAATCCCCATGTCCACCAGGTCGCGCTCGCGCAGGCGTTCCGTCGGACGCTGCTCGACCAGCCGGCGCAGCTTTTCCACCAGGGTCGGCACCTCGCCGGTGGTGTTCATCGGCTTGCAGCGCAGACAGGGGCGAAAGCCCGCGTGCAGCGCCTCGCTCTTACCGGGAAAGAACGCGACGTTCTTTCGCAGCGGCTTTCGCGCCGAACAGATCGGCCGGCAGAAAATCCCGGTCGTCTTCACGCCGACGAAAAAAATGCCTTCGTAGGACGCATCGCGGCGCTGGAGCGCACGCCAGAATTCGTCTTCCCGTTCCGTAAACCGTTTCGCGTTCATGACGTTGATTGTAGGCGGCGCTCCGGTGCCGTGCGACCGATTTTCGGGCAGCAATTTTTCAAGCTCGGCGCAGTGTTTTACCGGGCGGGATCCGGGGAACGGCGCGGTCTGGCGGGAGCACCTCTTCCGCGGCGGTTCAGCGCTCTATGTTCCGTCGCTCTAGGCTCACTGCTTCTGCTGAAGCGGTGATACGGCATAAATCTGGTCGAGCATTTTTACCATTATGCTGTTGGCCGTGTGCTGGCCGTCGAGGGACAGAGTGAGGTTGGTCCATACGACCAGAGTCACATCGTTGACCGGATCGTGACCCATGAACGAGTTGTAGCCGGGCATCTCGCCGCCGTGGAAATACACACGGTTCGGCCCGAAAGTAATCAGGGATATCCCATACCCATACTTTTGGCCGCCAGGAGCACCTGGATCCTCCGGTTCAAGGCTCTCGAGCCATTGGCGCTGATACGCGGCACCGAGGACCTTGCCTCCAACTAACGCGCGCATCCATGTGGCGAGATCATCCGCGGTGGAGATGACGCCGCCGGCCGCGGTGGCGTAGGAAGGATTCTGCTCTGTGTCGTCATTGGGCTTGAGTGTTCCCGCCCTGGCCGCAGCCTGAAGATCGGCGGGATAAGGTGCATCCGACATGGCGTATGAGGAACTGCCGTACAGGTATCCATGTGAGTACGGTTCGGGGATCGTGTTCGACGTGCGGTCAGGGAGCAATGTGTTCTTCATGCCAAGCGGTCCGAACAAACGATCCTGAAAAACGCGGGCCAACGGCGCGCCTTCGACGTGTTCGACGATGAGACCGAGCAGGACATAGTTGGTGTTGCAATAATTGAATTCCGTACCCGGGGCGAATAGGGGCGGACCCTTGAAGGCGATGGCGAGCATCTCCTCCGGGGTCCAAACCCTGGTCGGGTCGCGGTCAAGGCTTTCCGTAAGCGCTGGCGCCGCGGTGTAGCTGGGCAGGCCGCTCCGCATCTTAAGGAGCTCGCTGATCGTAATGTCGTCCCCATTGGGAACGCCCTGAACATATTTCGAGACCGGATCGTCGAAGCGCAGTTTTCCTTCCTGGGCCAGAAGCACAATCACGGCGGCTGTCATCGTCTTGGTATTCGAGGCGGCCCTGAAATGCGTGTCGCCGCGCGGCGGGGTCGTGCCGCCCAGCTCCGTCGAGCCATATCCAAAAACAAAATCGCCCTGCGGCGTGCGCAGGAGAACCATGGCGCCCGGCAGCATGAGCTCCTTGCCCAGCGCTTCGACGGCGCGTTGAAGCGCGAGCGGTTCGATCGGTTTGAGATTTGCTGCGGACGCTGCCATGCCGCCGACGGAGCACGCCATACCAACCACAATGCGCAGTATCCGCGTTCTCATCGTCTCGCTCCCTGGCC
>JACMJU010000059.1 GCA_014380485.1 Methyloceanibacter sp.
CCAGGCCCTCGCGCGCCATGAGCGCAAGCGCCGCCGTCTCGATCTCGGCGAGCTGGCAATCGGCGAAATAGCGCGCGACATCGGTCAAGGCGAGCAGATCCCCCGCGGTGGCGTCGCGGCCGAGCATGCGGGCGAGCCTCCTTGCGCTTTCTTGCGTGCTCTTTCCCTTGAGATCGGGCGTGGGATAGAGATCGGCGCCGGCCGGAAGCTCGCCCACGACGCGCCACACATCGGCCATGGTCGCGAAGCGTTCGGCGGCGACGCCCTGCATCCGTCCCCTGAACGGCGCCGTTCGCGCTATCGCCATCACCGGCGTGCGCACCGCGCCGCTATAGACAAGCTCGCCCTCGGCGAGCCGTTCGCCGTCCGCATAGCCGCGCGCGGCGACCGCGCCGTCTTTGAGCGGAACAAGGTCTGTCGTCGTGGTGCCGGCATCGACCAACAACGCATCGGGAAAAAATCGGCTGACAAAAGTCGCGCTCGCATGCCAATTGGCCGAAGCCACATCGAAAGCGTGCTCGACCGCACCGATGTCTTGGAGAAAGCCCGCTCTGCCGCCATAGAAGATCGCCTCTCCATCCGTGGCCTCCCGCATCATCGCGACCAGATAAGCCACCCCGCCGGCACGATCGGAAAACACATCGGAGAGTTCGCCCGTCATGGTGACGGCGTGCACGGCCCCCGCAGGACAGAGCGGGAGCGCCTCGGCCAACGCCGCATCGAACTTGCTTGCGTCTTGCAGGAGCGGGCAGGGGATCTGCGTCACCTCGACGGCGCGCCGCCCGTCGATACGGGCAAGTTTGAGATTGGCGCCGCCGAGGTCCCAGCCGATCACTGAAATCATATGCGCACGACCCCTCTCGATGATGTCTGACGCCTATGATTGCTGGATTGCCGGGTCAAGCTGGGCGATGATCAGGGTTTCTTGCTATAGGTGGTCCGAAATGGGCGGCACAAACGATTTCACAGTCATTCCGGCACTCGACCTCAAGGACGGCGTCGTCGTCCATGCCAAGGGCGGAAGCCGCGCCGGATATCCTCCGATTGCAAGCCCCTTCGGTGCGGCCGACGATCCCTTGGCGATCGCCCGTGGCCTCCTGGCCGCCACCGGTTCGTCCGATCTCTACATCGCCGACCTCGACGCCATCCTTGGCAGCGGCAATCATTTCGAGCTCGTGCGCGGGCTCGGCTACGCTCTTCCCGAAATTGCCGTTTGGATCGATGCGGGGTTCTCCCGCGTCGCCGATTGCGCCTTCTGGCTGCCGCTTGGGGCGACGCTCGTGATCGGCAGCGAGAGCCTTGCTGCCGTCGAGGATTGGCGGGAGATCCAAGAGGCGTTCGGCGAAACTGTCGTCCTGTCGCTCGATTTCGATTCCACCGGAAAAAAAGGGCCTGACTCGCTGTTCGACAATTCCGCGCTGTGGCCCGGCCGCGTCATCGCCATGGATCTCAGCCGTGTCGGCACCGATCGAGGCCCCGACATCGATGGGCTCAAGTCGCTCGTAACCATGGCCGATGGCCGCTCGATCATCGCCGCCGGCGGCATCAAGAACGCAACCGACCTTGCCGCCATTGCCTCGGCCGGCGCAGGCGGCGCGCTGCTGGCGACGGCGCTGCACACGCAGGCGCTCACGCAAAACGAGATCGCCGCCCTCTTGCGAGAGCGGCGACCGTAGCGAGCGCGCGAACGCGCTTATTCCTCAGAAACCCAGCTTTTGGAGCCACCGCCGAATCGGGCCCGGACCAGCTGATGTGCCGGGTTGCCCCCGACCTGGGGGTTCTCCTTTTCAACCGGCAGCGAACGGATGGTGCGCTGAGTCTTTCTTCGAAGTGACCTCGGAGGCCTTCGGCTCGCCTCTGACGGCGCGGGCGAGGGCTTCCTTGGTGGCGCGATAGTTGAAGTCCTGGATCTTCTTGTCGTCCTTGGCTTCCCAGTGAATGAACACGCCGACGGTGACATAGAGATCGTCGGCCTCGTTGGCGGGGATCACACCTTCGGCGACGGAGTCGGCCACGGCCTTGGCGACGCCGTATTGCGCGGGGCCGAACATCTGCACCGCCTGGCGTGCATCCTTGATGGTGACCTTGTTGTAGAGGATCGTCGGGGGCTTGCACAAAAGGTTCGGCGCAATCACCGCCAGCAGGGTGGTGAAGCCGTCTTTGTTGTTGGTCAAAGCATTGCAGAACGCCTGCTCGACGGCGCTACCGCGCGGACCGAGAAGCAAATCGACATGGGCGACCTCGTTGCCGTCACCGACAAGCGATTCGCCGACACATACTCCACTGATTTTGGGCATGAAACCCCCTCCCTAATGGGCTGATACGACGCAATTCAATAAGCGGGCGTCGCGGCGACACCGCCGACCGCAAGCCGACGAAAGTAGCTTGAAAAGCGCCTCCGTCCGCAACTCCTGATTAGAGCTCCGCGCGGGAGACCATAAGCCGGGGGCGGAAGGATCGGCAAGTCGATTATTGGCCGCACCGACCCCGGATTTCCGGCCCTACGCGGGCTGTTCGAGCAGGGCGGCAAACAGGGTCGCGACGGTCAGATCGGCCGAGGTGCCGGGGTTCAGCCCGCGCTCTTTGAGCGCCCGGTCGAACGCCATCAGGGGCGCGATCATGGTTTCCGGTGCCTGGCTTTCCTTGAAGCTGGCCTCGATTGGGGCGGCCTCCTCGCGCACGAGAGCCGCGGTCCGGGTCCCGAATTTTCGCTCGATCAGGGTATCGGGGAGATGGGCGATGAACCCGAGATAGACGCGCGTCACGGCCCAAGCTCCATCACCCCAGCGCTCGCGCCCTTGCGTCAGCCATTTGCGGCCGAGCCCGAAAATATCGGCGAAGTCATGGGCGTAGTTCCAGGCGATGCGATCGCGTCCCTCCGCCGCGCGCATGGCCTTGAGCAAGCTCACCTCTGGCTCCGAGGCGACATCGTGCCGGGAAACCTCGCCCAAACCGCCCGGCTTTGTCTCGCGAATGGCGCGGTAGGCTTCGCGCGCGTCATCGACGGTGAGTTCGCGCAAGGCGAGGCGAAGCCTGGTCGCGAGGTCGCCGCTGCGCCGATCGAGGGCGGCCGCGGCAAGGGGCGCCGCAAGCAGGATGATGCCGAGATTGGTGTTCTGCCCGACGGCGGTGCGCGTCGCCGCGGCGGCAAGCCGAATGCGCTCGCCCACGGCAACTCCTTCGCCCCCGATGAGGGGAGCGGCCGCTTCGGCGCTTGCCGCGAAATCGTCGACACTCATACGGTGGCCGTCGCCGAAGCGGTGCACGTTCCCGGGCTTCAGCGCGTCGAGTTCGGCAAGGCAAGCGTCGAGGAAGCTTCGGGCGATCGCATCCGGCTTGAGCGGGCCAGTCACGCGCCCTCTTGGCCTTCGCGGCGTGAAGGCGCGAGCGCCGCGTCGAGGAACGCATCGACCAGCCGGTCTGAGATGCGGACGCGGCTCACCCGCTGCAATCCATTCCAGGCCGGCATGGAGTTGACTTCGAGCACGAACAACCGGCCGTCCCGTCCCTGGATGATGTCCACGCCGGCATAGTCGGCGCCGACACATGAAGTGGCTCGCAACGCAAGTTCGACAAGCTCCTGAGAGGCAATCGCCGCCTTGGCGCGCGCGCCTTGCTTGATATTGGTGATCCAGCTCGAACCGTGTCGGATCATGGCGGCGATAACGCGGCCGCGGCACACGAAAAGGCGCCAATCCTGATGGTGCGCCTGCGCCGGCGGTATGAACTCCTGGAGATAATAGACCCCGTTGACCTCCTCCGGCGATGCGAGATCGGCAAGGGAGGAAATCAGGCGCAATCCCTTGCCTTGAGCGCCGAACAGCGGCTTCTGCACCAATTTTCCCCCCTCGGCGAGGACGCGCGACGCAATCGCCTCGGCCTCGGCGCGGTCGACCTTCGCGAACGTGCGCGGCGTGGGCAGTCCGGCGCGTTGGAGAAAGAAAGTGGTGGTCGACTTGTCGACGCACCGTTCGATGGCGCGCGCATCGTTCCACACCGTCACGCCGAGCTCGCGAAGCGCATGCAGCACGCCGAGATAAAGCGTGACCGCCTCGAAGCTGCCGCCGGGAACGAAGCGGACGAACGCCCCCTCGGGAAGACGGTCGCCGAGACCCGGGATGACGAGACCGGTGGCCGTCTCGGTCGAGAAACCGCATGCGTTGAGCGGCACGAGCAGCGGCGTGATGCCCCGCCGCTTGAAGGCGCGGGTGAGGCTACGCCCGTGCCAGTCGCGGCCATCGCCGAACATCACGATGGCGGCGTCGCTGGCTCTTTGCGTGCCCATGGCTTAAGCGAAGGAGCGCGACAGCACCGCGGTATCGATGCGCCCGCCCTCGAAGCTCTCGCCGGTCTTGAGCGAGGTCACCGTCACCATGGCCGGGCTGAACAGCATGCGGTCGATCGCATAGAAATCGCCTTTCACCGCGGCGAAAATATCAGCGAAAGGCTTGCCGTAATCCTTCGACTTCAGGCTCGGCAAATTCTCCGCCAGCGTTTTCGCTTCCTTGGCGCGGCTCGACACGAAGAGCTGGGCGCGGCCGCCATAAATGATGGCGTCATTGGTGCGTCCCATGGCGGCGATGAAGTCGGGGGCCGGTGGCGGCAACGGCGCGGTGGCGATACCGTCGATGATATGGTCGAGCGGAAAGTGCAGCTCATGCGCCTTGTGCAACGCGACCTCGAGGCAGCGCGCCGCGATCTGCACCGTGCCGGCAAGGCTTGAGGTCGGCGCATAGACGAAGGTGAGGCGGTTGGGCTTGAGCTTGCAGGCCTTGGCCACCTGCTCGACCAGCGCCGGCGGTGGCGGGCGGTCGGCTTCGAGCACCAGCACGGCGCTTTCTGCCATGTCGTGATAGCCAAGCTCGTCGAACAGCTTCTCCGAGGAACCAATGGCGCGCGCCGGCCCCGAACCGAGCACGCTGTATTTCTTGCCTCTGTCCTCGGCCGAGAGACTCCACCCGGCATATTGCGAGCCGAGGCAGGCGATCACCGGCTGCGAGGTATGCACCGTCACCATGAACGGCCACGCGCTGTCGGCGTCGGTCGTCTCGAGCGCCACGCGCCCGAGGCCGCCGAGGCAAATTTCGGCGATCCGGCGTCCGGCCTCCAGCCCTCCCACGGCATGGACGCCGCAATCGATCCGGCATTCGCCGAGCGTCCCTTCCGTCACCGCGACGCGCAGGGCGTCGGCGTCAGCGATGAGCGCCTTGACGAGGGGTTCGGCCTTGGCGTTGACGCTCGGCCACGCCGTTGCCTCGCGGGCCGCGGCGCTTTCTTTCCTGTCGTTCAATTAGTTTCCTCGGATAACACATTGAAAGAAAGATAGAATTTTGCACCTGCGCGCCTCGACCAAACGCTTGGCCGCCGCCGCCGTGCCGGCGCGCGCCAACACAGTGCATATCGGACGGTTCTTGTCGATCCATTCTCCTGGTTTGGGGCGGTCGGAGACCCATGGCGGCCATGCCATTCCCGCGGGCGCGGCGCCGCCATGCTCGGCATAGACAATCGCCGAGGCCATGGCGTCTTGGAGCTTCCGCGATGGTGACGGCAGCTTGCCTTCGCGCACCGCCGCCAAATGGAGGCGAAGCAGCTTCCTTGCGCCGCGATCGAAGATATCGAGCGTCGCGCCGGGGCGCGGGTTGATTTCAAGGAGGAGAGGCTCGCCGTCTCGCACAATGAAGTCGGCCGAGGCGAGCCCCCTGATCGGAAAGGCGCGGGCGGCTACCATGACCGCCGCCTTCATCCGCCGCGCCATGTCCGCGAAGATCGCGGCAGGCGAGACCGCGCCGCCATAGCGCCAGGGACGTGACGGCAGGGGCGCCGTCCATTGCTCGCTGAAGCCGAGCACGCTTGCGCTGTTTCCATTGGCGATGAAGAGCGCCGACACGGCACGCCCCGCGATGCGCTCCTGGTAATAGACATTAGCGGCAGCCTTCGCGCGCCTTCTCGGGACGATGTGGCTGCCGCCGGCCCCGCCGCGTTTCTTGGCGAGCCAGGCGCCGCCGCGCGATGGCGGCATCGTTGCCGTCGGCGGATGCGCGATGCCGAGGCGGTCGAGTTCGGCAAAAAATTGCTCCGGCGCCTTGAGGCGGGCGACGGTGGCGGGGTCGGTGCCAAGCAGCTTCCAGCGTTTGGCGATCAGCCTCAGCAATTCCGGCCGATCCTCGAAGCCGGACCCGTAGACGAGACCGAGAATGGGGGAGGGAGCAAGCTCTGCCAGTGCTTGGAGCGCGGGATAAAGGGTCTGCCAGTGGAGCCCGCGCTTGATTCCGCCGGGTAGTTTGCGGCAGGCGTGAGCTGCCTCTTGCGTATCGGTGTCGGCAAAAAAATCGGCAACCAGCGGCACAAGCCCGGCGCGAACCGCCGACTGTGCCAGCGCTCGCCCCGAGACGCTTGCGATCAGCAGCGAGCCTTCGTCACGACGCAAGTTTCTGGGCAAGAGCGTAAGCGTCCCGGAAATCGAGATAGAGCGGCTTTTTGGACTCGATCATCTGTTCGAACAGACCGGCTTCGGTTCGATACTTGATGTTGCCGACCGCAAGGGCCCCGATGCCGACCGCTTTCAGTCCCGAGATCGGCTTGGCGTTGTCTTTTACCCCGACGCCCTCGACCCCGGACGGTGGCACCGCATTCACATCGGTGGCCACGAGCAGGTTCTTCGCTTCCTTCAGCTGGTCGAGCGTGAGCAACCTGCGGCCGGCCGGCCCCGCGGCGAAGATGATTTCGGCATCGCGCGCGAGCGCCGATTTCTGCTCCTCGGTGCTTCCGTCGGCATAGCCGATATCGACTTCAAAACGCGCCTTGGCTTCCTCGGCGAGTTTGCGTACCCGCTCCGGCCCGTCGTAACCGATCAGCGTCGACGATGCTCCGTCCATGGCGGCGATCACGGCTGACGCGAAGGCGACGACCCCCGTTCCGCCGAACACCGCCACACGCTTGCCCTTAAGTCCGGTCGAGAACTTCTGTTTGAGCGCTTCCTTGGCGCAGGCGACCATCGCCGCGGCAGTGGTGAACGATCCCGCCGGGTCGGCGAACACGGAAATCTCGAAGGGCGGCACCATGGCCTTTTTGGCGCGGTCCATCATGTCGAGCGCTTCGATGGCGCGCTTGCCGCCGATGAACATGCCGGTGCGCTTCACCCCATCGGGCCCGCGCGAGAAGATGGCATCCTGCACCAGCCCGGCCACATCCTCGATGGTGACGTTGGTATAGGGAATGGCGGCATCGTAACCGGCGTCCAGCGCCATGTTCACGTCGAACGGGCTCATATGCTTGAGCGGCGTGAGCATGTGCAGAATGTGGGGGTTCCCCATAGGCGTTTCGTCTCCCTGCTTAGTCTTAGCCCGCTTGCTTGGCCGTTTGGTACGGTCAAGCCGCGGGCCTTGATGGCATCGCTTTATCACAATCGGCGGCGGGGCCAAGCTCTCGCAATGACACGAGATCGAAATTGCCGGCACGGCTGAGGACGGCTGTCAGTCCATTACTCGGGAGATCTCGATTTTCGCACCTTCGTTGCGACCTTGCGCCAGGGCGAAGCTCAGCCCGGGATGCTTGAATTGCGTCCGCAACCGATCAAGCAAGTCCTCGCCCTCTCTTTGGGTAGCGGTCAAGGCAAAGCCGGTCGGCCCCCAGGAACTCTGGCCAAGCCCGGCGACGCCCTCGTTGCGAAGCCAAGCGAGTGCGTCGCTGACGCGCGGGCTCGCATAAGCCCCGCCTTGCAAGGGCGCGAAATAGGCGCCCATGCGGGCTTGCAGATAGCCGAGATGCTGGCAGAACGTCGAGAAATCGCTGGCCGCAAGCGCAGGCAGCGCGCCTTGCGTGATCCGCCGGTCAAGCGCCTCAATTTCGCGCGGGGGAAAATCGGGCAGCGTCGCGAACGCCGCGGTCTCGCCCGCCCCGGCGAGCCCGCTCGCTTTTTCATCGAAGATCAGGAGCACGCGCCATGGCGAAGGGAAGGGGAGGCGGCGGAGGAGCTTTGGCAACCTGCCGTCAAGCGGCCCTCCATCGAGCACGGCGCCGCCTTGGGCGAAAGTGGCGATGCCGATGCCCGAACGGGCACCGCGCCCGAGTCGCGCCGCGATCTGTTGCGGTTCGAGGCTAAGCCGTTCGAGGGCGGCGAACGCGGAACCGACGGCAAGGGCAAGCTGCGTGCCGGAACCGAGCCCCGCATGTGGCGGAATCGCCTCCTCGATCCGGAGGTCGTAGCTTTCTTCGACACCGCAGCTCGCAGCGATCTCTCTGAGATAGCGCAGCGCGCGCTCTTGTTCGGGTCCGCTCACCGCAAACCGCTCAGCCCGCCTGAGCACGAGCCGGGTTCTCGGCCGATCGAGCGAGAGCCCGAACGAGCCGAACGGGCGGCCGCTCCGTCCGCTTGGATCGAGAAAGCCGAAATGGAGCCGCGCGGTCGTGGTTACGGTCGCCTCGCGAGGGCGGGCCTTAGCCTCCCTTGCGGTTTTCGACTGAGGGGGAAAGGCCTCCATTGATCGGCCCGAAGCCTCTCGCTATGCTTTGGCTGAAGGGAAGACGATTACTCTTTCAAAAGAGAAGGACGATGGCAACGTCCGAGCGCACCTATAGCGATAGCGAGGTCGAGGAGCGGCTCAAGAAGGAGTTGCCCCAATGGTACCTTGAGGACGGCTGGATCAGGCGGCGCTATCGCACCAATAGCTGGAAGGGCACGCTGATGGTGATCAACTGCGTGGGCCATCTGGCCGAGGCTGCCTGGCATCATCCCGACATCACTGCTTCCTACGCCTGGGTCGAGGTGAGGCTCATGAACCACGCCGCCAAGGGCATCACCGACAAGGATTTCGAGCTCGCCAAGAGAATCGAGGACGTCGTCCATTGGCAGCCGGGCAAGGAAGGGGGCGCGCTCGAAGGCACCCCCCACGAAGACACGCGCTTCGCCTATATCAAATACGACAAGCCCAAGGCCTGACCAAGCTTCCGCCCCACCAATGACCATGGTCATGACGGTCACCGCCGTGCTTGCGCCTCTCAAGCCACCTGTTTAATGGTGCGCGGCTGAGTTGCCGAAGAGGGCCGGGCCCCCCATGGCGGATCTGAAGATCAAAGGCGTCACGATCATCGAGACTTTCGCCGAGGCCTTCCCCATGGTCGGCACGCGGGTCATCATCACCGCACCCTCCCTCGAATGGGCGCTGATCGCCGCTCGCACCATGACCGGATTTGCCACCTCGGTGATCGCCTGCGGGGCTGAAGCCGGCATCGAGCGAACGCTCTCGCCCAAGGAAACGTTGGATGGCCGTCCAGGCGTCGCCGTGCTGCTGTTCACCATGGACACCGACAAACTCCAGCGCCAGCTCCGCAACCGCGTCGGCCAATGCGTGCTGACGAGCCCGGGCTCGGCGTGCTTCGCCGGGCTCGATGGCGAGAAGAAGCTGAAGCTCGGCGCTTCCCTTCGCTTCTTCGGCGATGGCTGGCAGATGTCGAAGTTGGTTGGTGGAAGGAGGTTCTGGCGCATCCCGGTCATGGACGGCGAGTTCCTGTGCGAGGCGACCACCGGTCTCACCAAGAAGGCGGTGGGTGGCGGCAATCTGCTCGTGCTCGGCAAGTCGCACGCCGCCGTACTGGCGGCGAGCGAGCGCGCGGTCAAAGCCATCGCCGATATCGAGGGGGCCATCACGCCCTTCCCCGGTGGGATCGTGCGCTCCGGCTCCAAAGTCGGCTCCAAATACAAGGGTCAGATCGCCTCGACCAATGACGCCTATTGCCCAACGCTGAAGGCCGCCGTCGATACGGCGCTTCCGCTCGACGTCGAGGCAGTGCTGGAGATCGTCATCGACGGGTTGACCAAAGAGTCGGTCGCCAAGGCGATGCATGCCGGCCTCCATGCCATCGCCGAAGGCGGCGCGAAAGAAGGCGTCACCCACATCACCGCCGGCAATTATGGCGGCAATCTCGGTCCGCATCATTTTCATCTCAAGGAGATCGTGGCGTGGGCGCGCTGACCTTCGAACTTAGGAATGCGCCCGACCAGCGGCTCGATCTCGCGCCGCTCACCCCGACGCGGCTCGAGGGTCTCAAGGCCAAGGAGATCGAAGCGCTTGCGATCGGGACGACGCGTGTGAATTTGACCGTCGGCGACGCCTTCACGGTCAAAGGCAAAGATGCCGCCGAGCTCAGATTTGTCGGCACCGATGGACGCTGCGACAAGATCGGCGCCGGTTTGACGGAAGGCGCCATCGTCGTCGAAGGCGATGCCGGAGCCTATCTCGGCGCCGGCATGAAGAAGGGCAAGATCGAGGTCAACGGCAATGCCGGCGTTTTGGCCGGCGCCAGCATGGCGGGCGGCACCATCGCCATCTCCGGCAATGCCGGCGAGCGGGCTGGCGGCATCAATGTCGGCGAAACGCTCGGCATGAAAGGCGGCGTGCTCACCATCGGCGGCAATGCCGGATCGCTGCTTGGCGAGCGCATGCGACGGGGGCTCGTGGTCGTCGCCGGCGACGCCGGCGACTATGCCGGCGGACGTATGGTCGCCGGAACCATTCTCTTCAAACGGGGCGTAGGCCCCAATGCCGGGTACGGCCTGCGCCGCGGGAGCCTGATTTTTGTCGATGAGCCTAAGGACCTGCCGCCGACCTTCGGCGATTGCGGCGTGCTCGAGTTCGACTATCTCAGGCTGCTCGAGCATTGGCTGCGCGCGAACGGCAAACCGATCAATCTTGGCGCTCGCGCCCGCAGGCTCATGGGCGACATGGCCGTGCTCGGCAAGGGCGAGATGCTGATCCTGGCCTGAGCCCGAACCTCAAGACCGAACGCGATGTTGAACCTCGAACGCCCTTATGGGTTATGCTCGCTTCCGCAGCGGGGGCGTGATCGGCTTGTAACATGACCGATTCCCCTTACGTCCTGCTCGATGACAGCCTGACGCCGGCCGGCCGCAGCCTGCTCTATACCGATCCCGAGCGTGTCGTAGCGGCTTACGCGCCGGACGAGGTCGCAGGCGCGCTCGACCAAGTCGAGGCGGGGCTGGCGCAGGGCCTCCACGCCGCGGGCTTCTTCGCCTACGAGCTTGGCTATTGCCTCGAGCCGAAGCTCAGGCGCCTCGTTCCCGAAGGCCGCCGCGTTCCGTTGTTGTGGC
>JACMJU010000060.1 GCA_014380485.1 Methyloceanibacter sp.
TCTCACTCGGACTGAAGCAGACCATGCGCAATCCGTGGGAAGTCTTCGTCGAGAAATATCCACAGGGAACGGTCGTCGAAGGCGAGGTCAAGAACAAGACCGAGTTTGGCCTCTTCCTCGGGCTCGATGGCGAAGTCGACGGCATGGTCCATCTCTCCGACCTGGACTGGAAGCGTCCAGGCGAGCAGGTGATCGAGGAATACAAGAAGGGCGACAAGGTCCAGGCGCAGGTGCTCGACGTCGATGTCGAGAAGGAGCGCATCTCGCTCGGCATCAAGCAGTTGCAGGGCGGCGACCCGATGCAAGCCCCCAGCGCCTCCGAGCTGAAGAAAGGCTCGGTGGTGACCTGCGAAGTGGCAGAGATCAAGGAATCCGGCCTGGAAGTGAATATCGTCGGCACCGATCTCACCGCCTTCGTCAAGCGCACCGAGCTGTCGCGCGACCGTGCCGAGCAGCGCACCGAGCGTTTCTCAGTCGGCCAGAAGTTCGACGGCCGCGTGACCCAGTTCGACCGCAAGACCCGCAAGGTGGCAGTGTCAATCAAGGCACTGGAAGTGGCGGAGGAAAAGGAAGCCATCGCTCAGTACGGCTCCTCGGATTCCGGAGCCTCGCTCGGCGACATTCTCGGCGCGGCGCTCAAGCAGCGGGCCGAGACTCCCGAAAAGGACGAGAAGGAATAATTCTTTCGAGCGACACCGCCACGGCCGCGCCGCCTGCGTTATTACAAACTATTGAAAATTTGCCGCGGGTCGCGCCATTGACCGCCCCGTGCGTCGGCGTACTGTCCTGCCGCGAAATCCTTGCGCGTGACTTGATCCGGGATGGGAACCGGTTCGCCGATAAGATCATGCGCCAAGTTAACAAGTTAGGAGCCACCGCACTATGTCGCTCGACGCCGATTACATCGTCGACCGCCGCCGGATGCGGCGCAAGCTTACCTTCTGGCGCGTCTTCACCGTCGCGCTGGTCGCCATTGCCGTGATCGGCACGGCGCTGGCGCTCCGCTCGCCGAATGGGCTTGCCTCCAGCCCCGGCCCCTATGTCGCCAGGATCAAGATCGAGGGGCTGATCCGCGGCGACCGCGATCGCGTGGAAGCGCTGGAGCGGCTCGGCCGCTCCTCGGCACGCGCGGTCATCGTGCATATCAACAGCCCGGGCGGCACCACCGGGGGCTCCGAGCAGCTGCACGACGCGCTGAAGCGTCTGAAAGAGCAGAAGCCGATGGTGGTTGTGGTCGAAGGCTTGGCTGCCTCGGGCGGCTATATCGCCGCTCTCGCCTCCGATCACATCGTGGCGCAGAGTTCGGCGCTGGTCGGCTCCATCGGCGTGCTGTTTCAGTATCCGAATTTGGCCGAGCTGATGAAAACCCTCGGCGTGAAGGTCGAGGAAATCAAGTCGTCGCCGCTGAAAGCTGCCCCTAGCATGTTCGAGCCGACCAGTCCGGAGGCACGCGCAGCGGTGGAAGCCATCGTGATGGATTCCTATGACTGGTTTCGCGGCCTGGTGCGCGACAATCGCAAGCTGGAAAGTATCGAACTGGCGCGTGTAACTGATGGCCGTGTCTTTACCGGCCGTCAGGCCATCGAGCTCAAGCTGGTCGACGAATTGGGCGATGAAAAACAGGCGCTGGCCTGGCTGGCAAAGGAAAAGGGCATTGATCCGAAGATCCGCGTGCGCAATTACGAGCTTGAGCCGCGCCTGGGCGACCTGCCATTCCTGCACGTAGCGGCGGCGATAACGCTTGAAGCGGTAGGCCTAAAGGGATGGGCCAAGCA
>JACMJU010000061.1 GCA_014380485.1 Methyloceanibacter sp.
ATGCCCGAGGCCCCTGCCGCCACCGCCGTCTTATCGACCACGAGGATGTCGGCGCCCGAGCCCCTGCCGGTCGCTTTCAGCATCTGAGCGAGATGGAAGGCCGTGCTGAGGCCGTGAACACCGGCCCCGATGATGGCGTATTTGGTGGCCTGAGGAACGCTCATAGGCGGACGCCCTCTCCGGGAGAATTGGTCCGGCTTTGGTCCTGACCCATGGACCCAATCGACGAAATAGGGCACATTCGCGTATCGAACCTCTTGCATTTATATTAGCGCAGCGAGCCGATCTGTTGTAAACCAATTTTTGCATGTGGGCCCAAAGCGGCTCTAACTCGCGGAGAGATCGCCACTTGTCCGAGCAGCGAAGCCGGGAGACTGAGCCCATCTTGGCCGGACTGGCCAGACCCGGCCGCGGGCCCCGCGCCATCTCTGCCTATCTCCAGCGCGCCATCGAGACCGGAGCCTATAGCGAAGGTGACCGGCTTCCGCCCGAGCGGCAATTGGCGGCCACGTTCCAGGCGGCGCGCAGCACCGTCCGCCGCGCTCTCGATCAGCTCGAAAGGGCGGGACTGGTATCGCGGCGTCTCGGCAGCGGGACCTTCGTCGGCGCCACCGCGGCTTTTAGCCGGCGCACCATCGATCTCGCCGATCAGGTCAGCCCGCTCCAGCTCATCGAGGCGCGGCTCGCGGTCGAGCCCTTCACCACCCGCCTCGCGGTCCTGCATGCGACGCGCAGGAATCTCGACGACATGGAAGTGGTCCTGGTCCATGCCGAAGAGGGGATCAATGACAAGGATTCTTTTTCCAAGTGGGACGGTGAGTTCCACCTCCTCATCGCCAATGCCTCGGGAAACCCGCTGCTCATCAACGTCTACCGCCAGATCAATCATGTGCGGCTGCACGCCCAGTGGGACGCAATGAAGGAAAAGATCCTGACGCCCGAGGTGATCGCCGCCTATAACCGCCAGCATCGCAGCATCTTCAACGCGCTCAACGCGCGCGACGCGCAAGGCGCCTACACGCTGATCACCGAGCATCTCGAAAAGGCGCGCGACGATCTGGTCAGGGCGGACAGCCCGTAAAGCGCGCACTGACCGATGAATTCGGCACTGTCGATTGTTGGCGGCGATTGCGCCGGCGCCGCTTCCGCGGGTTATCGTCCTCGCCGGGCTTTGAGCGTCCAGATTGGCTACAATTTGTCGCCTTTAAGGCGCTAGGCTAAGCAAATAGGTGCACGGGAGTTTGTTGAATCTCCGCCGATCCTGCCGCTCGTCAAGCAAAGGGATAGGGATAGCGTGGCCGACTCCGAAGAAAAGACGGTGCTCGTACTGCAAGGCGGCGGAGCTCTTGGCGCCTATCAGGCAGGCGCCTATGCGGCGTTGGCCGAAGCGGGCTACATGCCAAGTTGGGTGGCCGGCATCTCCATCGGCGCCGTCAACGCGGCCATCATCGCCGGCAATCCTCCAGAACGGCGGATCGAGCGATTGCGCGCGTTCTGGGAGGAAGTATCCAGCCGGCTCAAAGCCTGGCCTCTCGCCGCCGGCGACAATTCGCGGAAGCTGTTTAACGAGACGAGCGCGGCGCTTGTCGCCTTGTGGGGCGTTCCCGGCTTCTTCGCACCGAGGATTCCGCCGGCACCCTTCATGCCGCCCGGTACGCCCGAGGCGATCAGCGTCTACGACTCTTCCCCGCTTCACGCCACGCTGAACGAGCTTATCGATTTCGATCTCCTCAACGCGGGCACAGTCCGCGTGAGCGTCGGCGCCGTTGAGGTGCTGACGGGCAACATGCAGTATTTCGACACCATCTCTCAAACCGTGGGCCCTGAGCACGTCATGGCGAGCGGTGCGCTGCCTCCTGGTCTGCCGCCCGTCCTGATCGACGGCAAGCCTTATTGGGACGGAGGTCTCCTCTCCAACACGCCTCTGCAACATGTGCTCGAGCGTGGCGGACCGCGTGACGACATGGTCGTCTTCCAAATTGACCTCTTCAGCGCCCGCGGCGACCTGCCTAAGACATTGTTCGATGTCGGGCAGCGCGAAAAGGAGATTCGCTATTCTAGCCGGACGCGGCTCAACACCGACATCTTCTGCGAGCTACAGGCCATGCGTCGCGCCGTCCGTCATCTGCGCCCAAACGTGCTGACCGAATTCGCCGACAATCCGCATTGGCGGCTGCTCGACAACTCGAGTTGCGACGCGGCCATCACCATCGTACAGCTCATCCATCGGCGCGCGGCCCATTGGACGCAATCGAACGACTACGAGTTCTCGCGCTACACGATGGAGGAGCACTGGACCGCCGGCCAGGCCGACGTGGAGCGCACGCTCGAGCATCCTTCCTGGAAGAGCCGCAAGCCGCCGGAAGAGGGCGTGCTCGTTCTCGATCTCACGCGCGATCTCGATGCCGAGCCAAGGGAACCGGCGCTATGAAAATAGATGAGGTACGGAAGCGCGCCTTCGCCATGCCGCTTACGAGCCCCGCCTTCCCGCCGGGCCCGTATCGCTTTGTCGATCGCGAATATCTCATCATCGCCTACCGCACCGATCCGGCCGCACTCGAAGCCGTGATCCCGGAGCCGCTCAGTTTCGACGAGCCGATCGTCAAATACGAGTTCATCCGCATGCCGGACTCGACCGGCTTCGGAGACTACGCGGAGTCCGGGCAAGTCATCCCGGTGAAGTTTAACGGCAAGGAAGGCAACTATACGCTTGCCATGTTCCTAAATGACGGTCCGCCGATCTATGGCGGCCGCGAGCTGTGGGGCTTTCCGAAGAAATATGCCCAGCCGACGCTCAGCGTAGACCGCGACACGCTCGTCGGGACGCTCGACTACGGACGGGTGCGAATAGCGACGGGAACCATGGGCTTCAAACACAAGGCGCTCGATTTGGGCCAAGTCCGCGCCGGCCTGGAGAAACCGAATTACCTGCTCAAGATCATTCCGCATGTCGACGGCAGTCCGCGCATCCTCGAGCTGGTCGACTACCGGCTCGAAGACATCGTCATGAAAGGCGCCTGGTCTGGGCCGGCGACGCTCGACCTCAGCCCGCATGC
This sequence comes from Methyloceanibacter sp., assembly GCA_014380485.1. Lineage (GTDB taxonomy): Bacteria > Pseudomonadota > Alphaproteobacteria > Rhizobiales > Methyloligellaceae > Methyloceanibacter. The sequence continues at coordinate 3,057 of JACMJU010000061.1, forward strand.
GTTGGCGCCCATCGCCGAGCTCCCGGTACGCGAGGTCCTGTCCGCGACGCATATTGTCGCGGACTTGACCCTAGGGCTGGGAAAGGTCGTTTACGACTATCTGAAGAACTAGGGAGCATTGCCATGACGCTCGACGACAAGGTTGCTCTCATCACCGGCGCCGCGAGCGGCATCGGTTACGGAATAGCCAAACGTTATCTAGAGGCCGGGGCCAGAGTGGTCATTGCCGACCTCAGCGTGGAGGGCGCCACCAAAGCCGCGAAGGAACTTGGCGACGCGAAATCCGTGCTCGGAGTCGGCATGGATGTTTCCAAGGAAGACCAAGTCAATGCCGGCGTCGAGCGCGCGGTAAAGACATTCGGCACGGTCGACATTCTCGTGTCCAATGCCGGCATCCAGATTGTGCACCCGATCGAGGAATTCCCCTTCGCCGACTGGAAAAAGATGCTGGCGATCCATCTCGATGGCGCCTTCCTCACCACCAAGGCCTGTGTCAAGCATATGTATCAGAAGAACTCGGGTGCACTCATTTATATGGGCTCGGTGCACAGCCACGAGGCGTCACCGCTTAAGGCGGCCTATGTGGCGGCGAAGCATGGGCTGCTCGGTCTCGCCCGCGTGATGGCAAAAGAGGGCGCCAAGCACAATGTCCGCGCCAACGTCATCTGCCCCGGCTTCGTCAAGACGCCGCTTGTGGAAAAGCAAATCCCCGAGCAGGCGAAGGAACTTGGCATCAGCGAGGAGCGCGTGGTGAAGGAGGTGCTTCTGGCGGAGACGGTGGATCACCAATTCACCACCATCGAGGATGTTGCCGAAGTGGCGTTATTTCTCGCCGCCTTCGAAACAAACGCGCTGACGGGGCAGTCGATCTGCGTAAGCCACGGCTGGCATATGGGCTAGGTGGAGACTGGGCGCGCTGCGCCAAACCCTTCGTCGCAAAGAGCGCCCTTTGCTTAGCGGCTGGAGAGCTGCTCGAGCCGCTGCTGCATGGCGGCAAGTTCGGCCTTGAGATTCGCGATCTCATCGTCGCTGGGCTTCCCGCTTGGGGTCTTCGCCTCGCCTGTCTCTGGCTCAGAGGCTTTTTCCCCTTCGCCGGCATCGGTCGAGGCGAAGGGAGTGAACAGGCCGAGCGCGCGCTCGAAGGTGGCGAAGTTCTTGCGCACCTGATCCTGCATCGCCTCGAACGCGGCGGTGCCGAAGACGTGGGCGAATCTCCGGCGATACTGCTCCTGCTGGCGGGTAAGCGAATCGAGGCTGAATTCGAGATAGCTCGGCACCAGCTTCTGCATGCTGTCGCCGTAGAAGCGGATGAGTTGGCGCAGGAAACCGATGGGAAGGAGATTGGTGCCGCGGCTTTCCTGTTCGACGATGATCTGGGTCAGGACGGAGTGGGTCAAATCTTCGCCGGTCTTGGCGTCGTAAACGACAAAGTCTCGCTCGGACCGGACCATTTCGGCCAAGTCCTCGAGCGTCACATAAGTGCTTGTGTCGGTATTGTAGAGCCTGCGGTTGGCGTATTTCTTGATGATGACAGGCCGGGTGTCCTGCTCAGCGTCTCTTGCCACGTCTGTGTCGCTCCCACGCCTTGACGCCAGGGCCAAGGTGCTTCATGCCGCACTTGCGAGATTCAGTAGCACGATCTTTGTGCATAGCACCAGAGGCTTTGCCGCTGGCCTTAACAGGGCGCAAATCGTGGGCTTCCATCGAAAGAAGCACTACGTTATGACCTTGGGATCCCCCGGAAAGTGGAGACGACGCGTATGAAAGAAGAAGAGATTGTCATTGTCGGCGCGGCGCGGACGCCCGTCGGCTCTTTTAACGGTGCGCTATCGAGCCTGACGGCCCATGCGCTTGGCGAGGTCGCCATTCGGGCGGCGCTCGATCGGGCCAAGGTCGACCCGGCCGATGTCGATGAAGTGATCATGGGTCAGGTGCTCACCGCCGGCCAGGGTCAGAACCCGGCCCGCCAAGCGGCGGTCGCCGCGGGCGTTCCGGTGGAGGCAACCGCCTGGGGCGTCAATCAGGTGTGCGGCTCCGGCTTAAGGGCCGTCGCGCTGGGCGCTCAGCAGATCGCCGCGGGCGATGCCGATATCGTGGTCGCCGGCGGCCAGGAGAGCATGAGCCTTGCGCCGCACCTTGCCCATCTCCGCAACGGCCAGAAGATGGGCGCCGTCGAGTTCATCGATTCGATGATCAAGGACGGGTTGTGGGAGGCCTTCAACGGCTACCACATGGGCACCACCGCCGAGAATGTCGCCCGCCAATGGCAGATCACCCGCGAGGAGCAAGACAAATTCGCTACCGCCTCGCAGAACAAGGCCGAGACCGCCAGGAAGGACGGCAAGTTCAAGGACGAGATCGCCCCCGTCACCGTGAAGACGCGGAAGGGCGAGACGGTGGTGGCCGACGACGAATATATCCGCGAAGGCGCCAAGATCGAGGACGCGGCCAAGCTCAGGCCTGCGTTCGACAAAGAGGGCACGGTAACCGCCGGCAATGCTTCGGGCATCAATGACGGCGCCGCCGCCGTCGTGCTGATGACCGCGACGGAGGCGAAGAAGCGCGGACTGAAACCGCTCGCCCGCATCGCGTCGTGGGCCGTCGCCGGCGTCGATCCCAAGATCATGGGGTCGGGGCCGATCCCCGCCTCGCGGAAAGCGCTGAAGAAGGCGGGTTGGAACGTCGGCGATCTCGACCTGGTCGAGGCCAACGAGGCCTTCGCCGCGCAGGCGCTGGCCGTGAACAAGGACCTCGGCTGGGATACGGGCAAGGTCAACGTCAATGGCGGCGCCATCGCCATCGGTCACCCGATCGGGGCCTCCGGCGCGCGCGTGCTCGTCACGCTTATCCACGAGATGCAGAAGCGCAATGCCAAGAAGGGCCTTGCCACGCTCTGCATCGGCGGCGGCATGGGCATCGCCATGTGCCTCGAGCGGGACTGACCGCTCGCGAACGGTCGTCATCGACGTCCTCGCGGGCGAGCCCGCGAGGGGCATGTTCTTTGAACGTCACATAGGCGCTGCGTGAGCGCTTTCAAAAGGAGGAATTCATGGCAAGGGTGGCTTTGGTCACGGGGGGAACGCGCGGCATCGGCGGAGCCATCAGCCGGGCGCTGAAGAAGGCCGGTTACAACGTCGCCGCCAATTATGGCGGCAATGACGATGCCGCCAAATCCTTCAGCACGGAGACCAAGATCCCGGTGTTCAAATGGGACGTGGGCGACTACGTCGCCTGCGAGCAGGGCATCGTCAATGTCGAGAACGAGGTCGGCCCGGTCGAGGTGCTGGTCAACAATGCCGGCATCTCCCGCGACGCCATGCTCCAGAAGATGACCCACGAGCAATGGGAACAGGTGATCCGCACCAATCTCGATTCGCTCTTCAACATGACGCGGCCGATCATCAACGCCATGCGCGAGCGGGGCTTCGGCCGCATCGTCAACATCTCCTCGATCAACGGGCAGAAGGGCCAGCTTGGGCTCGCCAATTACTGCTCGGCCAAGGCAGGCGTGATCGGCTTCACCCGGACGCTGGCGCTGGAAAGCGCGCGCAAAGGCATCACCGTGAACGCGATCGCGCCGGGTTATGTGAACACCGACCTGCTCGCGGGCGTCTCCGAGGAGGTCATGAAGTCGATCGTCGGCCAGATTCCGGTGGGCCGCTTGGGCGAGGCCGACGAAGTCGCCCGTTGCGTGGTGTTCCTCGCCGCCGACGAGGCGGCTTGGATCACCGGCTCGACCCTGACCATCAATGGCGGCCAGTTCATGGATTGAGGTTGCGCCATCCCTCCCCCTGGTGGGGAGGGCCGGCGGCGCCTCCCGGCAACGCCGGGGTGGGGGGCTACTTGCTCCTCAACGCGTGCAGAATTTTGTCGAACACGCCTTCGAGATTCTTGTCTACGTCGCCGTTCCACACGCGGACGATCTTGAATCCATCAGACACTAGTGTCGCATCGCGTGCCACGTCTCTGAGTTCATGCCGCCTGGTCGCATGCTGGCTCCCATCAAGCTCCACGATGACTCTTGGATGGTAGCAAGCAAAGTCGACGACAAAGTTCTTGATTGGCGCTTGCCGCCTGAAATGAAACCCCAACTTGCGCAATTCGCGCAGACGGAGCCAGAGTCTGACCTCCTGGCGGGTCATGCTTTTGCGAAGTTTACGCGCCACCTCATTGGCCACGCCGCCGATGATACCCTCCCCCCCCCCGGCGCGCCAAAGCGCGCCGACCTCCCCCCCAGGGGGAGGTATCCAACTCTCTATCTGTGGACCTTAGGGCGCGAAGCCGTCGGGCGCCAATTCGAACCCTGCGAAATCGAAGCCGGGCGCGACGGTGCAGCCGAGCAGGGTCCAGGCACCCAAGCTCCGTGCGCTCTGCCAAACATGCGCCGGGACCGCAACATGCGGGTGGTCGCCTTTGTGCCAATCCGGGCCAAGCCGGTATTCGTGTCGCGTCGCGCCGTGCTTGACCTCGAGCAGGAGCGGCGCCCCGCCATACCAGTGCCAAAGCTCCGCCGCATCGACCTTATGCCAGCGCGACACTTCGCCCGCCTTCAACAGGAACAGAACGGCGGTCGAATGAGCGCGACCGTGCGGACCCATATCATCGCGAAAAGTCTCGCGGAACCAGCCGCCCTCCGGATGCGGCTTGAGGGCGTGCTGCCTGATCACATCCTCGGCGGTCCGCGCTTCGCTGGTCATGATCGAAAGATACGCGTCAGAAGCGGTCTTTGCGGCGCCTGATCTCGCCGAAGACTTCCCACAACTCGCGCCCCTCCATGTCGAGCCGCTTCTGGATGGCGGGGCTCGACGGCCTGAGGAACGGATTGGTGGCAAGTTCCTGCGCGATCGTGGTCGGCAGCGCCGGCTCGCCCTCCTCGGCGAGTGCGGCGACTTCCGCCGCGCGGGCTCTCAGCGTGTCGTTCTCCGGCTCGACGGTGAGCGCGAAGCGGCAATTGTTGTTGGTGTATTCATGGCCGCAATAGAGCTTGGTCACGGGCGGCAGGGCGGCGAGCTTCTTGAGCGACGACCACATGGTCTTGGCGTCACCCTCGAGCAGCTTGCCGCAGCCGACCGAGAACAGCGTGTCCCCGACGAAGACGAGATCATCGTCGGGAAAATAGTAGCTGACATGACCCTTGGTATGGCCCGGCGTCTCGATGACCCTCGCCTTGGCGCTGCCGATTTCGACGGTCTCGCCGTCCTTGACCTTGACATCGATACCGGGAATGGAGCCGGCCTCTTTCGCCGGACCGACGATGGTGCATCCGGTCATGCGCTTGACGATGGTGTTGCCGGCGGTGTGGTCGTGATGATGGTGGGTGGTGAGAATGTGGCTCAGCGCCCAGCCCTTTTCGTGCAGCGCGGCAAGCAGCTCCTCGGCATCGGGTGCATCGATGGCGGCGGTCGCCCCGGACGAGGCGTCGTGGACGAGCACGCCGTAATTGTCGCTGCGCGTCGGGAATTGGTGGATTTGCAGGCGAGACATCGCTCCCTCCGCCGCTCTTAAGAATTGCCCAACGACATTATCATCCCTGCGGGCCGGGTTGAACGGCACCTAACACGCCGGCGCACCCCACCCGGCTCGGCCTTTGGCCGAGCCACCCTCCCCATCAAGGGGAGGGATGGGGTATTTGTGGGGAGGTCGGGGCGTTAGCGCCGGGTGGGGGGTTTAACCTTCACACGCTATGATGGCTCATGCATCTCGACGCCGTCGATCTCAAGGAGTTCTACGCCTGCCCCCTCGGGCATGTGGTGCGTCGGTTGCTGGACACGCGCCTGCGGGCAAAATGGAGCGACCTCAAATCCTGCCGCACCTTCGGCCTCGGCTTCGCCGCCCCCTATCTTGCTCCGTTCCGGGAAGAGGCCGAGCCCTTGGGCGCGCTCATGCCGGCCCGCCTCGGCGCCATCCTTTGGCCGGCGACGGGCCAATCCTTGAGCGTGCTCGTCGATGACACCGAGCTGCCGCTCATCGACGAAGGCGCCGACCGCATCCTTCTCATTCACATGCTCGAATGGTCCGAGAATCCGCGCGAGCTCCTGCGCGAGCTGTGGCGGGTGCTGGCGCCGAACGGACGGCTCTTGCTCGTGGTTCCCAATCGCCGCGGGCTGTGGGCGCGGCTCGACACGACCCCTTTCGGCTATGGCAGCCCGTTCAGCCGCCGCCAACTCACGCGGCTTCTGAAAGAGGAAATGTTCTCGCCTGAGGACTGGGAATACGCGCTTTACATGCCGCCCTTCAATTGGCGCATCCTGCTCAAATGGCCGCGGTTCTGGGAGCGGCTGGGGCTCGTGCTATGGCCGACCTTCTCCGGCGTGATCCTGGTCGAAGCGACCAAGCAGGTCTACGCCGCCCTGCCTGCACGCCAGAAGACCAAGATGCGCCGCCGCCTCGTCCCCGTCCCCGCCGGTGTCACGCCCTCGGCGTTACCGCGAGAGTAGAAACACCGCCTGCTCGCCGAACAGGTTCTGGGCGAAGAGCGGCATGGAGACGCCGAGCTTGCCTCCATAGGCGTTGAGCGCAACGGCGCGCTCGACGCGTGCGCCGACATCTTTGCACAGACCGAGAAAGTCCTTGATCGTGCAGAGATGGATGTTGGGCGTGTCGTACCAGCGGTCGGGCAGATTGTCGGTTTGCGGCATCTTGCCGCCGAACAGAAGCTGCGCCCTCACCCGCCAATGCCCGAAATTCGGAAACGACACCACGGCACGCTTGCCGATCCGCAACAATTGCCCGAGCACATGGCGCGGCGAGTAGGTCGTTTGGATCGTCTGCGAGAGAATGGCGAAGTCGAAGGCGAGGTCGGGGTAATAGACGAGATCGGTGTCGGCGTCGCCCTGGATGACGGAGAGGCCCTGCGCCACGCAGGAATTCACGCCCGCCTGACTGAGCTCGATGCCACGGCCGTCCACGCCCTGCTTTTCCGCCAAGAGGCGCAACAGCGTGCCGTCGCCGCAACCGATATCGAGCACGCGCGCGCCTTGCGTCACCATTTCGGCAATGAGCAGAAGGTCGACGCGGCCGGTATCGGCGGCACGAACGGCGTGCGGCGGCACGTTGAGGTTCATGGCAACCATCCTTCCGCCCCCGCAACCCCGCGCTTCATCGCCGCCGCGGCCAGGAACCCGCGAATGGTGTCGAACAGCTCCGGCTCGTGCAGCAGGAACGAGTCGTGACCGTTGTCGGTCTTGAGCTCGACGAAACTGACATTGGCGGCAACCGCATTCAGCGCGTGCACGATCTCGCGGCTCTCCTCGGTGGGAAACAGCCAGTCGCTGGTGAAGGAGACGAGGCAGAAGCGCGTCTTGGTGCTGGCGAAAGCATTGGCGAGCACCTCGCCGTGGTCGGCAGCGAGATCGAAATAGTCCATGGCGCGGGTGATGTAGAGATAGGAGTTGGCGTCGAAGCGGTCGACGAAGCTCAAGCCCTGATGGCGCAGATAGCTCTCCACCTGAAAATCGGCATCGAAGCCGAAGGTGACCTTGTCGCGATCCTGGAGATTGCGGCCGAACTTGTTGTGCAGCGCGTCGTCGGACATGTAGGTGATGTGCGCGGCCATGCGCGCCACGGCGAGGCCTTTGCGCGGGCTCCTGCCCTCGTCGAGATAGCGGCCCTGGCACCAGTCGGGGTCGGCCATCACCGCCTGGCGGCCGACCTCGTGAAAGGCGATGTTCTGCGAGGAGTGGCGCGCGGCGCAGGCGATCGGCACCGCCGAGAACACGCGGTCCTTATAGGTTGCGGCCCATTCCAGCACCTGCATGCCGCCCATCGAGCCGCCAAGCACCGAGAGCACGTCGGGAATGCCGAGATGATCGAGCAGACGGGCCTGCGCCCGCACCATGTCGGCTACGGTGATGACGGGAAAGTCGAGCCCGTAAGAGCGGCCGGTGGCGGGATTGATGGAGCTCGGCCCGGTCGAGCCCATGCACCCGCCGATGACATTGGGACACAGCACGAAATAGCGGTTGCTGTCGATCGGCTTGCCGGGCCCGACCATGGTGTCCCACCAGCCGGGCTTGCCGGTGACGGGATGGATGTTGGCGACGTGCTGATCGCCGGTCAGCGCATGGCACACCAGCACGAGGTTGGACTTGGCGGCATTGAGTTCGCCGTAGGTCTGATACGCGATGGAAAACGGCGCAAGCTCGGCCCCGCAATCGAGCGGCAACGGCTCGTGCGCCGGGAAGTGCACGATCTCGCTTTGCGGGTTGGCGATTTGCGCCAGCCGCAAGGAATGATCGGTGAAGGCTTGCGCCGTCGGAGTTTCGCTCATTTCAGTCCAACTGTTCCGCCTAGGTCTGCTCGAAAGCCAAGGCCGCCTCTCCAACCATGGGGCACCTTAACGCCAATTCTACAATTCGGCGTTAGCTATGAGCTTGACGTTGAAAGTCAATCTTTTCTTTGCTTTGCCGCAGGGATTGGGCCTATGAGAGGCCCTTCGCCAGCCCAAGCCGAGGAGCAAGACACATGGCCGCCACGCGTGGCCCGCGCCCCCGTCCAGGCGTTCTCGACATCGCGCCTTACGTGCCCGGCACGAGCGCGCTCCCTGGCGCGCAGCCTGCGATCAAGCTCTCCTCCAACGAGACGCCGTTCGGGCCCTCGCCCCGCGCGATCGAGGCCTATCGCGCCGCAATCGCCTCGCTGTCGCGCTACCCTGACGGCTCGGCGCGGGAATTGAGGGAGGCGATCGCCAAACTTTACGGACTCGATCCCGCCCGCATCGTCTGCGGCGCCGGCTCCGACGAGCTGCTCAACCTTCTCGCTACCGCCTATCTCGGGCCGGGCGACGAGGCGATCTACAGCGCGCACGGCTTTCTCGTTTACAAGATCGCGATCCTCGCACGGGGCGCGACGCCGGTCGTTGCCGCCGAGACCGAACTCACGGCCGATGTCGACGCCATCCTCGCTTGCGTGAGCCCGCGGACGCGGCTCGTGTTCATCGCCAACCCCAACAACCCGACCGGCACTTATCTGCCCTTCGACGAGATCAAGCGCCTGCGCGAAGACTTGCCCGCCGACGTGCTGCTCGTGCTCGACGCGGCCTATGCCGAATATGTGCGGAAGAACGACTACGAGTCGGGCATCGAGCTCGTCGCCACGTCGCCGAACACGGTGATGACGCGGACCTTCTCCAAACTCTACGGGCTCGCCTCGCTTCGGATCGGCTGGGCCTATTGCCCGCCTTCCGTCGCCGATGCGCTGAATCGAATCAGGGGTCCGTTCAATGTCTCGGGCCCGGCGATCGCGACGGGCGTGGCGGCGCTCGAGGATCAACCCTGGGCGCAGCGCGGCGTCGAGCATAACGAGCTCTGGCGCGGCCAAATGAGCGAGGCGCTGTCCCGTCTCGGCCTTGGCGTGACGCCGAGTGCGGCGAATTTCCTCTTGCTGCATTTTCCCAAGGGGAACGGCAGATCGGCGCCCGAGGCCGACAAATTCCTGCATGGGCGGCGCATCATCTTGCGGCGGGTCGAAGAATATGGCCTGCCGCAGGCTTTGCGCATGACCATCGGCACCGAGGACGAGAACAATGCCGTGCTCGACGCGCTCGCCTCTTTCATGGGCGGAAATGGCGCACCCCGCCGATGAGCCAGCCTCTGTTCGACAAGATCGCCATCATCGGCCTCGGCCTGATCGGCTCGTCGATCGCCAGGGCCGCACGCGCTCAGGGCGCCGTGCGCGAGATCGTGGCCACTGCGCGTTCGCCGCGGACGCGGAATCGCGTCGTCGAGCTCGGCCTCGCCGATCAGGTGGTTGAGACTAATGCGGAGGCGGTGGAAGGCGCTGACCTCGTCATCGTCTGCGTTCCGGTCGGTGCTTGCGGCGCCGTGGCCAAGGAAATCGGCCCGCATCTCAAGCCCGGCGCGACGATCTCGGATGTGGGTTCGGTCAAGCGCTCGGTCGTCCGCGACATGGGCTCGCATATGCCGAAGAATGTTCATTTCGTGCCGGCGCATCCGGTCGCCGGCACCGAACATTCGGGCCCGGATGCCGGCTTCGCCGAGTTGTTCACGAACCGCTGGTGCATCCTGACGCCGCCCGAAGGCACCGACGCGGAAGCCGTGGAGAGGCTCGCCGCGTTCTGGCGTCTCCTCGGCGCCAAGGTCGAGACCATGACTCCAGAGCATCATGACATCGTGCTCGCCATCACCAGCCACGTGCCGCATCTCATCGCCTACAACATCGTGGGCACCGCCGCCGATATGGAGGAGGTCACCCAGTCGGAGGTCGTCAAATTCTCGGCCGGCGGGTTCCGCGATTTTACCCGCATCGCCGCCTCGGACCCCGTCATGTGGCGCGACGTGTTCCTCAACAACAAGGAGGCGGTGTTGGAGATGCTCGGCCGCTTCTCCGAGGACCTCGCGTCGCTTCAGCGCATGATCCGGTGGGACGACGGCGCCGCGCTCGAAGCGCTGTTCAACCGCACCCGGGCCATTCGCCGCGGCATCATCGAGGCCGGCCAGGACACCGAGGCTGCCGATTTCGGCCGCCCCCACGGCCACGACGACTGAAGGCACATGGCTGAGCTTTGGGTTTTCGCCTATGGCTCGCTGATGTGGCAGCCCGGATTCGCCTTTAGCGAACAGGCCCCCGCCGCGCTCATCGGCGCCCACCGTTCGCTCTGCATCTATTCGTTTCACCATCGCGGCACGACGGAGCATCCGGGCCTTGTGCTCGGGCTCGACGAGGGCGGGGCCTGCCGCGGCGTCGCCTTTCGCGTGGTCTCCGGCAAGAAGGAGGCGACGCTTGCCTATCTCCGCGCGCGCGAGCAGGTCACCGATGTCTATGTCGAGAGGACCAAGCCGGTCAGCCTGCTCGACGGCTCAGGCCGGGAGCTTGAGGCGCTTTGTTACATGGTCGATCGCGGCCACCCGCAATATGCCGGCCGGCTCTCGATCGAAACCCAGGCCCGGCTCGTGCGGTCGGCCGCAGGCCGGTCGGGCACCAATCTCGACTACGTGCTGAACACGGTGCGCCACCTCGAAGAGGCCGGCATCGATGACGTCGAGCTGATGGCGCTTGCGCAGCGTCTTGCCGCGGGCAAATCGGCGCCGAGGAAATAGCGCTGCGAGGTTAGGTCTCTTCCTTGACTTCGAGCACCTGGCGGCCGCGATAGCGACCCGATTTCAAGTCGATGTGATGCGGCCGGCGCAGCTCGCCCGAATCCTTATCCTCGACGTAAGTGGGAGCCTGAAGCTTATCGTGGCTCCGCCTGTTGCCCCGCTTCATGCGCGAGACTTTTCTTTTTGGAACAGCCATGGTGCAAATCCTATGAGCGCCCCGAGGGGCTTTCGAGCCCGCCTATATAGGGGCAATCGCTAAGCCTGGCCAGGGCCGAGGGGCAAAAAGCCCGCATCATGGCCCGGGCAAGAGGCAAACGGAGCGCGGGATCATGATCGGCAAGCGGCGCTCGATCGCTCGTGCCACCAGGAGCATGCGCCGGTTCGGCCTCGCCGGGTTCCTGAAACGCGGATTCGGCAGCGCCGCCACCAGAAGGATCGTTTCGCGGCGGGTCAGCTCTGCCGCGCTCTTGCCGAAATAATAGCGGCTTGCCGCTTCGGCCCCGAACACGCCCGGGCCGAATTGGGCGACGTTGAGGTAAACCTCCATCATCCGCGCCTTCGGCCACAGCGCCGACATCAGATAGGCCAGCGGCACCTCCAAAATCTTCCGCACATAGCTTCGCCCGTTCCACAGATAGAGGTTCTTGGCGGTCTGCATCGGGATCGTGCTCGCGCCGCGAAAAGCCCCGAGGCCGCCGCCTTCTTCGATCGCCTCCTTCACCGCTGGCCAGTCGACGCCCCAATGGGCGCAAAAGCGGCCGTCCTCGCCCGAAATCGCCGCCAAGGGGAGCTGCCGCGACATGTCTTCGAGCGGCACCCATTCATGGCGCAGCGTGGCACCCTTAAGCTTTTCCACCAGCATGACCGGGGTGAGCGGTGGGTTGATGAAACGGAAGGCGAGGATGGAAAGGAGGACGGCGGCGGCCAGAAACACGAAAACGCGGGCGACGCGCCGGAGCCAGGGGTGCTTCATCCGTCTCCTGGTGCGCTTCCGCGTGCGCTCGCCTGAGACCGCTTGAATCGCCATGACTTGGCCTTGTACCTCTTGGTTGCCGCCTCAAGCAACGTCGTATTAGGGTAACGATTACCGATCCTTTTGCGGCAAAGCGCCGCTGGCCTATCGCTCCCCAGGATGGAATTTCTCGCAAGACTCGAACGCGTGGCCGGCGCCGTCGAGAGACGCCTCGACCGCCTTCTCGTGAGCCGCGGCGCCCCTAAAGAAGGTGCCAGGCTCGGAGAGGCCATGCGCTATGCCACAATCGGCGGCGGCAAGCGCCTGCGGCCCTTCCTGCTCATCGAATCGGCGCGACTGTTTGGTTTAAGCGAGGAGCAGGCCCTGCAAGCGGCTTGCGCGCTCGAATGCATCCATTGCTACTCGCTGGTGCATGACGACTTGCCGTCCATGGACGATGACGCGGTGCGCCGCGGCCGCCCGACCTTGCATATCGCCTTCGACGAGGCGACCGCCATCCTCGCCGGTGACGCCCTTCAGACGCTCGCCTTCGAGATGTTGAGCGACGAGAGCACGCACCCCGATCCCGCCATTCGCGCCGAGCTTGTCCTCCTTCTTGCCAAGGCCGCAGGCTGGCAGGGCATGGCGCAGGGCCAGGCGCTCGATCTCGGCGCCGAGCGGCAAGGAATCGGGCCGGACGAGATTACCGCCATGCAGGCGCTGAAGACCGGGGCTCTGTTCCGCTTCGCCTGCGAGGCCGGGGCCGTGCTTGGCGGCGCTGCCCCTTCCGAGCGCAGAGCGCTTGTCGCCTATGGGTCATCCTTCGGCCAAGCCTTCCAGCTCGCCGACGATTTGCTCGATGCGGAAGGCGATGCGGCTTCGCTCGGCAAGGCCGTGGCCAAGGACGCACGTCGCGGCAAAGCCACGCTCGTCGCCCGGCTCGGGCCCGACGCGGCCCGCGCGCGACTGGGGGGATTGCTGCATGACGCCGAGGCCGCCCTTGCGCCGTTCGGCGATCGGGCTATCACCTTGCTTGAGACCGTGCGATTCGCGGCGGATCGCAAGCGCTGACCGGGAGAGGCGATGGCACCGCGGGCAAAGGCGATGACGGCACGAAGTAAACGGCAGTCGCGATGGACGACGCTTTCAGTTCATGCCCGAGCGCAGATCCGCTTTCTAATCGCGCTCGCCGTCGGCTTGGGCGTCGGGCTTCTCGCGCCGATCGAGGATTGGGTCACGCGCGTGCTGGCCGGCTGGAACGCCGGCGGATGGCTCTATTTCGCGCTGGTCGCCACCAAGATGTGGCATGCCGAGATCGAAGGTATCAAGCGCGAGGCGGGCATCGAGCGCGAGAGCCGTATCGCCGTTCTCGTGATCGTCATCCTCGGCTCACTCTTCGCCATGTTGGCGTTGTTCACGCAGTTGTCCGTCATGAAGAGCGAGCATGGCTTCGACCGCTCGCTCAGCTTATCCCTGTCGGTGTCGACGATTTTTCTGTCCTGGTTTTTGATGCACTTGGTCTTCGCCGTGTTCTACGCCCATGAGTTCCACGGCGAGAGAGGCGGCAAGACGGACGCATCGGGCGGTGGACTGAAATTTCCCGGCGACAATGCGACGCCGGACTATCTCGACTTCGTTTATTTTTCTTTCGGGGTGGGAACCACGGCGCAGACGTCGGATGTCGCGGTAACCTCGCGCGCCATGCGCCGCGTGGTGATGGTGCATGGCATCTTGTCGTTCTTTTTCAACACCGCCGTGATCGCGCTCGCCGTCAGTCTCGCGGCGGAGCTGGTGCAGGGCTGAGCCGCGCTTTATTGCCCGCAGGACTTCGCCGGAGCCGGCTCGAGCCGGAACAGCGCATGCTCAGGGTTTTGCGGCGATAGCACCATGAAGGCGCCCAGATCGACCCCCGGCACCAGCGCCACATGATCGTCGGCGCCACGCAGTGCGAGCTTCCTATTCTTTCCGGCGCGCTCGATTAAGAACCTGCCGAGGAAGAATCCATCGGTGAAGCAGGTGAGCGCCTCGCCTGAGTCCACGCAGCGCGCGCCGTCGAGATTGGAGTAGGTCCCCTGCTTGTCGCGCATGAGTGCGGTGATTTTGGCGCGATAGGCCCCGGGGGCTTCGCTGCTTTCGCCCTCGCGCGCGACGATTGCGACCGTCATCGCCGCGACTTTCTGGCCCGGATGTTTGGCAAGATGCACCGCATCGTAGACGCGACTCCAGCATCCGAGCCATGAATCGGCTGCCGCCTCCTCTACGGCAACATCCTCGGCGAGCGCGCCGGAGCATGTGAGCAGAAGCACGATGAACGCAATCAGCGCAGACCAACTCGGCATCCCCATCGCTACTCCGCCGCGTCCCGGCCGGCGGCCCGACCGAAGCGCCGCTCGATATAGTCGATCACCATCTGCTTGAACTCGGCCGCCGCGCCAGGCCCGCGCAAGGTCGCCGCCTTCTTGCCGTCGATGAAGACCGGCGCGGCCGGCGCCTCTCCGGTGCCCGGCAGCGAGATGCCGATATCGGCATGCTTGGATTCGCCAGGCCCGTTGACGATGCAGCCCATAACCGCGACGGAGAGCGTCTCCACCCCGGGGTAGCGGCGCTTCCACATCGGCATCTCGTCACGGATGAAGTCTTGAATGTCGCGGGCAAGCTCCTGGAAGGTGGTCGACGTGGTCCGCCCACAGCCGGGGCACGCCGCGACCAACGGCACGAAGCTCCTGAAGCCCATGCTTTGCAGCAGCTCCTGCGCCACCTTCACTTCGAGCGTGCGGTCGCCGTTCGGCTCCGGCGTGAGCGAGACCCGGATGGTGTCGCCGATCCCCTGCTGGAGCAGCACGGCGAGCGCGGCCGAGGAGGCGACGATGCCCTTCGACCCCATGCCCGCCTCGGTCAGCCCGAGATGCAGCGCGAGATCGGAGCGCGCGGCCAGCATGGCATAGACCTGGATCAGATCCTGCACGGCGC
>JACMJU010000062.1 GCA_014380485.1 Methyloceanibacter sp.
GAGCCTTGCGGCGAGCGTGGTGTCCTGAGTGGTGATGCCGGCCGGATCGCGCCCCTCATGCCAATCGTCGTAGCAGCCGGCGGTGGTGCCGAGCTTGCGATATTCCTCCTCAAGCGCCGGATCGTTGTCGCCGAGTGCGACCAGGGCGGCGGTGCCGATCGACACGGCATCGGCGCCAAGCGCAAGCGCCTTGGCGACATCGGCGCCGTTGCGGATGCCGCCGGAGACGATCAGTTGGACTTTGCGGTGCATGCCGAGGTCCTGGAGAGCCTCGACCGCCGGCCTGATGGCGCCCAAGATCGGCAGCCCGACATGCTCGATGAACACCTCTTGCGTCGCCGCCGTGCCACCCTGCATGCCGTCGAGCACGATCACGTCGGCCCCGGCCTTGACCGCAAGCGCGGTGTCGTAGAACGGGCGCGAGGCGCCGACCTTGACATAGATCGGCTTCTGCCAGTCGGTGATCTCCCTGAGCTCCTCGATTTTGATCTCGAGATCGTCGGGGCCGGTCCAGTCGGGATGGCGGCAGGCCGAGCGCTGGTCGATGCCGGCGGGAAGCGTGCGCATCTCGGCCACGCGCTCGGAGATCTTCTGCCCGAGCAGCATGCCGCCGCCGCCGGGCTTGGCGCCCTGGCCGACCACGATCTCGATGGCGTCGGCGCGGCGCAGATCGTCGGGGTTCATGCCGTAGCGCGATGGCAGGAGCTGATAGACGAGGAGGGCGGAGTGATGGCGCTCCTCCTCGGTCATGCCGCCGTCGCCGGTGGTGGTCGAAGTGCCGGCCTGGGACGCGCCGCGCCCCAAGGCCTCCTTGGCCTGGGCCGAGAGTGAACCGAAGCTCATGCCGGCAATGGTGATGGGAATCTTGATGTGGATCGGCTTCTCGGCGAAGCGGGTGCCGAGCCATAGATCGGTATCGCAGCGCTCGCGATAGCCTTCGAGCGGATAGCGGCTGATCGAGGCGCCGAGAAACAGAAGATCGTCGAAATGCGGCACCTTGCGCTTGGCGCCGGCGCCGCGAATATCGTAGATGCCGGTCGCGGCGGCGCGGCGGATCTCCGACAGCGAAAACGCATCGAACGTTGCGGAAGGGCGCGGGGCGGTTCTTGGCGTCCAATCCATCAATAGGCTCCGGCGTTATCGACGTGGAAACTGTAGAGCTGGCGCGCCGAGCCGTAGCGCCGGAATTCGCCGGGGTCGATGGCGCCGTCGAATCCGGCCCGTTCGAGGACCGCGTGCAGGGCCCGCTTGTGCTCGTCCCGCATCGGCTTCTCGATGCAGTCGGCGCCGAGACTCTTGACCTTGCCGCGCACGAACAGGCGCGCCTCGTAGATCGAATCGCCGAGCGAATCGCCGGCATCCCCGAACACGATCAGGTTGCCGGCCTGGGCCATGAACGCGCTCATATGCCCGACCGAGCCCTTGACCACGATGTCGATGCCCTTCATCGAGATACCGCAGCGCGAGGAGGCGTTGCCGTCGATGCGCAGGAGCCCGCCGCGCCCGGTGGCCCCGGCCGATTGACTGGCGTCGCCCGCCACATGGACGAAACCCGACACCATGTTCTCGGCGACCCCCACCCCGGCGCTGCCATTAATCAGCACGGTCGCGTGCTTGTTCATCCCGGCGCAGTAATAGCCGACCGGTCCGTTGATCTCGACGGTGATCGGAACGTTCAAACCGGCGGCAATGGCGTGGCGGCCGGCCGGGTGGTCGACGATCCAATGCCGCTCGTTGGTGTCGGGGCGGAGACCGTGAAGTGCGGCGTTCAGCTCTCTGAGAGGCGTTGAAGCGAGATCGATTTCGAGCACGATCAACGCTCCCAGAAATAGACCGTGGCGGGCTCGGGCTCCCAGATCCGCGCGTTCTCGATACCGGGCAGACCGGCAAGCGCGCGATATTCGGAGCCGAAGGCGACGTAGCGATCGGTCTCGGCCATGACCGCGGGCTTGCAGGCGATGCCGTCGCGGAGCACGCCGAAGCCGTTCTCGGTGCCGACCACGAAAGTGTAGAAGCCGTCGAGATCGTCGAGGCTCACTTTCAGCGCGTCGCCGAGCGACAGCCCCTCGCGCATCTTCCAGCTGAGATAGCCGGCGGCGACCTCGGTGTCGTTCTCGGTCTCGAAGGTGAACCCCTCGCGCTTGAGCGCTCTGCGGAGATTGTTGTGGTTCGAAAGCGAGCCGTTATGCACGAGGCACTGATCTTGGC
>JACMJU010000063.1 GCA_014380485.1 Methyloceanibacter sp.
GCGCCGCCGCTGTCGCCGCCGCGCGGCGCGAGCTTGCGGGCCGAAAAGTGAGGGTGAGCCTTCCGGGCGGCGATCTCGCGATCGAGTGGCGCGAGCGGGACGGCCATATCCTGATGACCGGTCCTTATGCCCTCGACTATGAGAGCACGCTGCCCGCGGCGCTGTTTCAGCCGGTGCGCGTTTGAGCCGTTCAGGCGCATCTTCGTCATTCCGGCGCAAGCCGGAATCCAGATCGGCAGGCACGGCGCGCGGGGCGCTGGATACCGGCTTGCGCCGGTGACGGCGAGCCTACACAGCCAAGTTGGTTGGGGTCTGACTTGCCCGAAGTTTCATGTTAGAAGCCGTCACAATGCCGGATATCGACATCATCACCTTCGGTTGCAGGCTCAACGCCTATGAGTCCGAAGTCATGCGCGCGCATGCCGGCGCCGCCGGGTTGTCCGACACGGTGATCGTCAATACTTGCGCGGTGACCGCCGAAGCGGTGCGTCAGGCGCGGCAGGCAATCCGCAAGGCACGCCGCGAGCGGCCGCAAGCAAAGATCATCGTCACCGGCTGCGCCGCCCAGATCGATCCGTCCCGCTTCGCCGCCATGGACGAGGTCGATCACGTCGTCGGCAATCGGGAGAAGCTCGAGGCCGAAACCTTCGCGCGTTTCGGCATCGAGGGCAGCGAGCGCGTCGTGGTCAACGACATCATGTCGGTGCGCGAGACCGCGTCGCACCTGATCGAGGGCTTCGGCGCGCGCGCCCGCGCCTATGTGCAGATCCAGAACGGTTGCGACCATCGCTGCACCTTCTGCGTCATTCCCTTCGGCCGCGGACCGTCGCGTTCGGTGCCGGCGGGCGAGGTGGTGGCGCAAGTGCGGCTTCTCGCCGAGAAGGGGTATGCCGAGATCGTGCTGACCGGCGTCGACATCACCGCCTATGGCAAGGACCTTCCCGGCGAAATGACGCTCGGCAAGCTCGTGCGCTCCGTGCTCAGGCTCGTGCCCGAACTTCCCCGGCTCAGGTTGTCCTCGATCGACTCGGTCGAGGCCGATGCGGCGCTATTGGCGGCGATCGCCGAGGAGGAGCGGCTGATGCCGCATCTGCATCTCTCGCTGCAATCGGGCGACGATCTCACGCTTAAGCGCATGAAGCGGCGGCACGCCCGCGCCGATTCGGTGCGCTTCTGCGAGACGGTGCGCCGGGTTCGTCCCGATATGGTGTTCGGCGCCGATCTCATCGCGGGATTTCCCACCGAGACCGATTCCATGTTCGCGAATTCGCTCAGTCTCGTTGACGATTGCGGGCTCACATTCCTGCATGTCTTTCCCTATTCGGCGCGTGAGGGAACCCCTGCCGCGCGCATGCCGCAAGTTCATGGCGCGGTTATCGCCAGGCGCGCCGGCGCGTTGCGCGATAAGGGCGTCGCCGCACTCAAGCGCCATCTCGAAGCGGCCAAAGGACGCCGCATCAACGTGCTCATGGAGAATGAGGGAATCGGACGCTCGGCCGATTTCACGCCGGTCAGACTCGAAGCCGAGGAAGGGGCCGGAGCGCTCGTCGAGGCGGTGGTTGCCGGCGACGATGGCGCCGCGCTGATCGCGGTGCGATCATGAGCGACGGCGAGGGATCGGCTCAGCCCGAGCCGAAGCGAAGCTGGTTCGATCAGCTTCGCCGCGGGCTCGCCCGCACCACCAATGCCTTGTCAGACAATCTCGCTGGCGCGGTGGTCAAGCGTAAGCTCGATGACGAGACGCTCGACCGGATCGAGGAGGTCTTGATCAAGGCCGATCTTGGAGTCGCCATGGCCGCGCGTATTCGCGGGCGACTGGCAAAGGGCCGGTACGACAGGGGACTGACGCCGGAGGCCGTGCGCGAAGTCGTTGCCTCCGAGATTGCAACCGTGCTCGCGCCCTTGGCGCAACCCTTCGACCTTTCCGCTGGTGCGGGACCCCGGGTTTTTCTCGTCGTCGGGGTGAACGGCACCGGCAAGACCACCACCGCCGCCAAGATGGCTCATCAATTCAAGCGCCAGGGCCTGAAGGTGATGCTGGCGGCGGCCGACACCTTCCGCGCCGCCGCTATCGATCAGCTCAAAGTGTGGGGCGATCGGGTGGGCGCAGAGGTGGTGGCGAAGGCGGTGGGCGCCGATCCGGCCGGAATCGCCTTCGAAGCGTTCGAGCGTGCTCGCGCCGGGGAAGCAGACGTGCTCCTCATCGACACCGCCGGGCGGCTCCAGAACAAATCCGATCTCATGGCCGAGCTCGCCAAAATCGTGCGCGTGTTGAAGAAGATCGATGAAAGCGCTCCGCACGGGGTCACCCTCGTGCTCGACGCCACCACCGGGCAGAACGCGCTCGCTCAGGTCGAGATCTTCAAGGAGATCGCGGGGGTCACTGGGATCGTCGTCACCAAGCTCGACGGCACGGCGCGAGGCGGCATACTCGTCGCGATCGCCGAGCGCTTCAAGCTTCCCATCAATGCCATCGGCATCGGTGAAGGGCTGGACGACCTTAAGCCATTCGACGCGCAAGACTTCGCGCGCGCGATCGCGGGAGCGAACAGGGCGAATGAAGCCGCGGCCTAAGCAAAAATTGGTGGCGCAGGGAGTGGACACTTCCGGACAGCAAGGGCTGTGGCCCAAGCTCGTGATCGAACTCGGGCCTCTCTTGGTGTTCTTTGCCGCCAATGCCGTGGCCGGTATCTATGCCGGCACGGCGGCATTCATGGTCGCGACCCTCATTTCGCTCGCCGCCGCCCGCATGCGCTACCGCAAAGTGCCGATCATGCCGCTCGTCAGCGGCGTCATCGTGCTCGTGTTCGGAGGGCTCACGCTCTTTCTCCGCGACGAGACCTTCATCAAGCTCAAGCCGACCATCGTCTATTCGATGTTCGCCTTGCTGCTCGCGGGCGGGCTGATGCTGAAGAAGCCTCTGCTCGAGCTGTTGTTCGGCCCGGTCTTTGCGCTTACCGAAGAGGGGTGGCGCAAGCTCACTTGGCGCTGGATTGCGTTCTTCGTCGTCATGGCGATCGTCAACGAGCTGGTATGGCGCAATTTCTCGACCGATACCTGGGTCAGCTTCAAGGCCTTCGGCTTCCTGCCGCTGACGCTTCTGTTCACGCTCGCGCAGATGCCGCTGTTGCAACGCTACGGCGTGGCGCGGCCAGGGACCTCCGATCGCGCAAAGGAACAAAGGAGGTAGCCCCTCCTCACGCTAGGCTGGATCGCGCTCAAGACGTATCTTGGTAAGGCAACACGGCCGTTCCGATACGGTGCTGGGCAGCCCCACCGGACCTTTTCCACAGCCGCGCGTTTGCTTTTGTCTTTAAGTACTGTAAAATTAAAGTAAAGTTGCCCTGAGAGGCCGGGGCTAACTTCAAAGAGATACACGTTTTACGCGAGTAAAACGTTTGATGAGATGGCTAAAGGAGGCAAAGACCTGGACCGCTCGGCGATGCACTTGCTCCATCGCGCGGGCCAGTGCGCGACCGAGATTTTCGGGTCGGAGGCGCGCACCAGCGGGCTCACGCCTCGTCAATTCGCCGTGCTGAAGGTGGTCGCCGACGAGGAGGGGCTAAGCCAGACCGACTTGGTCGAACGCACCGGCATCGATCGCTCCACGCTTGCCGATATCGTTGCGCGGCTGCTTCGCCGGGGTCTGCTCCAGCGCCGCCGCACCAAGGAGGATGCCCGGGCCTATGCCGTCAAGCTCAGTCCCCAAGGCGCAAGGGCGCTCCGCGAAGCCCAACCCGCCGCCGCCGCGACCGACCAGCTTCTGCTCGCCGGCCTTCCGCCCGGCAAGCGGCAGGACTTCGTCGACGCTCTCAATCTGATCGTTGCCGCCGCCGGCGCCGGCAGGGAGCGCCGCTAGAACTGAGGTTTTCCATCCGGGGCCTGGAGCAGCGGCAGGATCCTGTCCTTGACGGCCTGCTCGGTGAGCGGGCCGACATGGCGGTAGGCGATCTTGCCCTCGCCCGTCACCACGTAGGTTTCCGGCACGCCGTAGACACCGAAATCGATGGCAACGCGGCCCGATCTGTCGGCGCCGATGCGCGCGTAGGGGTTGCCGTAGCGGCCGAGGAAGCGCCGCGCCGAGGCCGGATCATCCTTGTAGTCGATGCCGTAGAGCCTGATGCCAGGGCTTCGGGCGAGGGCGAGCAGCAGCGGATGCTCGACCTGACACTCGACGCACCAGGAGGCGAAGACATTGACGATGGTGGGCTCACCGTTCGCAAGGTCCGGAGAAGCGAAGCCCGGAACCTCCTTCCCGCCGGCGCTCAGTCCGTCGAGGGGAGGAAGCGCGAAGTCCGGCACCTTCTTGCCGATCAGCGGCGAGGGGAGCAGCGAGGGATCGCCGCTATGCAGCGCGTACCAGAAGAGACCGGCGAGCGCGGCGAAGATCAGCAGCGGCAGCGCAGGTCCGAAACGCCGGAAAGACGCGGCGCGACTTCCGTCCGTCATGGCCGTGGTCTCCGCGCCGGCTTCGCGGTCTTGGCGGCGCCAGCCGAGCGCCGTCTGATCCCCTTTCGCTCGAGATCGGCGAGCAGCAGTCGCTGCTTGCGGTCGTCCGCCAAGATTGCCAAAGCGAGCCCCGTCACCGCAGCGAAGGTGACGCCATAAGCGGCGAGGATGAAGATTGCGTGCGGACCGAGACCCTGCATGGCGCCGACTTTACGCCTCGACCAACGCGGCTTGCTCGACTTGCGTCAGCTGCATCGCCCGAACCCGCCGGCGCAAGATCTCGGCACGCATGGCGATGAGATGCAGAAGCACGAAAAGCAAGGTGAAAGCGAGCGCCATGACGACGAGCGGGGCAAGCATGGAGGGATCGATCGTGGGGCCGCCCAGACGGACGACGCTTGCCGGCTGGTGCAGCGTGTTCCACCAATCGACCGAAAACTTGATGATGGGAATGTTGATGGCGCCGACCAGCGCCAGGATGGCGGCGGCGCGTCCGGCGCGACCCGGTTCCTCGATCGCCTGCCACAGCGCGATCAAGCCGAGATAGAGCAGGAACAGCACGAGCATCGAGGTAAGCCGCGCGTCCCACACCCAATAGGTGCCCCACATCGGCTTGCCCCACAGCGAGCCGGTGACGAGCGCGATGAAGGTGAAGGTGGCGCCGATGGGCGCCGCGGCCTTGGCTGCGACGTCGGCCAGAGGATGGCGCCAGATCAGCGTGCCGAGGCTCGCCGCCGCGATGAGCATGTAGCCGAACAAAGCGAGCCATGCGGCGGGAACATGGACGAACATGATGCGGACGGTATCGCCCTGCTGGTAGTCGGGCGGCGCCACGAAGAAGGCGAGATAGAGCCCTGCACCGAAAAGGACCACGGTCAGCGCCGTGAGCCACGGGATGGCGCGGCCGGCGAGGTCCAGGAAACGCGTTGGATTGGCAAGGCTCGGCATCGGGCTTGATCTAGTGGGTTTGATTAGGCGGCGCAATCGAGGCTACCGCAAGGCGGTGCGGAGCGCCGCGGCTGCCGCAAGCGGCGCCAGCACCATGCTTGCCAAGCTCAACGCGCATAGCATGAGAAAAGGCGGCCAGGGCGAGGCGGGGCCGGCGATCGCGGCCGAGGCCGTCGCCACGCCGAAGATCAGGACCGGCACATAGAGCGGCAGCACGAGCAGCGCGAGAAGGAGCCCGCTTCGCTTGAGGCCGAGCGTGAGGCTCGCCCCGATCGCAGCGACGAAGCTCACCGCCGGTGTGCCGAAGAGCATGGCGAGCACCAGGTGTGGGCTCGCCTGCGCCGGCAGATTGAGCAGAAGTCCGAGCAGCGGCGCGAGCAGTGCCAGCGGCACGCCGGTGGTGAGCCAATGGGCGAGGCTCTTGATCGCGGCGACGAGCGGCAAGGGCAGCTTCCCGGTGATGAGCACGTCGAGAGCGCCGTCCTCGTAGTCGTTGTGGAAGATGCGGTCGGCGGAGAGGAGCGCGGCAAGGAGGAGGGCCACCCACAACATGCCGGGGGCGATGCGGGAGAGCAGATTGAGGTCGGGCCCGAGGCCGAGCGGCGTGATGGCGACCACCACGAGGTAGAAGCCGAGCGCCGTGCCGATGGCGCCGCCTTCGCGAAAGGCGAGTGCGACATCGCGCTTAAGCAGGGCGAGAGCCGCTCTCACGCGACGCGTTCCTTCCCCAGCGCAAGCTTACGCGCGACCTTGGTCTTGAGGGCTGCGTGGCTTGCCACGACGGCGATGCCGCCAGTCGCGAGGTGGTTCTTGAGGGCGGTATCGAGCAGCTTGACGGAGGCGGCGTCGAGCGAGGTTTGCGGCTCGTCGAGCAACCAGATCGCGCGGGGCGCCGCGAAAAGGCGCGACAACGCGAGCCGCCGTTTCTGTCCCGCCGAGAGGAGACCGGCGGGGAGATCGGCCAAAGGGGCCAGCCCGAAGGCGGCAAGAGCGGCTTTGACATCGGCACCGTCCTCGCCAAGGAAATCGGCCCAGAAGGTAAGGTTCTCATCGACACTGAGCCGCGCCTTCACCGCATCGGCGTGGCCGACATAGTGGCAAAGCTCCGGGAGCGCGGCATCGGGACCGGCGCCCTCCAAGTGGAGATCGCCGGCGGCCAGCGGAAGGAGCCCCGCGATCTGCCGCAACAAGCTCGTCT
Organism: Methyloceanibacter sp.; assembly: GCA_014380485.1. Lineage (GTDB taxonomy): Bacteria > Pseudomonadota > Alphaproteobacteria > Rhizobiales > Methyloligellaceae > Methyloceanibacter. Next base: position 6,596 of record JACMJU010000063.1, read on the forward strand.
TGCCGGCGCCGTTAGGCCCGGTGACAAGCAACGCTTCGCCGGGCGCAAGGCGAAAACTTAAATCCCGATAGAGGATCCTGCCGCCGCGCTGGCAGCTGATATCGAGTGCGGCGAGGCCGATCGCGTGCGGCATGTGCTCGGAATTGGCGCAAGTCAAAGACAAGGGAGGCACGGCTCCCGGAGGATTCGAGCCTTCCAAGCTCTCTTCGCGTCATTGTCTCGCTGCCGCAAGCGCTTTTATATAGAGCTTGAGCGTGCAAGCCTTAACCAAGGGAGCCGTTTTTAAGGCGGGATGGCGGGGCCGTTCCGCGGGCCGGCACCTACGCCCTTGCCTGCTTCACGACAGCCGCTCCGAAGGAGACCCCGTTGACTGCGGTCCTTGAACCCTCGCTCGACAGCTTCAAATCCCGCCATACGCTGAAAGTCGACGGGGTCGAATACGACTATTTCAGCTTGAAGGAGGCGGAGGCCAACGGGCTTGCGGGCATCTCAAGCCTGCCCTTCGCGCTCAAGGTGTTGCTCGAGAATCTGCTCCGCCACGAGGACGGACGCACCGTCACCGCCGACGACATTCGCGGGGTCGCGCTCTGGCTCAAGGAGCGGAGAAGCGACCGCGAGATCGCGTTCCGCCCTGCGCGCGTTTTGATGCAGGACTTCACCGGCGTTCCCGCCGTGGTCGACCTTGCCGCGATGCGCGACGCCATGGCCGCGCTCGGCGGCGACCCCAAGAAGATCAATCCGCTCGCGCCGGTCGATCTCGTCATCGATCATTCCGTTATGGTCGACGCTTTCGGCTCAGACCGCGCTTTCCGGATCAATGTCGACAAGGAATATGAGCGGAACCGGGAGCGCTACGCTTTCTTGCGCTGGGGAGCGGGCGCGTTCGATAATTTCCGCGTGGTGCCGCCCGGCACCGGCATTTGCCACCAGGTCAATCTCGAATATCTGGCGCAGACGGTGTGGACCAAGGAGGCTAACGGAGCGAACGCCGTCGCCTTCCCCGACACGCTGGTCGGCACCGATAGTCATACCACCATGGTCAATGGCCTCGCGGTGCTCGGTTGGGGGGTCGGCGGGATCGAGGCGGAGGCCGCCATGCTCGGCCAGCCGATCTCCATGCTGATCCCCGAAGTGGTGGGCTTTCGCTTGACCGGCGAACGCAAGGATGGCGTCACCGCGACCGACCTCGTGCTTACCGTCACCGAGATGTTGCGGCGCGCGGGCGTGGTCGGAAAATTCGTGGAGTTCTTCGGCACCGGGCTCAGGAATCTCCCGCTCGAGGACCGCGCCACTATCGCCAATATGGCGCCCGAATATGGCGCGACTTGCGGCTTCTTCCCCATCGACGAGGAGACGCTCGCCTATCTCGTGGCGACCGCGCGCGAGCCCATGCGCATCGCCCTGGTCGAGGCCTATGCGAAAGCGCAAGGGCTGTTTCGCGACAACGATTCGCCCGATCCGGCCTTCACCAAGACGCTCAATCTCGATCTCGGCGATGTCGAACCGTCGATCGCCGGACCGAAGCGGCCCCAGGACCGCGTGCCGCTCGCGGGAGCGGCGCGCGCCTTCGCTCACGCGCTCGACAAGGAATACGGCAAGGGCCATGAAGCGGGCTTGAGGGTGCCGGTCGAGGGCAAGAATTTCGACCTTGGCCACGGCGACGTGGTGATCGCCGCCATCACCTCCTGCACCAACACGTCGAATCCTTTCGTGATGGTCGCCGCCGGGCTGCTCGCCAAAAACGCGGTGAAGCGGGGTTTGCGGGTGAAGCCATGGGTCAAGACCTCGCTCGCGCCTGGCTCCCAGGTGGTGACAGACTATTTGCAAGAGGCGGGGCTCCAGAAGCCGCTCGATGCGCTCGGCTTCAATCTCGTCGGTTACGGCTGCACCACCTGCATCGGCAATTCGGGACCGCTGCCGGACGAGATCTCCCACACCATCCACACCCATCACCTTGCCGTCGCCGCCGTGCTCTCCGGCAACCGCAATTTCGAGGGTCGCGTCAATCACGACGTGCGTGCCAATTATCTCGCTTCGCCGCCGTTGGTGGTGGCCTACGCGCTCGCCGGCTCGATCACGATCGACCTCGCCAGCGAGCCGCTCGGCACCGGCGCCAACGGCGCGCCCGTCTATCTCAGCGACATTTGGCCGGGGGCGAAGGAGATCGCCAAGGTGGTGCGCGAGGTGGTGAAGAAATCCATGTTCAAGGCGCGCTATGGCGACGTGTTCCGCGGCGACCCGGAATGGCGCGGGATCGAGGTGAAGGGCGGGCTCACTTACGGCTGGGACGCGCACTCGACCTATGTGCAGAACCCGCCCTACTTCGCCGGCATGTCGCTGACGCCCGCCCCGGTGACCGATATCGCGGGCGCGCGCATTCTCGGCCTCTTCCTCGACTCGATCACCACCGACCACATCTCGCCGGCCGGAGGGATCAGGCGCGACAGCCCGGCCGGCCGCTACCTCATCGAGCATGGCGTCGCCGTCCATGATTTCAATTCTTACGGCGCGCGGCGCGGAAATCACGAGGTGATGATGCGGGGCACCTTCGCCAATACCCGCATCAAGAACCTGATGGTGCCGGGGGTGGAGGGAGGCGTGACCGTCCATTATCCATCGGGCGAGCATCTGGCGATCTACGATGCCGCCATGCGCTATCGCGCCGAGGGGGTCCCGCTCGTCGTCTTTGCCGGCAAGGAATACGGCACCGGGTCCTCGCGCGACTGGGCGGCCAAGGGTCCGCTTCTGCTCGGCGTCCGCGCGGTGATTGCCGAGAGCTTCGAGCGCATCCATCGCTCGAATCTCATCGGGATGGGCGTGTTGCCGCTGCTCTTCGCCGAGGGCGGATCGTGGCGCTCGCTCGGGCTCACGGGCGATGAAAGGGTGAGCATCGGCGGCTTGGGCGCGCTCAAGCCCAGGCAGTGGCTCGAGGCGGAGATCGTCTCCGCGAGCGGCGAGAGGCGCGCCATTCGCCTACAGGCGGCCATCGATACGTTCGATGAGCTCGACTATTTCCGCAATGGCGGCATTCTCCCTTATGTGCTGCGGAGCCTCGCCAAAGGGGCGGCCTAGTCACTCAGTTGTGACCGCGCGCGAAGCATTTTTAGCCGGAAATTTCGGGTCAGTTCCTGCATCCTAGGGCCTATGAGCCGCTTCCCCCGGTTGAGCGCAAGCGCATTGGCGGCGCTCGCAGCACTTGCCGTCGCCGCGCCGTCACGGGCCGATCCGCCTGTGTCCGCCAACAAGGCGGTGCTCGAGCTCTTCACCAGCCAGGGCTGCTCGTCCTGCCCGCCGGCAGATGCGCTGCTTGCCCAGCTCGGAAAGAATCCGGGCCTCGTGACGCTGTCTTACGCCGTCGACTATTGGAACTATCTCGGCTGGCACGACACACTTTCGAGCCCCGCCAATAGCGAGCGTCAGCGCGAATATGCGCGCATGCGCGGCGACGGCAGGGTCTATACGCCGCAGATCGTGGTCGACGGCCTCACCCACGTGAATGGCAGCAACGAGGCGGCAATCGAGATGGCGATGCGGGGCGCGGCCAAGCGACTGCACGACGTCAGGGTGCCGGTCAACATGCATGCCGAAGGCGACACGCTGGTGATCGGCATCGGCGCGGCGCCGGAAAAGTCGGATAAGCGGGCAGCCACGGTTTGGCTCGCGATCGCCAAGGAGGAGGAGACGGTCGCCATCAGCCGCGGCGAGAATCGCGGGCGCACGCTGAGCTATCACCATCCCGTCAGGGAGCTGACGCCGGTCGGCATGTGGCAAGGCGAAGCGATGACGCTTCGGCTTCCGCTGAAGGATCTCAAGGCCATGGGTGGCGACTGCCTGGTCGCGCTGCTCCAGGTGGAGAATGCCGGTCCGATCCTCGGCGCCGCCGAGCACGATCTGCTTTGAGGTGAGATCGTTGCGGGCGGCCCTCGCGCCCGCGCCGCAAAACGAAACGGGCCGGCTGACCGACCCGTTCGACTCGCTTCCTCTGAAAGGAAGTGGCCCGGTCCGAGAGAAACCCCGGGGGGGCTGGGGGGCTGAGATTCCGAAGCCTCTCCGTTGGACCGGGCCGAGAGGCAACGATCAGCATCATACGGTTCTTTGGGGCGTGGCAACGGCTGAAACTGGGCGGAACTGTGATTTATGTTTCGTTATGTTACACTTCGTGCGATGCGCGGCATCGGCTTGAATTTCCCTAACGCTCGGCTCATCATGAAGCTTCCGTTACAGGAGGCGCAGCTTGAGCGAAACGGAACCCATAGTCTTGCCGCTGGCCCCCAGGGCCGGCGGCGAAGCAATCATTCTGGAGGCTAGACCTCGACGCGGCGCCATCGCGTTTGACCGCCGTGAACTTGCCCAAATCCTCAATGTCTACGGACGCAAAGTCGCCAGCGGCGAATGGCGCGACTACGCCATCGACACGCTGAAAGAGAAGGCCGTGTTCTCGGTGTTCCGGCGCGCGTCCGAGACGCCCCTCTACCGCATCGAGAAGGCGCCGAAGCTCGAGCGCCGGCAGGGCGCTTATAGCGTGGTCGCGGCGACCGGGTTGATCTTGAAGCGCGGGTCCGACCTTGGCCGGGTGCTCCGGGCGCTCGACCGCGGCTTGCGTCTGGTCGAAGCCTGAAAAACGAAAGACCCCGGCGATGCCGGGGCCTCGTGTTTGCAGCGACTGTGTTCGTCAGCGCTTAGCGGCGATCGCCGAAGAGCTGTAACAGCAGCATGAACAGGTTGATGAAGTCGAGATAGAGCCTGAGCGCTCCCATCACGGCCTTGCGGCCGGCGACCGTGCCGTCGTCGCCGACATAGTACATCTCCTTGATCTGCTGGGTGTCGTAAGCGGTGAGCCCCGCGAACACCAGGACGCCGATCACCGACACGGCGAATTGCAGCGCGGTCGAGCCGATGAAGAGGTTCACCAGCGAGGCGAGGATGATGCCGATGAGGCCCATGAACAGGAACGAGCCCCATCCCGAGAGATCCCTGCTCGTGGTGTAGCCCCACAGGCTGAGAGCCCCGAACGCTGCCGCGGTGATGAAGAACATCTGCGCGATGCTTGCGCTGGCATACACGATGAAGATCGAGGAGATCGAGGCGCCCATGAGCGCCGCGAAGATCCAGAACGCGATCTGCGCCGCGCCGAGGCTCATCGAATTAATGCGCGCCGAGATGAAGAACACCATCGCGAGGGGGGCGAAGATCACCACCCATTTGAAGGCGCTGGCGAACATGAACGAGCCGAAGGCGGTGAGCTGCAGGCCCGCGGCCGTCTGCTCCACCGACATGGCGTAGATAAGATAAGCGACCACGCCGGTGATCGCGACACCGCTTGCCATGTAGTTGTAGACGCGAAGCATGTAGGCCCTGAGGCCCTGATCGACGACGCCCGCCTCGGTGCGTCCGACCGTCGTGCCTTGCGCGTAACGTCTGTCGAGATCTGCCATTGTTGCGAGGGTCCTTTCCCCTGAGCTGCTTACGAGTTCACGATAGGCATTTTGGCCTCGAATATGGTGGTTTGCGCCCGGCTTCGCAAGATGATGGCGGCGTGTCCGCGGGCGGCCTATTCGGCGCGCAGATAGGGCGCCGCCTTGGCCGACAGCACGAGCCACGTGGTGACGGCGCCGATGGAAAGAACGAAGGCAAGCGCCAAAAGAACCGTCTCTACCACCGCACGGGGCGAAAACACGAAGTCCACCTCGAACGCCCATCGGCACAGCGCCCAAGCGGTTACGGTGGCGATCACCGTCGCCAGCACCGCCGTGGCGAGACCGAGAAGCCCGAACTCCAGGAGCTCGGCGCGGACGATGCGCGAACGCGTGGCGCCGAGAGTCTTGAAGATCACGGCCAGATATTTGCGCCGTTCCTGGCCCGCCGCCACCGCCCCGGCGAGAACGGCGGTGCCGATGAGAAGGGTGACGCCGGCCGTGGCGCTGATGGCGGTCATGACCTTGCCCAGCATGGCCTTGGCCGCATCGACGATGTCGCCGACCTTGATGGCCGTGACCAGGGGAAAGGACTCGGCCAAGCCCTGAATCACCTTGCCCTCGCGCTCGGGCGGAATGCCCTTCGGCAATTCGAGCGTGGTCAGCATGCGATGAGGCGCGCCTTCAAGCGTGTTGGGGGAGAACACCATGACGAAATTGATGGCGAGCGACTCCCAGTCGATCTTGCGCAAGCTGGCGATGGTGGCCTCGACATTGCGGCCGAGGATGTTCACCGTGATGGGATCGCCGAGCTTCAAGCCGAGCCCTTCGGCAAGCTCGGCGTCGAACGAGACGAGCGGCGGTCCGGCGTAACCCTTCGGCCACCATTCGCCCGCGACCAGGGTCGAAGCGCGCGGCACGGTGTCGGTATAGGTGAGGCCGCGGTCGCCGGCGAGAACCCAACGCGCGTCGGGCGCCGCCTTCACCTTGTCGGCCGGGACGCCCTTCAGCGCCACGATGCGGCCTCTGAGCATCGGCGCTTCGTCGAGCTTGGCCTCAGGTTCGATCCTCTTCGCAAGTTGCTGGAAGGGGGCCAAGTCCGCGGCCTCGATGTCGAGGAAATAATAGGCCGGAGCGTCGATCTCGATATTGCTCTCGATCTCGGTGAGCAGCGAGCGATGGATCAACGCTACCGCCACCAAGAGCCCGAGACCGAGACCGAGCGAGACGGCAATGGAACGGGCAAGGGAGCCCGGCCCGGCGATGCTTGCGAGCGCGAGCCCAAGCGAAGGCGGTCCAGTCCGGCGGAACTTGGCTGCGTAACGTTGCAACAGCAAGCCGAAGCCGGTGAGCAACAGGAAGGCCACGACGATGCCGATCGAGATCGAGGCGGTGACGGCGCGCTCCTCGGAGGCGGCGATGGCGAGCGCGAACAAGGCCAGGCCCGCGGCTGCCACCCCCGCCGCGTAGGGCCAGGCCGCGCGCTCCCGCTCCTCGGCGAGATAAGACCGCATCAAGACCGCGGGCGAGACGCTTGCCGCGCGGCCGAGCGGCCACAACACGAACAGCACCATGGTCAGCAGCCCGGCGAGAAAAGCGGTCAGGAGCGGCAAGGGATGCGGCTCGACGGCAAGGGTGATGGGCAACGTGTCGGCATAGAAGGCTGACAAGGCAGCGGGCGTGAGCGCGCCGATGAGAAGTCCAATGGCGATGCCGACCGCGGCAAGGAGAAGGGCCTGGATCAGATAGACGGCGAGGACCAGCCGGCTCGCCGCGCCGAGGCATTTGAAGGTGGCGATGATGTCACGCTTCTTGTTCATGTAACTCTGGATGGCGTTGCCGACGCCGATGCCGCCGAGAAGAAGCGCCGTGAGCCCGACGAAGTTGATGAATTGGGTGAAGCGGTCGGCCTCGCGGCGGAGCGAGGGCGCCGGGTCGGTCCAATCGTGGATGGCGAAGCCCGATTGCGGAAATCTGCTCTCGATGCCGGCGCGGGCGTCACCGAGCCCCTCTTTGTCGCCGGCGCGCGGGGCGGGGAGTTTCACCCGGTAGGTCCAGCGGATGAGGCTGCCGGGCTGCACCAGGCCGGTCGCCGCAAGCGTCTCGCGCGACATCAACACTTTCGGTCCATAGGCGAGGCGGTCGGCCAGCCGGTCGGGCTGTTGGCCGAGGACCCCGCCAATCGTGACGGTTGCCTCGCCGATGGCGAGCGAGCTTCCCACCTTAAGATCGAGGCGGTCGAGCAGGGGGCGCTCGACCAGCACCACAGACGGGTTGCGCCAGACCGGCCCCGACTTGTCAGCCTCGATGATCGAGACTTCGCCATAGAGCGGATAGGCCTCGTCGACGGCCTTGACCTCGATCAGCGCGCTCTTGCCGCCATCGCTGCGGGCCATGGCGCGGAAGCTCGCCGATTCGCTGACCTGGCCGAGAGCGTCGATCGCCGCACGCTCTTCCGGGTTGGCTTGGCGGTGGATCAGCTCGAAGGTGAGATCGCCGCCGATCAAGAGCCGTCCCTGCCGCGCCAGCGCCTCGTTGAAGGACGCCGCCAGCGAGCCGATTGCGGCGACGGCGGCAACGCCAAGAGCGATGCACAGCACGAAGACGGTAAGGCCGCCCGCGCCCGAGCGAAGCTCGCGGAGCGCCATGGCAAAGGCAAGAGGCAAACTGAAACGAGAGCCCGAAAGGCTCGCGGGTGCGCGCGAAGCGGTCACGATGCCGCCACCTTGCGCTTGGCGCCGCTCACAATGCGGCCATCGGCCAGGCTTACGATCCGGTCGCAGCGTTTTGCCAGCGAGCGGTCATGGGTGATGAGAAGCAGGGTCGCGCCGGTGCGCTCCTTGAGCCCGAATAGGAGATCCATCACCTCCGCGCCGGTGGCAAGATCGAGATTGCCGGTGGGCTCGTCGGCGAGGATCAGGGAAGGGCGGGGGCTGAGCGCTCGTGCCATCGCCACTCTCTGTTGCTCGCCGCCGGAAAGCTGGCCGGGGAAATGCGATTCGCGATGGGACAGTCCAACATCGGCCAACGCCCTACGCGCGGTCGCGAACGCATCGTCCCGGTCGAGGAATTCGAGCGGCAGCGCCACGTTCTCGATCGCCGTCATCGTCGGTACGAGATGAAAGGATTGAAACACGATGCCGATATTGGCGCCCCGCAGTCGGGCGAGACCGTCTTCGTCCAGCGTCGCGTAGTCGGTGTCCATGACCTCGACGCCGCCAACCGTCGCCCGCTCGAGCCCGGCGATCACCATCAGCAGCGTCGACTTGCCGGAGCCCGACGGACCGACCACGGCGATGGCCTCGCCGGCCGCCACGCTGAGGTCGATGCCGCGCAAGATAGCGACCGGGCCCGCGCGCGAGGGAAGCGTCACCTGCACGCCTTCGAGCTTGATTGCCGTGCTGCGGCGCTGTTTCAGAGGGTGATCCATGGCGGGTAAAAGTCCCTGACAGATGGCACGGGGATCGGCAATAGAGAAGGGCAAAGAGGTCGAAAAGATGAAACGTCCCATCGTTGTCGTAGCCGCGACATTGGCCGCCGGCCTGCCCCTGGCGGTGCCTGGAGGCGCGGTTGAGCCGCGTCCGCCGGTCATCGTGGCGTTGGGCGACAGCCTGACCGCGGGGTTCGGGCTGCCGCAGGATCAGGCTTTTTCCGTGCAGCTCGAGGCGGCGCTCCGAGCGCGTGGGATCGAAGCCAGCGTTATCAATGCCGGCGTCTCCGGCGATACCACCGCGGCGGGACTGGCGCGGCTCGACTGGGCGCTGCCCGACGATGCGAGCGCCGTCATCATCGAGCTCGGCGCCAACGACGCGCTGCAAGGCCTGCCGCCAGAGGGTACCAAGTCGGCGTTGGTGAAAATTATCGAGAAGGTGCAGGCGCGGGGGTTGCCGATCCTGCTCGCAGGCATGGAGGCGCCGCGCAATATGGGCAAGGACTATGTCGATGCGTTCGGCGCCATCTATCCCGATCTCGCAGAGCGCTACGATCTGATCCTCTATCCGTTCTTTCTCGAGGCCGCGGCTCTGAACGAGAGCCTGATGCAGGGGGACGGCCTCCATCCCAATGCCAAGGGCGTGGCCGCGATCGTCGAGAACATCCTGCCCAAGGTCGAGGCGCTTCTCGCTCAGGTCAATAAGAAGGAATAGCTCAGGGGGCGGTGCCGCCGTCGAGCAGCGCAAGGACGAAGGCGGCCGAGGCGCCAAGCGCTCCGATCCAGCGCACGTGGTTCCATAGGCCCCACGCGGCGCGGAACTCGTTCCAAAGCCTCCGCGCTCCCATTGGAGCTCAGCTCACTCTGACATCCCGCCAGAAGCCGAAGCGCCCGGCCACGTGGCGCATCGAGGGAAGCGGCGCTTCGTAGCGCCACGCCGCGCGCTCATGACGCCTGCCGTCGATCACCGCGTGGTAGAACTGGACGCCATGCGGGCAGGCGCGATCGGAGGCGGTCTTCTCGGCCTTCTCAAGCCATTCGAGCCGCACGTCGGCGTTCGGGAAATAATGATAGCCGCCGTGCGCGACGATGTCGGCGCTCTCGGCGATGACGTCGTCTTCGAGCACGGCTTTCATCGCAGCTCCCCTCAGCTCACCAGCCGGGATTGGTGCAGCGGATGCCTTTGGTCTTGACCGAGGCGATCTGGCCGGTCTCGAGCGAAATCTCCCAGGCGCGGCGCACGTCGCTCCACCACTCCCTGTCTTCTTTGCCCTTGGCCTCCCCCATGAATTTCAGCGTGGCGTCCTCGCCCTGCACGCAGGCGATGGTAAACGCCACGTCCTTTTGCGGTTGCGGCACGATGAGCGCGTCGGTCACGACATACGATGCCGGCGCGTCGCCGCTCGCCTTCGTTGCCTCGCGGCTCGTGAGCACGAGATAGGTGCCGTCCTCCTCGCGCTGATAATGTTGGACAAAGATCGGGGGCGCGACCAGGCCGCCGCCGAGATTGACCCAGCCTTCGACATCGAGTTCGTCATCGTAGGTCTTGCCGAGGAAGCTCTTGGCGAACGTCACATCGGCGGATTCCTCTTCGGTCGGTTGCTTCGGCTCGGACAGGGCCGGCTGCGGTATCAGCAGCAGGGCGGCGGCAAGGATCGAACGGCAAAGCATGGAGCGGATGCGGACCATCAGAGTTCCCTCGGAACGGTGCGACTACGCCCCTTAGTCTACTCACAATCGTGACCGAATCGGCGCCGGGGCAGAAATCCCTGCGCGCCTGGATTCTGGGCCTGAGGATCGGTTCACGCCTCGGGGCTTGGGCTCGCCGCGGTGGGGGGATCACCGCGGGACCGTGCTGCTCGGCGCCTTGCAGGTCTTGGTGGCCTTGTCCCGCACCCCGGCTTTGACCTTGCAAGAGGGGGCGTGCCGGCCCGCGATCCGCCCAAGCTATTGAACGAGCGCTGGAATTAGGATCTCCGATCTGGCAATCTTTTCGCGACATGGGGCCTAGCCCCATTTGAACCTTTCGGCTCTTCGAGGCGTCCAAGGTTTCGCGAGCGGCGGTGAGGCCCCATGCAAGCGCAAGCCGAAGAGCGAGCCCTGTTGAAGGCCATCGCGTCCGGCGATGCAAAGGCATTGGAGCGTCTCTTCGCTCGCGCCGAGACCCGCGTGTTCCGATTCCTCATGCGGGTGGTGAAAAATCAAGCGATCGCCGAGGAGCTCTTGAACGAGGTGTTCTTAACCGTGTGGCAGAATGCGCACCGCTACGAGGGACGGTCCGAACCGCTGACCTGGATGCTATCGATCGCCCACAACAAGGCCATCAGCGCGTTGTCGCCGATGAGGCCGCCCGTGATCTCGTGGCCGAGGAGGATACGCCCGACATCGCCGCGCAGAAGCACGACAAGAGCGCCAAGATCCGGGCCTGCATCGCCGAATTGTCGGCTGAGCATCGGACCGTTCTGGACCTCGTCTATTATCAGGAGCAATCGGTGGCGGAGGTCGCCGAGGTGCTCGGCATTCCGGAGAACACGGTGAAGACCCGCATGTTCTACGCCAGGAAGAAATTGTCGGAGCTGCTGGTGGCGCGCGGCATCGACCGAGGATGGCCGTGATGACAGACGAGAGGTCCGAGGCGCTGAGCGAGCGCGACGAGATCGAGGCGCTCTTGCCCTGGTACGTTTCGGGTAAGCTCGAGGCGAAATCTCGCGCGCGGGTCGAGCGCTATCTGAAAACGCATCCCGAGGTGAAGGCGCATTTGGCGCTCGTTCGCGAGGAGGCCGGCGCCACCATCGCCTCCAGCGAGGCCATTGCCGCGCCGGGGCCACGCGCTCTCGACCGGCTGCGAGCAAGCATCGCCGCCACGTCACGTCGCGAGCCTTCGGCGGGCGTGCTGAGGCAACTCTCCAACCGCTTCACCGACTGGCTCGCCGAACTCGCGCCGCCACAGCTCGCGCTTGCCGGGGCGGTGGCCGCTCTCGTGGTCATGCTTCAGGCCGCGGCCATCGGCGCCTTGATGATGGAGCGCGTCACCGCACCTGCCTATCAAACGGCCGGCGGCGAGGAGAGAGTGGGCGAAGGCTTCGAGGTTCTCGTCGGGTTCTCCGAGGGAGCGACGATCGGCGAAATCAGCGATCTGCTCAAACGGCTCGATGCGGTCGTGGCCGACGGACCGAAAGCCGGTCTCTATCGCTTGCGGTTTCCCGGCTCGAAGGCAGGCGATGAGGAAGCCGCGATCGAGGCGCTGAAACAGTCGGGAATCGTCACGGCCGTGCTCCCCGAACGGTGAGGGCACCATGCGTTTCCTCTCACTGTTGCTGGCAGGACTGATCATGGCGGCGCCCGCCGCCGATGCCGCGAAACGCGCGCCGAGCCAGAAGGTCCTTAGGCTGCCTTCGGCCGAATCCGGCGGCCAGCGAACCGTCAATCCCCCATCGATCCCCAGGGTTTGCCCAAAGGGCACCAAGGGGGTCTGGCCGAATTGCGTCGGCACCGGATCGCGCAAATGTCCGGTGAACACGACCGGAAAGTGGCCCAACTGTAAGAGCATTGTCCGGCACTGTCCCGAGGGCACGACCGGAAAGTGGCCCAACTGTAAAAGGATTGCCCGGTACTGTCCCGACGGCACGACCGGCAAATGGCCGAACTGCAAGGTCAAGCCGGTCGCGAGCTGCGTGGAAAAGGGATTGACCGGAAGTTGGCCCAACTGCCGCAAGCCGGAGCGTCGAAATTGTCCCGACGGGACGACCGGCGCATGGCCGAATTGCAGCGCGATTGCCAAGGACGACGACGCAACCTGTCCGTCCGGTCATGTCCGCAAAGGCAAGCGATGCGTCGCGGTGACCACCGGCGGTTCGAGCGGCGGCGCGCCGCCACGCGCGGTCACGACGCAGAAGCCCGACGACATTTCGCCGGCAATCGCCGCGCTCACGACTGACCGGCCGCATCGCCCGAAGGAAATTCTCGTCCTCGTGGCCGCGGACCGGGCGAGCGAGATCGCGGCGCGGCTCGCCCGCCAATACGATGTCAGCGCCGATCCGCGCGTGCTTGTCCCGCTTCTCGACGGCGCGATCGTGCGCCTACGTTTTACCGGCAACCGCTCGGTGGAGTCGCTGCTTGAGGCGCTCAGCACCGACCCGGATGTGCAAGACGCCCAGCCCAACTACGACTACCGGGCCGGCAAGGGGGAGGCGCTTCCCCAAGACGCGCCGCAATATTCCGGCGCAAAGCTCCGCCTCGATGAGGCGCATCGCTTGGCGCGCGGCAATGGCGTCATGATCGCCGTCATCGATACGGCCATCGATGCCGCCCACCCCGAGCTCGCTGGCGCTATCGCCGGAATTTTCGATGCGGTCGGAGAGGGCCCGGCGCCGGCCGAGCCGCACGGTACCGAAATCGCCGGCATTCTCGTGGCTCATTCGGCGCTCAAGGGCGTGGCGCCGGAGGCCAAGCTGCTCAGTGTTCGCGCCTTCCGCGGCAGCGGCGCCGATCCCGCGCTCTCCTCGACGTTCCAACTGCTGAAAGGGATCGATTGGGCTTTCTCCTCGGGCGCCAAGGTCATGAATATGAGCTTCACCGGCCCGATGGATCCGCTGCTCGCGCGCATCGTCAAGCAAGCGGCCGGCAAAGGGGTGATCTTCATCGCCGCGGCGGGCAATAATGGACCCAAAGCCGCGCCGGTTTATCCCGCCGCCTATCCCGAGGTCATCGCCGTGACCGCCACCGACGAAAAGGACAGGCTCTACGGAAAGGCCAATCGCGGCGATTACATCTGTATTGCCGCGCCGGGCGTCGACATCATCGCGCCCGCGCTCAAGGGCGGTTACGATTTATCGTCGGGTACGTCGATGGCCGCGGCCCATGTCTCGGGCGTCGTGGCGCTGCTGCTCGAGCGCGATGGCAAATTGGACTGGAGCGGCGCCCGCGAAATTCTGTCGTCGAGCGCGCGGAAGCCCGATGCGTCCAACGCGGCGGAGGCGTTCGGCGCCGGTATCCTCGACGCCGCCAGCGCGCTCGGCGCCGAGCGCTAGCACCCAGGCGTTGGTGAAGATGAGCCAGTCTCCGCTGATCAGGATCGTGCTCGCCGCCGGCCTCGTCGCGCTCGGCATGGCGCTGGCCGGTCTCGGCGCCGCCTGCGATTCCGAGCCGAAGCGATCTGCCGAAACCGAAGCCGAGCGGCTCGATGCCATGATCGGGCAAATGATCATGGTTGGCTTCACCGGCAGAAGCGAGCGCGATCCGTGCGTGGTTGCCGTGCGCGACCAACTGGCGAAGGGCATCATCGGCGGGGTGGTGCTCTATCCGGACAATATCGGGCCGCCTGAGGAACTCCGCGCGCTGACGGCACTCTTGCGCAATGCCAAGACGTCGCCGATCCCCTTCATCGCCGTCGATCAGGAAGGCGGCCTGGTGCAGCGGCTCACGCCCCAAAACGGCCACGGCTATTTCCCCTCGGCGCGGAGCGTGGGCGCCAATCCAAGCTTCGCTTCGCCCGAGGCCGTCGAGCGTCTCTACGCGGCGATGGCTGAAGAGCTGGCCAAAGCCGGCTTCAATCTCAATTTCGGTCCCGTCGTCGACCTCAGCCTCAATCCTTCCAATTATGTGATCGTCCAGCGGGACCGGAGTTTTGGGGCTGATCCCAATGCCGTCTCCGCACTCGCCGGTGCGTTCATCCGCGCCCATCGCGCGGCCGGTGTCGTTACTGTCGCGAAGCACTTCCCCGGACATGGATCGAGCAGCGCCGACAGCCACAAGACACTCCCGGACATCACCGAGACTTGGCAGGAGATCGAGATCGAGCCTTACCGGGCGCTCGCCAAGGACGGGCTGCTCGATGCGGTGATGATCGGTCACCTCTATCATCCGCGCTTCAGCGACGGGGCGAGACTGCCGGCCTCGCTGTCGGGGCGGGCTATAGCCGCGCTGCGCGATA
>JACMJU010000064.1 GCA_014380485.1 Methyloceanibacter sp.
ACGATCCCGCCGATCTCGCGCACTTTCTGGTGTGGCAGCTTGAGGAAGTCGTCGAGGAGTCCGAGCTCGTGCATGACCTCAAGCGTCGAAGGGTGGATGGTGTCGCCGCGGAAGTCGCGCAGGAAATCGACGTGCTTCTCGAGCACCACGACATCGACCCCGGCGCGCGCGAGCAGAAAGCCGAGCATCATGCCGGCAGGCCCGCCGCCGGCAATGGCGCATTCTGTGGTGATGGTCTTTGCTGCCATCCTTATCGGTTCGCCACGGCCATGGCCTTGCGGTGATGGGAGAGGTCATGGAAGCGGGGGGCCCGGCCGTTCAGCGGATTGTCGGGATCCCAGGCATAGGCCACCGTGCTGAACCGCGCCGGGAGCGCATCGTAGAGCAGGAGCCTGCCCACGAGGCTCTCGCCGAGCCCAAGCAGCTCCTTGATCACCTCAACCGCCGCAAGGCAGCCGATCACGCCGGCGACCGCGCCGAGAATGCCGGCTTCCGAGCAGGGCGGCACCGTCCCCTCAGGCGGCGGCTCGGGGAACAGGCAGCGATAGGAGGGGCGCGGGTTGCCCTCGCCGTCCGTCTCGAAGGCGCGGAAGGTGGTGAGATGGCCGTCGAAGGGGCCCACTGCCGCGAAGACGAGCGGCCGCTTCGCCAAATAGCAGGCGTCGTTGACGAGATAGCGCGTGGCGAAATTGTCGGAGCCGTCGGCGACGATGTCGTAGCCGCCGACGATGTCGAGCGCGTTCTCGGGCACGAGCCGCGTGGTGTAGAGGCGCGTCTCCACATGCGGATTGAGGCGCTCGATCGTCGCTGCGGCGCTCCGCGTCTTGGCCTTTCCCACGCTCTTCGTGTCGTGGACAATCTGGCGCTGGAGATTGTCGAGGCTCACACGGTCGCTATCGATAACGCCGATCTGACCTATGCCCGCGGCGGCAAGGTAAAGAATGAGCGGCGAGCCCAATCCGCCGGCGCCGACCACGAGCACGCGCGCGGCCTGCAGCTTCTGCTGGCCCTCGCCGCCGATCTCCTTCAGCACCAGCTGGCGCTTGTAGCGCGCGATCTCCTCAGGGGTGAGCATGATGGCCTGAACTTATGCCATCGAGCGAGCCGCTACCAGGGACGCGGGCTGCGTGGATTAGCCCGTGGAGCCGAAGCCGCCGTCCCCACGGTCTGTGACGCCAAGGGCGTCGACCAGCACGATCTCGACATGGGCGACCGGCGCGATCACGGCTTGGGCGATACGGTCGCCCCTCTGGACCCGGAACGCCTCGCTGCCGAGATTGACCAGAAGCACCATGACCTCTCCTCGATAGTCGGCGTCGATGGTGCCCGGGCTGTTCAGCACGGTGACGCCGTGCTTCAGCGCAAGCCCCGAGCGTGGGCGCACTTGCGCTTCGTAACCCTGAGGCAGCTCCAGCACGAAGCCGGTGGGTACCAGCGCGCGCGTACCCGGTGGAAGTTTGACCGGCTCTCCTCGGGGCACGGCGGCGACAAGGTCGAGCCCTGCGGCTTGCGCCGACTGATAAGACGGGAGCGGCAGGCCTTCCCCATGCGGGAGCCGCAGGGCACGGACCGTAACGCTCATTCAGCGGCCGAGCGCAAGGCTGAGAGCGCGTCAGCGGCGCGGGCAAGAAGACGCGCCGCCGTCTCGTCCTTGCTGAGCGGCGGCCAGTCCTCCACGCCCGCTGCGGTGACGAGATGGACCTGGGTCGTATCGCCGCCCATCGCCCCGGTTCCCGGCCAGACGTCGTTGGCGACGATCCAGTCCGCGCCCTTCGACCGGCGCTTCGCTGTCGCGTTCTCGACCAGATTCTCGGTCTCGGCGGCGAAGCCGACGACGAGACGCGGGCGCTTCGGCCCGGGCTTGGCGATGGTCGCGAGAATGTCCGGGTTGAGCGTGAGCTTGAGCTCGGCCTCGACCTGGTTTTGCTTTTTCAGCTTCTGCGGCGCCTCGTCGGCGGCGCGCCAATCGGCGACCGCCGCGGCGCAAATGGCGATGTCGGCGGGAAGCGCCGCGAGCGTGGCGGCAAGCATCTCATGCGCCGTCTCGACCTTCACCACGGTCACGCCTTGTGGATCGGGAAGCGCGACAGGACCGCTCACCAAGGTCACCTCGGCGCCGAGGGCGGCGGCGGCTTTGGCGAGCGCATGGCCCTGCTTGCCGGAGGAGCGGTTGGCGATATAGCGCACCGGATCGATCGGCTCTTGCGTCGGGCCGGAGGTGATGAGCACGCGGCGGCCAGCGAGCGACCTGAGGGGCGTGCCTCTCGCGAGCGGCGCGGCCTCGGCGTCGAGCAATCTCGCGATGGCTTCGAGGATCGCCGGCGGCTCGGCCATGCGGCCTGGCCCATATTCGCCGCAAGCCATCTCGCCCTCGTCCGGGCCGGCAAAGAGAGTGCCGTCGGCCTGAAGCGTCGCCAAGTTCCGTCGCGTGGCAGGGTGCTGCCACATGCGAACATTCATGGCGGGCGCGGCGAGCACCTGCTTGTTGGTGGCGAGCAGCACGGCGGTGGCGAGGTCGTCGGCCAAACCATGCGCCATCTTGGCAAGGAGGTCTGCGGTCGCAGGTGCGACGACGATGAGGTCGGCCTCGCGCGAGAGCCTGATGTGCCCGATCTCGGCCTCGTCCTTCAGGTCGAAGAGATCGGTGAAGGCTTTCTCCTCGGTGAGCACGGAGAGCGAGAGCGGGGTGACGAACTCGGCGCCGCCTTTCGTGAGGATCGCGCGCACCGACGCGCCTCGCTCCTTCAAGCGGCGCACCAGCTCGAGGCTCTTATAGGCGGCGATCCCGCCGCCGACGATCAAGAGGATGCGCTTGCCGTTCATGTCTTCACCGTCGTCATGCCCGGCTTTATGCCGGGCATCCACGTTTTCGCCTAGGTCAAAAATCGTGGATGGCCGGGACAAGCCCGGCCATGACTACATTTGGGGTTAATGATCAACATTCAAAAGAGCAGCGTAAGCGCGATCGCGGCAAGCGCTATGGCGCCCACCCAGATGCCGATGCGGCTTGCCCGGTTCTCACGCGCCTGCGCCTCTGCCAGACGCTCGACCGTGTGATCGTCGAGCCGCAAGCCCTCATCGAACATGACCGTCAAGGCGTCGGCCGTGCGTTCGGCCTGGCCGAGCAGCTTGGGGATGTCGCCCATGAAGCGGCCGACGCTCGCCGCACCTTGGGCTGCGGCTTCGAACTGGGCGCCCGCGCCGAACTCCTGCTCCGTCCACTCCTTCACCACGGGCTCAGACACCACCCACATATTCAGCTCGGGGTCGAGGCTTCGACCGACGCCTTCGACCACCACCATGGTCTTTTGCAGGAGCAGAAGCTCGGGCCGCGTCTGCATGTCGAACACTTCGGTGTATTGGAAGAGCTGGCCGAGCAGCTGGGCCATGGAGATCTCGCTCGCCGGCCGGTCCATGATCGGCTCGCCGATGGCGCGCAAGGCTTGCGCGAATTGCGCGACCGCGTGCTTGCGCGGCACGTAGCCGGCCTCGAAATGGACCTCGGCGACCCGGTGGTAGTTGCGGTTGAGGAAGCCGTAGAGGATCTCGGCGAGAAAACGCCGCTCCTTGAAGCCAAGTCGTCCCATGATGCCGAAATCGACGGCGACGATGCGGCCCTCCTCGTCGACGAACAAATTCCCCGGATGCATGTCGGCATGGAAGAAGCCGTCGCGCATGGCATGGCGCAGGAAGGTCTGCATCAGCCGCGCGCCGAGCGCTTTTACATCGTGACCCGCGGCGGCGAGCCCCTCACGGTCCGAGATCGGGATGCCGTCGATCCATTCGAGGGTCAGCACGCGGCGCGCGCTCCGCGTCCAATCGACTCCGGGGACGCGGAAACCCTCGTCGTTCTTCGTGTTTTCGGCCATCTCGGAGATGGCCGCGGCCTCCATGCGGAGATCCATCTCGATGGCGACGGACTTCGCCAAGGTATCGACCACGGCGATCGGCCTTAAGCGCCGCGAGGGGGGATGGAAGCGCTCGATCGTCCGGGCAGCAAAGAAATAGCTGTCGAGGTCCCTCTGGAAGCGCTGCTCGATGCCGGGGCGGAGCACCTTGACCGCGACGGGTTTGATCGCTCCGTCGGCCCCGCGCACCTTGGACTTGTGCACTTGCGCGATCGAGGCGGCGGCGACCGCAGGGCCGAACTCGACGTAGAGCTTGTCGATGGGCGCCCCTAACGCCTCCTCCACCGCGGCCTTCGCCTCGCCTTGCGAGAAGGGCGGCAGGCGGTCCTGGAGGGTGGAAAGATCGCGGGCCAGCTCGCGGCCGATGATGTCGTCGCGGGTGGCGAGGAACTGCCCGAGCTTGATGTAAGACGGCCCGAGCGAGGTGAGCGCGTGGGAGAGCTTCGTTTCGTTGGGGTTCTCTCCTGCCCCGTTCTTGCGCAGCGGCGCCGTCACGCGGGCGAACAGGGCAAGCGGCGCGGGAAGATTGGCATCATCGGGCAGAACGCGCGCGCCCGACCAGGCGATGACGGCGCCCGCCCGCGTCAACCGCGCCATATTGGCGATCGCGTTCATTCTACGGCCTCATCACAGTCGCCAAGCGGAGTGGAGCGCGGCAATGCCGCCGGTGAGATTGCGATAGCGCACACGCTCGAAGCCCGCATTCTCGATCAATCGCGTGAAGCTTTTCTGATCGGGAAAGCGGCGGATGCTTTCCACCAGATATTGATAAGACGCGCTGTCGCCGGCGACCAGGCCGCCGAGCACCGGGATCGCGTTGAAAGAATAGGCGTCGTAGAGCGTGTCGAGGAGCGGCACCTCGACGCTGGAAAATTCGAGGCACAGGAATCGCCCGCCTGGTTTGAGCACCCGGAAAGCCTCCGCAAGCGCCACCTCCAGGCACGTGAGGTTGCGCATGCCGAAGGCGACCGTATAGGCATCGAAGCTCGCTTTGGCGAAAGGCAAGGCTTCGGCATTGCCGCGCACGAAGCTGAGCCTCTCCCCCTCGCTTGCGGCCCTCGCCCGCCCTACCGCGATCATCTCGGCGCTGATATCGCAGATCACGGCGCTCGAGCGCGGGCCTGAGGCTTCCAGCACCCTTAAGGCCACGTCGCCAGTGCCGCCGGCAACGTCGAGAAGGGCGTAGGGAACGGCGCCTTTCGGCGGCGCAAGCCAGGAAACAAGGTCGCTTTTCCACAGCCGGTGGAGGCCGCCCGACATGAGGTCGTTCATCAGGTCGTAGCTTCGCGCAACCTTGGCAAAGACCTCGTTCACAAGGCCTTGCTTGGCGTCTTCCCCCACGGGGGCGAAACCAAAGCTCGTCTTCGGCTTGGCGGCATCGGGGCTGTTGAGGTCTTCGGACATCGAGCGGACAATAGCGCAAGGCCCAAGATCAGGCTATTGTTGCGGTGCAACTAGCTTCTTCTGCACTGCAGTATTAGGCCAATTCGTCATGCCGGAGCTTCCCGAGGTCGAGACCGTGCGCCGGGGATTGGAGCCCGTTCTCGTCGGCAATGCGTTCGCGCGCGTCGAGCAACGGCGCCCCGATCTGCGCTTTCCGTTGCCCAAACGCTTCGGCGAGAGGCTCTCGGGGCGGACGGTCGAGGCCCTCGACCGGCGCGCCAAATATCTGCTCGCCCGCCTCGACGACGGCGAGGTGCTGGTGATGCATCTCGGCATGACCGGCCGTTTCCGCATCGACCGCGCAAATGGGATGCAGCTGGGCAACGTCGCGCAGGTGCAAAAGCCGGCGTCGAAACATGAGCATATCGTGTTCCATCTCGGCGACGGAACGGCGGTGCGATATTCGGACACGCGGCGCTTCGGCTATATGGACCTCATTCCCCAAGACGCGCTCGAACAGCACGC
>JACMJU010000065.1 GCA_014380485.1 Methyloceanibacter sp.
GTGCTGGAGCGGATCAGCTCGATGCGCTGCGGCTCCGCTTCGGCCGTGGAATGCTGTCGATCGTGCCGATCACCGCCTCGCGCACAATTTCTGCGAATGGCGTTCCTTGATTGTCGGCGGCAGGGAGTCCGGTCAGGGCAATTTCCGGCGCTGCCAGCAAGACCCCCTTGTCTGACAGCACCAACGACACGGCGACCGACCCCGCGAAGCTCAGCTTGCGGCGCTCGCGCACCTGGCCGTCATCGGCGCGGGTGAGGATCATGCCGTCGCGGTAGAGACGTCCGACCGGAACGGTTTCGATGATCCGGGCGGGCCCGGGCAGGAGCCGCACCATGCTGCCGTTGCGCGCCCTCACCACGTGCTTCACGCCGAGCCTTTCGGCGAGCTTGGCATGGGCCTCAAGATGCCGCCCCTCGCCATGCATCGGAATGGCGGCGCTCGGCTTCACCCAGTTATAGAGCTGCTCGAGCTCTCCGCGGCGGGGGTGACCTGAGACATGAACGGGCGCGTCCTGGTCGGTAATCACGTCCACGCCCAAATCGGCCAGTGCGTTCTGGACACGGGATACGGCCTTTTCATTGCCGGGGATGGTGCGCGAGGAGAAAATCACCTGGTCACCTTCATCGAGCTTGACGTTGGGGTGCTCGCCTTCGGCGATGCGCGCCATGGCCGCGCGCGGCTCGCCTTGGCTCCCCGTGCACAGCGCCACCACTTTTCGCGGCGGTAGCTTGGCAAAGGCGGTCTCCTCGTGGAAATGAAGATTGGGGTCGAGATAGCCGGTCGCCTGCGCGGCCTCGATCACGCGAAGCATGGCCCTGCCGACGACGACAAGTTCGCGGTTCGCGGCGCGCGCGGCTTTGGCGACGGAACCAATGCGCGCGACGTTGGAGGCGAAAGCGCTCACCGCCACCCGTTTCGGCGCCTCGCGGATGAGACGCGCCAGCGTCACCGCCACGTCGGCTTCGGAGGGGGAAACCCCGTCGCGAACGGCATTGGTGGAATCGCAGATCAGCGCCGATATCCCGTCGTCGCCGAGCGCCTTCAGCCGGACGGCGTCGGTCGGCGCGCTGGTGAGCGGATTGTCGTCAAGCTTCCAGTCGCCGGTGTGAAGGGCGGCGCCGAGCGGGGTCCTGATGACCACGGCGGAAGGTTCGGGGATGGAGTGAGACATGTTGATCAGCTCGACGTCGAACGGGCCAATGGTGCGGCGATCCCCCAAGGGGATGATCTGCAAGGGAAAGCCGTTGACGAGGCCGATCTCGGCCAGCTTCGACTTGAGCATCTCGGCGGTGAAGGGCGTGGCGTAGACCGGGACCCCGGCAAGAAGAGGCCACAAATCCGCCACGGCGCCGAAATGATCCTCATGCGCATGGGTCAGCAGCAGGCCCGCAATGTTGGCCCGTTCCTCCTCGATGAAGCGAATGTCGGGGAGGATCACATCGACACCCGGCTCGGCCTCGCCGCCGAAGGTCACGCCCATGTCGACGATGAGCCAATCGCGGGCGCCTTCGCGTCCGTAGCCGTAGAGGTAGAGATTCATGCCGATCTCGCCCACACCGCCAAGCGGCAGGAAGACGAAATCGGCTCCCATGTCGTGAGATTTTCGCGACATTCGCGGTTAAGGCCTCACCGGCTCAAGAAGAAGACATCGCCGGCGGCGATGCGATGCTCGGCGCCATCGGGTGTAAGCAGCCGCAGCGCGCCGTCGGCGTCGAGCCCGCCATAGACGCCGTCCGTCTCCTCGCCGTCGATCTTTGCGCGCAAGGGCCTGCCGGCGGGGCCCGCGCGATCGAGCCAGGCCCGCCGGATGGTCGGGAAACAAGATCCCTCCGCCCAGCGCGCCAGCCATGCATGCGTTGTGGCGGCCAGTACTTCCAGCGCCTCGGCCGGCGTCACCGTCATGCCGTAGGCGCCGAGACTGACCGCCGGTTGCGGAAGATCCTCCGGGTGGCTGGCGAGATTGATCCCGGTGCCAATGATGACCATCGAGCGGTTCTCGACCGGGCTTCCGACATTCTCGAGCAGCATGCCCGCGAGCTTCTCACCGGACAGCAAGATGTCGTTCGGCCATTTCAGCAACAGCTCGGAGCGACCCTCATAGGCAATCAGCTTGGCGATGGTGTCATAGGCGACGATGCCGGCGACGAGCGCAAGCTGCCCGGCGATGCGACCGGGACAGTTGATCCCGATCAAGAGGCTCGCGAAGAGGTTTCCCGGGCGGGAAATCCACTCGCGGCCGCCACGGCCGCGGCCCTGAGACTGCCGGGCCGACCAAATCCATAGCGGCCCCGGTTCGCCGACCTTGGCGCGTCGCCGCGCTTCGGCATTGGTCGAGTCGACCGTCTCCATCCGAATCAGGCGGTAGCCGCTCGGCAATTTCGGTAACGATGTTGCGAAAAAAGCCATTTAGAACAGTGACTTAGCGGCGCGACCGGCCAACGTTACCAACGGTGCCGGATAGGCGACATAGAAAAGGACGAACATCCCGGTTACGCCGAGCATGGCGGCAAGCGGTGCCGGCATCGGCTCGAAACGTTCCGCGGGAGCATCGAAATACATAAGCTTGACGATGCGGAGATAATAGTAGGCCCCCACCACGCTTAAGAGCACGCCAATGACAGCGAGCGCGTAAAGGCCGGCATGAATGGCGGCGAGGAACACGTAGAACTTCGCAAAGAATCCTGCAAGGGGCGGGATGCCGGCCAGCGAAAAGAGCAGCATCGCCAATAGGAAAGCCATCCCCGGATGGGTGCGGGAGAGGCCCGACAGAGCGTCGATATCCTCGACCATGCGGCCGCCGCGGCGCATGGCGAGGATGCAGGCGAAGGTGCCGAGCGTCATGGCGAGGTAAATGGCAAGATAGATGATCACGCCGGCCACGCCCTCGGCGCTGCCGGCGGCAAGGCCGATCAGCGCGTAGCCCATATGCCCGATCGAGCTATAGGCCATCAGCCGCTTGATATTGGTCTGGCCGATGGCGGCGAATGAGCCGAGCGCCATCGAGGCGATGGCGAGAAACACCACGATCTGCCGCCATTCGAGGGTCACCGCCGGGAAAGCGGTAATGAGCACCCGGACCGTGAGCGCCATGGCGGCGAGCTTGGGCGCTGCGGCGAAGAAGGCAGTGACCGGCGTGGGCGCCCCTTCGTACACGTCGGGCGTCCACATATGAAACGGCACGGCCGAAATCTTGAAAGCAAAGCCCGCCATCAAAAACACAAGTCCAAAGATCAGGCCGAGATTGGCGCCCGAAGGCTGGACCGCCGTGGCGATGGCGGCGAAGCCGGTCGATCCGGTGAAGCCATAAACCAGCGAAGCGCCATAGAGCAGCATGCCCGAGGACAATGCCCCGAGAACGAAATATTTCAGTCCCGCCTCGGCCGAGCGCGCCGAGTCGCGCTTGAAGGCGGCGACGACGTAAAGCGACAGGCTTTGCAGCTCAAGTCCGACATAGAGAGCGATGAGATCGTTGGCGGAGATCATCATCAACATGCCGGTCGTAGCGAACAGGACCAGCACCGGGAACTCGAATTTTAGCCCGCCCGCCTCGCGCCAATAATTGACCGACATGAGGAGCGTGGCCGCGGCGCCGGTCAGCGTGAGAAGCTTCAGCATTCGGGCGAAGGGATCGACGATAAAGCTGTCCCCGAACAGCATCACGGTCCCGGAGCCGCTCGCCACGAAGAGACCGGAAACGGCAAGCAACAGCACCGCCAGCCACAGGATAAGCTCGCCGCGCGCTTTGCGGGTGAACACGCCGAGCATCAGCAGCGCCATGGCGCCACATGCCAAGATCAGCTCGGGCAGCGCGACCTCCAGATTGAGGGATTGGGGCACCGGCGCGGCTCCCTACGGCACCAGCGCCAGCCGCGCCTGCTCGGCCGCGGCAAGACTTGCGTTGAAGCTCTTGATCAGGGCCTCGACCGAGGTGGCCGACGCATCGAGAATGGGCGCGGGGTAGAAGCCGAAAAAGATGGTGAGCACGACGAGCGGCGCCATCACGGCGACCTCCCGCCAGGTGAGGTCGGTGATGGATCTGAGGCTCGCCTTCTCCAGCTTCCCGAAGATGATGCGGCGATAGAGCCAGAGCGCGTAGGCCGCCGACAAGATGACGCCCGTGGTGGCGAGGAAAGCGACCCAAGTGTTGATGCGGAAGGCGCCGGCAAGGCTCAGGAACTCGCCGACGAAGCCGCTCGTGCCGGGAAGGCCGACATTGGCGAGGGTGAAGACCATGAAGCAGAAGGCATAGAGCGGCATGCGGTCGGCAAGCCCTCCGAAGGCCGCGATCTCCCTCGTGTGTATGCGGTCGTAGATCACGCCGACGCACAGGAACAGCGCCGCCGAGACGATGCCGTGCGAAAGCATCTGGAAGATCCCGCCCTGCAAGCCCTGCATGGTGAGCGTGAACACGCCGATGGTGACGAAGCCCATATGAGCGACCGAGGAGTAGGCGATCAGCTTCTTCACGTCTTCCTGCGCGAGCGCCACGAGCGAGGTGTAGATGATGGCGACGATCGAGAGCGCGAAGATGAGCGGTGCGAATTCGGCGGAGGCGAGCGGGAACATGGGGAGGGAGAAGCGCAAGAAGCCGTAACCGCCCATCTTCAGGAGGATGCCGGCGAGGATCACCGAGCCGGCCGTCGGTGCCTCGACATGGGCGTCGGGGAGCCAAGTGTGCACCGGCCACATGGGGAGCTTCACGGCGAACGAGGCGAGGAAGGCAAACCATAACCAAGTCTGCATTTCCGCCGGGAATTTATAAGTCAGAAGCA
>JACMJU010000066.1 GCA_014380485.1 Methyloceanibacter sp.
CCTTCCCGCCACTCGCCGCGCTTCGCGCGACGGGCGGGAAGCCCTCTCCCTCAAGGGGAGAGGGAAAGCTCTTGCCACAAGCGCTGTGCGTTTCTCCCTGGATTCCGGCGTCCACCGCTTTTCGGTTCCACCGCTCTCCCCTTGAGGGAGAGCACGCGCGCGTTTTGGCGCGCGGTGAGGGGTAAGCGGGCGAAGCCCGCGTCAAAAGATTCACCCCTCATCCTTCCCGCCACTCGCCGCGCTTCGCGCGACGGGCGGGAAGCCCTCTCCCTCAAAAGGAGAGCGAAAACCTCACCGGAATGACGGGCCGTGCGGCCCTCGTCTATGCTAGGGAGTGACCGCGATGGCTCAAGCCGAGACTTCAACCAAGCCAAGCTTTGGCGAAGCGCTCGCCCTCTGGGGCAGAATCGGCATCCTGTCCTTCGGCGGGCCGGCCGGTCAGATCGCGCTCATGCATCGTCTGCTCGTCGAGGAGCGCCGGTGGATCGCTGAGGAGCGCTTTCTGCATGCTCTGAATTTTTGCATGCTCCTTCCGGGCCCCGAGGCGATGCAGCTCGCAACTTATGTCGGCTGGCGGCTTCACGGTACGCTTGGCGGTCTCGCCGCAGGCATTCTTTTCGTACTGCCGGGCGCCTTCATCGTGCTCGGGCTCAGCATCGCCTATGCCTATTACGGCCAAGTGCCGGCTGTGGAAGCCGCCTTTCTCGGCATCAAGGCGGCGGTTCTCGTGATTGTCGTCGAGGCGCTTCTCCGGGTCGCAAGGCGCGCCCTGCGCGGCCCTTACGATTTCGCCATCGCCGCCGCTTCCTTCGTCGCCATCTTCTTCTTCGCCGCGCCGTTCCCGCTCATCATTGCGACCGCCGCAGCGATTGGCTGGTTGCTCGCGCTCGCCTCGCCCGGTCCGCCGAGCGCGACGTCGGCAAATCCGCTGCCGATTCCGCTGTCGCGGACGCTGAAGACCGCCGGTCTCTGGCTCGCGATTTGGGTTGCGCCTTTGGTCCTGATCGCGGCGCTGTTCGGCCGCGCCCATGTCACCACCGATATCGCGCTGTTCTTCTCGAAGCTTGCCGTGGTGACCTTCGGCGGCGCTTACTCGGTCCTCGCCTATATGGCCCAGCAGGCGGTCGAGACCTATGGCTGGCTGAGCGCAGGCGAGATGCTTGACGGGCTCGGTCTCGCCGAGACCACGCCCGGCCCGCTCATCCTCGTGACCGAGTTCGTCGGATTCCTCGCGGGCTTCCGCCATGGCGGCGAGCCGAAGCTCGCCTTCGGCCTGCTCGGCGCGGCCGTCAGCCTGTGGGCCACCTTCGCGCCCTGCTTCCTCTGGATCTTCACCGGCGCGCCCTATGTCGAGCGCCTGAGCGCAAGCCCACGTCTTGCCGGAGCGCTTGCCGGCGTCACGGCAGCCGTTGTCGGCGTAATTCTCAATCTAAGCCTCTGGTTCGCCCTTCACGTCATCTTCGGCACCGTGACCGCAGTGAGGCACGGCCCGGTGCTGCTGTGGACGCCGGACTTGGCGAGCCTCAACGTCAAGGCCTTGGCGCTCTCGATCCTTGCCGCTTCACTCCTCTTCGGACTCCGCCTCGGCGTCGTGAGCACGCTGGCGATCGCCGCCGCCGCCTCGCTTGCGTGGTCGCAACTAGGCTTTTAGCGCGCGCCGCGAGGCCAGATGACGAGACTCCTTTGTTTTAGCGCGGGACCCAGAGATTGACGAAGGGCGCCCTCACCCACGTTCCATAGCGGCCGCTATAGACCCTGGCGAAGGGTGCTGCGACGAAAGTCTCCCTATCGGTATCACGCACATACGCGCCGTCGCGGGTGCGCCAGCGGCGCTTGTAGTAGCCCGTCTCTTGCACCAACTCAGGACCGGCAGATGGCTTGGCCATGAGGCCGGGACCAGCCACGGCGGGTGCCGGGAAGCCGACAAGAACCGCGAGGCAAGCGGCCGCGACAACGCATGTCACAGAGCGAAGGATCATTCATATCTCCTTAACCATTCCCCGCCGGCCGATCCAACCGCTTGAGTGTGGTCAGCCGCTGCCGGCGAGGCAAGCTCAAATTACAGCCAACCTCTGCGCTTGAAATAGAGATACGGCACGACCGCCGCCACCACCATCAGGGCGAGCGCAAGCGGATAGCCGAACCACCAATCGAGTTCCGGCAAATGGCGAAAGTTCATGCCGTAGATCGATGCGATCAGCGTGGGCGGCAGGAACACAACGGCAGCGACCGAGAAGATCTTGATGATGTCGGCCTGCTGGATGTTGATCATGCCCAGTGTCGCATCGAGCAGGAAGATGATCTTGCCGGAGAGGAAGGTGGCATGATCGGTCAGCGAGGTGACATCGCGCGCCGCGGTGCGGATGCGCGCCTGTAGCGGCTTGACTTCCTTCCGCTCGTTGGCGGCATGAATGAGAAAAGTGAGGAGACGCCCCAACGAGTGGGCGCTCTCGCGTGCCTTCGAGGTGATCTCGCCCTCGCGTCCGATCGCCCGCAACAGCACGTCGAAACGCCGTTGCCGGGACGCGGCTCCGCCTTTGATTTCGAAGATCGAGTGGGACAGACCCTCGACCTCGGCCTGAAGGCGCTCGATGAAATCGGCGAGGCGATCGATGATCGTCTCTAAGAGACCGATAAGAACGGCGCCGCCGCTCTTGAGTTCGGCCTCGGCGCGATTGCATCGCTCCACATAGATGGAGAAAGCCCGCGGCTGCGCATAGCGCACGGTGACAAGCCGCTGGCCGGCAAGAATGAAAGTGAGCGGCGTGGTTTTGGGCTCGCCCTGATCGGATTGGTAAAGCAGCGTCGCCGTCATGAAATAGGCGCCGTTCTCCTGATAAAGGCGGCTCGAGGCCTCGATCTCCTGCTGCTCCTCGCGTGTCGGCACGTTGAACTTGAGCGCCCGCTCGACCTTTTTCTCCTCCGCCCGCGTGGGATTGATGAGATCGATCCAAATCGCTTCTTCGGCAATCCTCGGCTTGCCCTTCTGGCGCTCGAGAGCGCCGGCGCGGTTCTCATAGATGGTGAGCATCGGACCTCCCGCTTCCGAGCCCGGACGGCCGAGGCCGGAACCCGGTCACGCCGGATGAGACCTTATACCAGCACGTCCATGTTACCACTGAGACATTGCGGCCCACCGGACGCGAAAAACGGCAGGGCGGAAAGGTCCGAAATCCCGATCCCTCAGTTCTTCTGCACGATGCAGGCACCCCCCGCCTTGCGCAGAGCTGCGCATAGCTTGCCGGCATCTTCCCGGCTGTCGGCGCCGATCTGCACCATGTACATGGAGCGGCGCCCACGGCTCAAATTCCGCTCCGGCAGCACGAACGGCTCGCGGCTGCCGAGCAGCGCCTGATGCGACCGCTTCAGCCTGCCAAACTGGGCGAGCGCCTTGGCCTTGGAAAACGAGGTCGAGACATGGACGCCCCACGGGCGCCAAGCCCCGCTTGCCGTAAGCGGTTCGGTCTCGTACACGGCGCGCACCACGAGCGGCGCAAGCGCGCGGCAGGATTCCAGAACCTCCGCGCCCGCGGTCCTGAGCGGCTCGGGTAATTCGGTTTCCTCAAGCTTCCACTCTTCCGCCGCGCGTCCGGTGATAAATTGAACGTAGTTCTGCGTCTCCCACGGGAGGCCGCTCGAGCCTGAGAGCCATGCCCGCACGCGCTCGGCGCCTGCGTTGTACGCCGCCGCCGCGAGCCCAAAATTGCCGAACTCCCGGCGAAGGTCGGCCAAGAGGCTCGCCGAGTGGACGATTGCCGATTTGGGTTCGAAGGGATCTTGGAGCCCGCGCTCCTCAGCCGTACCCGGCATGAATTGGGCGATGCCTTGCGCGCCTTTCGGGCTCACGGCTTGCGGGTTGAAGCGGCTCTCCTTCCAGATCAGGCGCACGAACGGCATCGGCGGCAGGCCCCTCGCTTCGGCCTGCTGCTGCATGATCGGACAGACGATATCGACGAAGGGCTTCGGTCCGGCAAGTGCTGCGCCCGCTTCCTTCAGACCGGCCTCGACACGGAACGCGATATCCTCTCCAGCGCGCGAGGGAGCCGCAATAAGCAGAAATCCAGCCGCAACCGACGCCGTTCGCAGCATTCGCATCATGCCGCCAGTCCATAGCATCGCAATGGATATCGGCACCATCAATGGAACGTCCCGTTGCGTTTAACTGGGGATACGCGGTGAGCCGGTTCCATTCGTGTCCGTCAGGGAGCCTGCTCAGGGCACCAAGAACGCGCCTTCATTCGGCAAAGGCGCGGAGCGCCGTCTCGGCAACGCGGTCAAGGTCCTTGCGCGATGCCCCGCTCGCTGCCTGCACGGCCATGCCCTCCATGACGGTGGCGAGAAAGCGAGCAAGCGCCGCCGGATCGGCATCGGCAGAAAGGTCTCCCTCCCGTTTTGCCCGCTTCAGGCGCTCGCGAATCGCGGCTTGACTCGTTGCGCGGCGCTTCTCGAGCTCCTGGCGAATGCAGTCCGTCGCTTCGCCCGAGGCAAGTGCGCCATGCACCGCGAGGCATCCCTTGGGATGGCAGGGATCGCAGAGGAACTTGGCCATGCCGTGCAGAAGCATTTCGGCGGCGCGACGCGAGGTCGCCGCGGCAAGCGCCTCGTCCCAGAAGGCCGTCCGCACACGCCAATAGCGATCGAGCGCCTTGCGGAATAGGCCCTCCTTGTTGCCGAAGGCGGCATAGAGGCTCGGCGGATTGATGCCCATGGCCCCGGTCAGGTCGCAAAGGGTCGCGCCCTCATAGCCCTTGCGCCAAAACACTTCGAGCGCCCGGTCGAGCGCCTCGTCGGCATCGAAAGCGCGGGGGCGGCCGATCGCCACGGCCTTATCACCTGACATATTTGCGATCCCTAACGCCTCCCTTATCTGTAGCGATGGCTACACAACGACCTTGACAGTTCTCGGGTCCGGCCTCACATATGTAGCATATGATACATAAGTCAATGGCGGCTTCAACGGCTAAATTGAGGATCGACAATGATCGAACGGAGACCATACGAGGCGCTTGGCGGCGCCGACCATGGTTGGCTCAAGGCCAAGCATCACTTCTCCTTTGCCCGCTACCACGACCCCGAGCGCATGGGCCATGGCGCCTTGCGGGTGTGGAACGACGATGAGATCGCGCCCAATACGGGTTTTCCCCCTCACCCCCATGCGGAGATGGAGATCATCACTTACGTCCGCCAGGGCGCCATCACCCATGAAGACAGCCTGGGCCACCAGGGTCGTACCGAGGCCGGCGACGTGCAGGTGATGAGCGCCGGATCGGGCATCCGCCACGCCGAGTACAACCGGGAGCCTGTGCCGACCAAGCTGTTCCAGATCTGGATCGAGCCGGGCGTAGGCGGCGGCGAGCCGTCTTGGGGTGCCAAGCCATTCCCGAAATCGGAGCGCTCGGGCCGGTTCGTGGCGTTGGCGAGCGGCTTTGCCGGCGATGCCGACGCACTGCCGATCAGAGCCGCGGCCCGCGTTCTCGGCGCCACGCTGAAGGCCGGCGACACCGTTGCCTATGAGCTTGGTGCGGAGCGCCACGGCTATCTGGTTCCGGCGCAGGGCAGCGTCGAGGTCAACGGCGTGCGCATCTTCCCGCGCGACGGTGCGGCCATAACCGGCGAGGACGAATTGAAGGTCAAAGCGCTCGAGGACACCGAAATCGTCCTCGTTGACGCGGCGTAGGATCGAAGCGAGGCTCCCCTCCCCGTCGCTTCGCGCGGGCAACGGTGAAAGCCGTTGCCCGCCCTACGACCATGGTGCCTCAGTCCGCGTTTCCTCGCTCGCGACTTTGAGGGCAAAGCGCGCCGACCCGGCGGCCAGGCCAAGCTAGGCGCGGGGGCCTATCGGTCGTCCTCGACAACGGTCTGCGGCCGGTCGGTGCCCGGATCGACCTCTTCGTGCCAGACCCCATCGGCGGTCTCGTATTGGATGCCGACCGTTTCTCCCGGGACTCTCTGCTCGCCGGCGGCCATCCTTGCCGCGGCGAGAGCAGCATTGTGGCTCGGAAAGGTCTCCGAGAAAGTGCCGCGGGCCTTATAGGCCCAGCCGTCCTCATGCTTGACGATTTTATAGACGATTTTGGCCATGGCCTTCCTCGCATCGCT
This sequence comes from Methyloceanibacter sp., assembly GCA_014380485.1. GTDB lineage: Bacteria > Pseudomonadota > Alphaproteobacteria > Rhizobiales > Methyloligellaceae > Methyloceanibacter. The sequence continues at coordinate 6,100 of JACMJU010000066.1, forward strand.
GCTCATCAAGCCTCGCATAACCGGCGTCGGCCGCCAAGGTTCCTAGATCGCGATCAGGATCACGCCGATCACGGCGGCGATGAGCCCGGCGATCTTGTGCCATGCCATCGGCTCGCCGAGGAACAAGACGCCGAGCAGCGACCCGCCGACGATGAACATGCCGTAGATCGGCACAACCACATTGGCGGGCCCGAGCGACAGCGCGTGAAAGAGCGCATTCACGGCAATTGCCAGAGCGATGCCGCCGGCGATGGCCCATAGCAGCGGGGGCCGCTCGAACTCGAGCAGGAGCGGCTTGAGCTCACCGCGCAGCGCGACGGTGGCGATGGCGAAGATGGCTACGATCGTGGTGGTGACGGCCAGCACCATATGGGTCGAGGCCGTGCCCGACCGCTCGGCAAGCTTCACGAACAGAGTCATGAAGGAGTAGCCGGCCATGCCGAGCAAGGCCCAGAGCACATAGGATTGAACCATTCGCCCCCTCCCCTCAACCTTTGTCATTGCCGGGCTTGACCCGGCAATCCATTCCGTTAGCCCTTCCACTTGCTGCACGGTAACGGCATGGATGCCCGGATCAAGTCCGGGCATGACAATGAACTCGAGGGTCGCGACAAAAAGCGGGATCCTATGTCCGACACCAGCGCGATCTGCGGCACCAACCAGCAAATGATAGCGGCATACGTGGGTCGTCAAACTCTCGGGATCGATGGCAGCACGTGGACCGATCTATGTTCGCTCACTCATGAACTAGGGGGACGATATTTAGCTGAAAATTTCTTGCGGCGCGTTCCACTTCGAACATTAGAGCCTGGGGATAGTGCTCCCTAATTAACCGCAAAAAAGCGGCTCGATCCTGTGCCGGGATACGGCACCCAAAAATCACTGCTTCTAGTTCCTGCTGATGGAACGGTAGATCCTCATACAGCGCATCAACGTCTCGTCCGTCCCCAGAGAAAATGCGCCATTCTCGCTCATGAGCCCATTCGATCGACTTGGTGTAGATGAGACGATCCAAGATAGTCGTCGGCTCCAATGTTGCGCGCCCAGATGACAAGTCGGCCAAGAAATCGGCGTCAAGAAGCCGTGGCATATCGGCGTGATACTGAATCGGGCGCGCAGTGACCCAAGGACTATCAAGTTCGGGAACCGACTTGAAGCGCAACACTAACCCCTGATGTTGTTCAGCGTAGTACGCCCACATCGGCGCGCTATCTGCGATTTCAGTCAGACATAGAATCTTGCTCCGGGCAATCTGACTGCGAACCTCCCGTTGAAATGTAGGTAGGGCCCGTTCCATTCGGGCTAGGCCCTCCTCAATTGCTTCGCCATACTGGCGGTCGAACTCCTCACGCGTGAGCTGGGGAAATCTTCCGCGGAATGCGCGTATGACTACCCCAAGCGGATTTCCGACAGGAGCGGGGTGCGGACCGTAGTGAGCATCCCACAGTTTCTCCAATGTCAGGCGCTTTACCGCTTCGCGATCGACCTCAATGTGTAGGTCAAATTGCATGTCATAAGGGTCATTCAGAGTTCCCGGCGTTGACCAACGGAGCATGCGATTCTCAAGGATTATTCGGCCGACCCGTCGGCTAGTGTACTTGAGGAAGCGGCGGTCAATTTCCTCGGCGGAGTAATTCAGGCGTAGATCGGGCATGGCCATGGCCAACTATTATCTGGGAGAGAACATATCCGGAGCCGTGCTCGCTCCACGGGAACCTTTATGATCTTTAGGCAACGCCGCTACGGTTCTGAGTGTGGCATGCAGCCGAAGTGAGGGTGCGATGACCTGGAACAAAAAGTGTTGGGGTATCTTCAGCAATATCTATTGGACAACACGTTTCATAGGCATGCGGTCGATCAAAGTCGCCCGCGAGCTTGCGGATCCGAACGTCGTGGTGCCGAAAAGTGGCCGGGTCTATGTGAGATACGGTACGGAAGGTGACGTCGTAAAGAAGCTCCTATCGCAAGAAGAGGTCCTAAATCACTTCTTCAACATTGCTTTCGATATAGCAAGTGACGATGTCATATCGCAGTTGCCCTGCCGACCACTCGGCATTGAGGACAGGGGGCCTTTCGAAAGCTACAGTCGCGGATTTCATCACACTCGATTCGGTTGGAGTGAGAACGAAGACGTCACCCAACCCGATGGCTTCTTCTTCTCTCCAAGGTCGTTGATCGGCGTCGAACTTAAACTAGGCTCGTCTACCTGGCCCGAGCAGATCTTGAAATATCTGGCACTCATGGTTTGCGAGGAACGAAAGACGGGAAAGAGAGGCAATCTGGGACTTCTGTTCATCGTTCCCGAAAAGGTTCGCGAGAACCACCTATCGAAAATTGGCATAAATCGTCCGAGTCTTGACGCTGAATTCATAGCGCGATTGAGCAAGCTCCCAAAAAGGATCAAGAGACTGTTTGAAGAAAACCCTATAGAACTTGACTCCGTGCGTCGTCGTGTTCGACTAGGGTCGGTGTCGTGGACTTGGTTGAGGGACCAACTAAAACATATCGAAAGTGAGCTTGATCCACGCATTCGTGGCGAGCAAACGCTCCTGCGATTACTGGCGGGGCTGCGCGCGCAGATCCAAGATCACAAAGGAACTGGAATTCCTGTAGGTGAGCCATAGGCAGGCTTGAGTTGGCCGTGCCCGCTTGTGTCACAAGCCCCTTTCCCCACATAAACCTCGGCGCCGGCGGCTTGCCCTTGCGCTTATCGCGACGATGCTTCTAACCCCTCGGCGGGCGGCGCCGCTCGCTGAACCAAGCGCGATATTCCGTCATCTTGTCACGCTGTGCCTGAGCCGCGCGCCGCTTGCACGGCGCGGCTTCCTCGCTGCCCTCGGTCGCGCCCCATCTGAGCTCGACACAGTCGTTGAGGTTGTACGCCATCTCCAGCGCCTGCATGCGGTCGAGCGCGTCCTTGAGCGCGAGCGTCCACTGCGACCCGTCGCTGCGCGTATAGGAAAACTTCCGCGCCGCAAGTTCCGACACGAGCATTGTCTCCAATTCAGTCTTAACGTCCGCGACGCTTCTGTCCTTGGGCATCGCGTAGCGCTCGGGCCGTCGCGCAACCCGATCCGGAAACCCGCGCACCACGTCCATCGCGATCAACAAGCGCAAATCGCGAGACGGCGTTGCGAAATCTTCCCACGCGCCGGTCGTCTCGAAGATTGACGCGCCGTCCGGCATAGCCACCTCACGGCCGCCTTCGACCTGGTACTTGCGTCCGTTTTCGACCGACGTCACGCGGGCGTTCACCTGCTCCTCGAGCGCCGTGATCGCTTCTTTGATCGCGCGCATCGGATCGAGCGGCGCCGGCGACATCACGTCATCCATGCGGTCGTAGAACGCTTCGACCTCAAGCTTCGACTGATCGAGAGAATAATCGCCGTAGTCCCGGTTGTTCGCGATCTCATCGTTGGTCAGCCGCCGCAAGGTCCCGTTCTTCTCGCGCACGATCGGCCGGAAGCGCTTGAATCCCGGACCGCCAAGCGCGGGATCCTGCGCAAACAGGAAGTTGCCGCGCCAAAAGCGCTTGCGCGCGACCGTCCCGTCGGGTTGTCCGTCGATCGCGAGGAAGACGCCGGCGCCGTCGCCCGACTGCGGCACGCGTTTGACCAGGACGAGAATGTGTCCGTAAGGATCGGCGTAGACGGTGCCGGGCCGCAGCGTGTCCGCCGTCAGCGGAACAGGGTAGTAATCGGTGTCGTTGTCGTCAGCCGTCGTGCGCCCGTTGCCCGAATGCACGGCGTCGGCAAGCGTCGTCCTCAGGTAATATCCGAAGCCCGGCACGAGTCCTTGCGGCTTGCGGGGTACCCTTACTGCTCGCGTTGTTCGCGGTGGAGGCGCTGCGTGTCCGAACACGCCGAACAAGACAGTGGGCACTCGGGCCATTTGTTGCTCCAGCAGCAGCGGCTCCGGCGGCGGCTCCTCCTTCACGATGTTCCACCACTGCTGGCACCGAGGCGGCTGGCCGCCGTCGCCGCGCGTGCATTTCGCGTAGCCGAACGGCAACCCCATCTTGAAGGCGAAATACGCGCGCAGGAAGTAGGGAACGTCGGCGCAGTCGGGTTGAACGACATGCCCTTTCTGATCCTCGCGTAGACCGAGATGGTTGAAGAGGACGTTGCGCGACGGATCACGCAACACCTCATGCATCGCCTTCCACGACGGGGCCTCGTCGAGGGGCGCGTCAAACAGCTTCTCGATCCACGCCGAATACAAATTCTCGTTCGCCCGATTCCATGCGTTGTTGATGGGCCAGACGCTTTTCCCTGCGCGCGGCCGCGTTGGCTCCTTGCGCGCCACGGCGATTTCGCGCGAGACGCTCGCGCATTCCGGCGCGGCGCCTTCGCGCGCAAGCTTCGCCTGCCATGTCCCGGCTTCCGGCGCAGCCACTTCGGCGAACCAGACATAAGGTGGACCCCCCGTCCGCTCGCGCGATGTGGCGGCGACCTTTCCGTCAGGCGCAATCAGCGCAAGCTCGCCTTCAAGCGGTTTCTCCGCGGCGAACACCACGCGCAAGGGTGCGCCCTTCCACGCGGCGATCGGCGAGGAGAGCATCGTAACGCCGCCCTCGTCTTCGCAAGCACTGGAGGGATCTGCGGCCTGTGCCGCCACTCTTGGGGAGAGGAACACAATAAACGCACATACGACCGGCAGAGCTGCGATCGCGACAGTCGTAAACTGGCGTGCAGGCAACAATCGAGCCCCCTCGTTCGAGTCCCTCGACCGCCCCTTGAAAATACCCTGAAAACGCCGGGTATAAAAATGGCAAATTAGAGCGGCGCCTCAGGCGCTTAGTAGGCGGCGATTTCTTTCGGAACCTCCGTCGAGAGACTGCCCTCAATTGACGCAGGCTCTACGGTCGTGATGGGAACCAGATTACCCCTTTTCCACATAGACTTCACTCCCGCCCGCGCGGAATTTGGCGCTCATCTCCGCCATGCCCGCCTCCTTCTCGGCGAGCTTGGCGGCATAGTCGCGCACCTCGCGCGTGATCTCCATCGAGCAGAATTTCGGCCCGCACATCGAACAGAAATGGGCGAGCTTGTGCGCCTCTTTGGGCAGCGTCTCGTCGTGGTAGGACCGCGCCGTCTCCGGATCGAGCGCGAGGTTGAACTGATCTTCCCAACGGAAGGCGAAGCGCGCGCGCGACAGGGCATCGTCGCGGGCGATCGCGGCCGGGTGGCCTTTGGCGAGGTCGGCGGCATGGGCGGCGATCTTGTAGGCGATCACGCCGGCCTTCACGTCGTCACGGTTGGGAAGCCCCAAATGCTCCTTCGGCGTGACGTAGCAAAGCATGGCGGTGCCGAACCAGCCGATCATGGCCGCGCCGATCGCGCTCGTGATGTGGTCGTAAGCGGGGGCGATGTCGGTGACGAGGGGCCCGAGCGTATAGAACGGCGCCTCGCCGCAAGTCTCGAGCTGTTTTTCCACATTGACCTTGATCGTGTGCATCGGGATGTGGCCGGGTCCTTCGATCATGACCTGGCAGCCGTGGTCCCAGGCCACGCGCGTCAGCTCGCCCAGCGTTTCAAGCTCGGCGAACTGCGCGGCGTCGTTGGCATCGGCAATCGATCCCGGGCGAAGCCCGTCGCCGAGCGAGAACGACACGTCGTAGCGGCGCATGATCTCGCAGATCTCGGCAAAGCGCTCATAGAGGAAGCTCTCTCGGTGATGGGCGAGGCACCATTTGGCCATGATCGAACCGCCGCGCGACACGATTCCGGTCACGCGATCGGCGGTGAGGTGGATATAACCGAGCCTGACTCCGGCATGGATGGTGAAATAGTCCACGCCCTGCTGGGCCTGCTCGATCAGCGTGTCCTTGTAGCACTCCCAATCGAGCTTGACCGGATCGCCGCCGACCTTCTCCAGCGCCTGATAGATCGGCACCGTGCCGATCGGCACCGGCGCATTCCGGATGATCCATTCGCGCGTGGCATGGATGTTGCGCCCGGTGGAGAGGTCCATGACCGTGTCGGCGCCCCAGCGGATCGCCCACACCATCTTCTCGACCTCCTCCGCGATCGAGGATGTCACCGCCGAATTGCCGATATTGGCGTTGATCTTGGTCACGAAATTCCGCCCGATGATCATCGGTTCGGATTCGGGGTGATTGATATTCGCCGGGATGATGGCGCGGCCGCGCGCGACTTCACTCCGCACGAATTCGGGCGTCACGAACGAGGGCAGGCAGGCACCGAAGCTTTCCCCGTCGGCGAGGTGCGCCGAAGCCGCATCGGCCGCGCGCGCGCGCCCGATATTCTCGCGATGAGCGACGAAGATCATCTCCTCGGTAACGATGCCGGCGCGCGCCAACTCGAGCTGCGTGACGGGCTTGCCGGCGACGGCGCGCTCGGCGATCCACGGCGCCCTGAGATTAGGCAGGCCGCGTTCGACATCGATCGCGGCATCTTCGTCGGTATAAGGTCCCGACGTGTCGTAGACGCGGAACGGCGGCTCGCCGCTTCCGGAGGAGAGCACGATCTCGCGGAACGGCACGCGCAAACGCTCGTGGCCTTGGGGCGAGGAATAGATCTTCCGGCTCCCCGGCAATGCGCCGATGGTCACCTTGGGGGAAGGCACGTCTTTCGGGGCGAACGGTTTGTTCATCGCCATGCTCCCTTGGCTCACGCGACGGAGATGCCGGAGAAACGGAGATGAGAAAGGTCCCGTCCCTTCGCCGGCATGACCCGGATCAGGTTCGAAGGGTCTCCGCCGGGCCTTATTCATAAGGCAGCGGACTCTCAGCCCCTTTCCTGGGGCTCCCCTCGGACATGGTGAGTGTAGACCCGGGGCGCCCCGTGTCAAACAACGCGGCCTCTTTCAAGAGGCATGCCCTCGTCGCTCCCCTCGGATGCTCAAGGAGGGAGCAAGAAGCAAAGGGACCCTGTCACCGCCCGATAAGCTTGCTCTTACGCCCGTTTCCGGCGCGGACGTTTGCCGCCGCGCGCCCCCGCGGTTGAGGCTCGCGCGGTGCTGCGCCGGCGCGGCTTACTGGCCCACAAATGCTCGTAGCCCATGATGCACAGAATGGCCCCGAGGACGAAGGTCACCGCGGCACCGGCGATGACTCCCGTTAGGCTCGCTACGATCCGATCGCCAAGAGTCTGCACCGTCACCGGGAAGAGCAGGAGCATGATGCCGCGAAGGACGAGGAGCCAGCCGAGGACCGTGACGATCACGCGCCAGTCTGGCACCCAAAGATTATGCGCATTGACGATGGCCACGCCCGCCAGGAGCGCGAGTACGCCGGTGATGAAGATCAGCCCCCGATTGCCGATGAACTCCTTCAGCAGGCTTGAATAGCCTTGCCCTTCCATCATCAGCCCGAGCGCCATGCCGATGGCTATGATCAGCAAGACCGGCCCCATCAATCGCGCGATATATTTCGATGTGGTCATCGTCCCTCCTCCCGGTTCACGTTGCTCCGCAGAGACGCCAGGGCCGGCTAAGCCCTGCGCGCCGCCTGCCTGTCATGGACTCCGGGTCCTCCAGCCTTGCCTTGCCGCCAAGGCTCACGGCCAGAGTTGAGGCCTTTTCCCCAACGCCGCATCACCAGGATCGACTTTGACGAAGCGAGGGCGCGCCGCTTGATGATTTCGCCAGGTTTCCCTGGTGCCCTCGAACTTCCCTCATGTTAGGCCGAAGGCGTTGGAGCGCAAGTCGAATGCGGTCGCGTGGTGATGCCGGAGAGGCTGGCCGATAAGACGCCGCCAAGCCTGTTGCCGGTCCTTTCGCGACGACCGCGCAATTCGGCCTAACCCTTCAACAGCAACGGAATTCTTGCCCCTCGGGCGCTTACAGTCTAAGCCTCGTCATCATTCTGCCGTGCTTAACCTTGAATTGCGGGCCTCGAGGCCTCACAGAGGCCGGCCACCCCCGCCGCAAGCGAGGTCAAGAGAGTCGTGAATCAAGAAGTGTCCAGCCACACGCCGCCGCGCGCCAAAGGCAAAGGGAAAGCCGCAACCTATCGCTGGATCGCGCTTCTCGTGCTTCTGGCCGCGACCATCGGCGGCGTGTTGCTCTATTGGCGCCATGCCGCGCTGTACCCCTCGACCGACAATGCTTATATCGGCGCCAATGTCGTCCGCGTAGCCTCGCAGGTCTCCGGCCCCGTGGTCCACGTCTATGTCCGGAATGGCGACAAGGTCGCTTCCGGCGATCCTCTCTTCGATATTGACTCCACGCTTTACGACGCGGCGCTGCGCAACGCCCGCGCCCAATTCGACGCCGCCGCTTCCGCCGCCGGAACCGCGGCCGACGCTCTCAAGGGCGCCGCGACCAAGCTCGAAGAGAACCGGGTCGCGCTCGTGGAGGCCCTGGCCAAATATCGCGGTGCCAAGGAGGCGCAACAGGAGGGCGAGGCACCCTCGGCCGCGATCACCGACGCCTTGAAGGCGTGGCATGACGCTGTTCGGGCCTTTGAAGAGGCCCAGGCGGAATTCGACACCGAGCAAGAAACGAAACTCACTGTCACCACCCCCACGGTACAGCTTCGTGCCGCTTCGGCGGCGCTCGACAAGGCGACGCATGAGCGGGTGCGGACCCACGTCACCGCCCCCGCCAGCGGCTGGGTGTCCAATGTCAATCTCCGGCCGGGTAGTGTCGTCCCGGCCGGCACGCCCGCTCTCGCCATCATCGAAGACGGCAATTGGTGGGTCGACGCTAACTTCAAGGAGACCGATCTCGGCCGCGTGAAAGCCGGTCAAAAGGCGACCATCAGCCTCGACATGTATCCGGGCCTCACGCTCGACGGCGTCGTCGAGAGCATCAGCGCCGGATCGGGGGCGAGCTTCTCGGTGCTCCCGCCGGAGAACGCCACCGGCAACTGGGTCAAGGTGACCCAGCGCTTCCCGGTAAGGATCAAGATCACGAGCACGTCGCCCCCGGACAAGCCGTTGCGCCTGGGCGCGAGCGCCACGGTCCGGATCGACACCACCGAACCCGCCCAGAGCACGCAATGAGCCCCGCCAAGCGGGCGGGGGCAAAGGGCCCCAGGGGCAAGCCTCCTTCCCCGCCGCCGCGCGCGCGTCTCCCCGAGCCTCATCCCGAGCGCCCGCCGATCCCCCTGGTCATCGCCGTGGTGCTGACCGCGGTGCTCGAAGTGCTCGACATGACGATCGTCAACGTGGCGATCCCCAATATGCTCGGCGCCTTTGCCGCCACGCCCGATCAGATCACCTGGGTCCTGACTTCCTACATCGTCGCCGCCGCCGTGGTGATGCCGCTCACCGGCTATCTTTCCTCTTGGCTTGGCCGGAGAAGGCTTCTGCTGTTTGCCATAACGGGCTTCGTCGTCTCCTCGGCTCTATGCGGCATGGCATGGAACCTCGAGAGCATGGTGGTCTTCCGCCTGGCCCAGGGCGTGTTCGGTGCGCCGCTCGTTCCCTTGAGCCAGGGGATCTTGCTCGATGCCTTCCCGCGCGAACGGCACGGCCAGGCGCTCGCCATTTTCGGTCTCGGTATCATGGTCGCGCCCGTGATCGGACCGGCGCTCGGCGGCTATCTCACCGAGACCTATTCCTGGCGCACGGTGTTTTACATCAACATCCCAATCGGCCTCATCGCGCTTTTGCTCTCGGTCGGTTATTTGCCGCGCCGACCCATCAAGGAATTAAAGACCGACTGGGTGGGCTTGGGACTTCTGGTGCTTGCCGTGGGCGCCCTGCAATACGTCCTCGACCAGGGCCAGATGCGCGACTGGTTCAATTCCAAGGCCATCGTCGCCGGCACCATCATCGCCATCTTCGCCGGCGGCGCCTTCTTCCTCCGCGGCTGGAATCGGCCCGGCAACATCATCGACCTCTCGCTGCTCAAGGACCGCAACTTCGTGGCGGGTACGCTCGCCATTACCGCCTACGGCGTCAGCCTGTTTGGCTGGATGGCGATCATGCCGCTGTTCAGCCAGAGGCTTCTCGGCTACCCGCCGGCAACCGCCGGGACCCTGTTCATCCCGCGCGGCATCGTCAGCGCCATCACTTTGGCGATCACCGGAAGCATCCTCATCCGCATGTTCGATGCCCGCCATCTCGTGATCGCCGGTCTGGTGATGACCGCGATGGGGACGCTGCCGATGGCCTATTTCTCCTTGTATGTGGACTTTTGGGGCATCGCCACGCCGGGCATGCTGGCGGGAATCGGGTCCGGTCTATTCTTCGTGCCACTGACCGCCGTCGCTTTCGCCAGTATTCCGAAAGCGCAGTACGACGAAGCCTCCGGCGTCTACTCACTGATGCGGGGGATCGGCGGCTCAGCCGGTATCGCGGTGGTGAGCTGGCTCTTCGTGCGACAGACGCAGATTCATTTCAACGAGCTCACCGCTCATATCACGCCCTACAACCGCGATGTTGTTCCCTATCTCGGCCAGCACGGGCTGACCCCCACCTCGCCCGAAGCGGCGCCGCTGATCGTTCACGAGATCGGGCGCCAAGCCCAAATGCTCGCCTTCAACGACATCTTCTGGTTCATCGCGATGGTCACCCTCGCGATCATTCCGCTGATCTTCCTGATGAAGCGGCCGGAGAAGGTTTCGCTCGTGCCCGCGCATTAAAGCGAGCGTTGAGAATGGAGACCGGCCCCGAGGGATTCGCCCCGAGGGGCTCGCCCCGGGGCGCGATGCGGGGTCTTGCAGATTACCAGCAGGCCTTGGCGCCCGAGGTGCACACATAGGGCGAGACCACGCCTGACCAGCACACGGTATAGGAGTTCGCCCTCACGATATCCGGCTTGTGGAACAGGTTTGCACTCACGGAGCTGCGCCAATAAGGCTGAGGCGTTGCGCGCATTGGCGTGACGGAGACGGTGCGGAGCCTCTTTTGCGATTTGTATTCGGCGATCGCCGCTGCCACTGCGGCCTGGGCGCGGGTCACCGCCGTCACCTTGTCGAAGCCATCGGCAGTGCCGGAGAATCCGAGACAGGCTGCATTGGCCGGCACATTTTGGACCGTGCATAGTCCGGCCGCGATCAGAGCCAGCCCCAAGACACGCAGGTACGACCTCATCGGGAACGCCTCCTTCAGAAAGCTCGAAGATGGGTTAAGATTAACCAGCCCGCGCCTGCACACCAGTATCTTTGCGGCCGCGGCACAAGGGTTCCCGGCTTGATGTAGCCTTTGTGCAACAGTCGCAGTCTTTGCCACGATAGGAGAAAGTGTCTCGACTCCAGGCACTTATACCCCCGAGCTCAGGAACGAAAGAGAGCGTTCATGGCGTCGCAGCTTGTGCTCATCACCGGAGCGTCGAGCGGGATCGGCGAGGCCGCCGCCAAGCGCTATGGCGCAAGCGGCGCTCATGTTCTCTTGCTCGCCCGCAACGCCGGCAAGCTCGCCGCCGTTGCCCATTCCATCCGCAAGGCGGGCGGCGCCGCCACGCCCTACCCTGTGGACCTGTCCGATAGAAGCGCCACCGAAGAAACGAGCGCGAGGATCACGCGCGATTTGGGCACGCCCGACATTCTCATCAACAATGCCGGTGCCGGCCGTTGGCTGCCCATGGTCGAGACCACGGCCGAGGACGCCCTGCGCATGATCGAGGTGCCTTATCTTGCCGCCTTCAACCTCACCCGCGCCTTTCTCCCCGCGATGCTTGCGCGCGGGAGCGGCGGCATCACCTTCGTCTCCTCGCCCGCCTCTTACCTTGCCTGGCCGAGGGCGGCGGCCTATATCGCCGCGCGCCGCGCGGTGGCCGGCCTGGCCGAAACCTTGCAGAGCGAGCTCCGAGGCACCGGCCTGTTCGTGACCCTGGTCGTGCTCGGCACGGTGGAGACCCCCTATTGGGAGCACAATCCCGGTAGTCGCGAGAACATGCCGAAGACCAACAAGCGGCTCGTTCCCATATTGACCCCGGACGAGGCGGCGAGCGCCATCTTCGACGGCGTCGCCGCGAGACGGGCCTTCGTCGTGAGACCCGGCATCTTTCGCGCGCTCTTCGTTCTTAACGCGCTCTTCCCGCGCCTCGTCGCGCGCCAGTTGCGCCGCGCGACCGGCAAACCATTCTCCCCGTCCTCCTGAGGTAAATAATTGCACCGCTCGCGATTCAGGACGCGAGCTTGAGGCCGGCGTTGGCGCGATCGGCGCCTTCGATCTGCATGGTTCGCGGCTCGGCCAGGCGAACGCCAAAAGCGCCGAAGCGCCTGATAAGCCGCTCCATATATCTGCGGAAGCGGTAGTGCTGAATCTCGAAACGGTGCCATGGCGTGTCCTTCCACTTGATGCCATGACCGATATCGGGATTGGCCCGTGCCTTCAGCGCGCGGAACCATGCGGCACGCCGCGGGTCGCCGGCCTTGGCCCTGATGAAGCTCGCGATCAACCGCGCCTGGTAATCGGCGATCTGCCACACGCCGCCTTCGGCCGGCTCGAACAGCCCGACCACGAAGAAATCGTCACGCTCGCGGTGGAAGGTGTGGATGAAGAGTTTGGAGCGGCCTTGCTCATCGAGAATGGTGGATTGATCCATGAACGGGAAGCTCGGCCTGAAGCCTGTCGCCCAGATGAGGAGATCGATCTCCTCCTCGCTCCCGTCCACGAAATGCACCGTCTTCCCGTCGAGCCGCTCGATGCCGGGCTTCACCGCGATGCGCCCATGGATGATGTGATCGAGATAGGTGTTGCAGGCGGTGGGATGCGCCTCGAACAGATTGTGGTCCGGCCGCTCAAGGCCGAAGCGATGATGCGGGCCGACCAGGACGCGCATGCCAAAGCGGTAGAACAGCCGCATGACCGAGCGCGGCAACGGTATCCGGCTGGTATAGTCGACGAACACGTCGGTCGGTTTGCCGAACACCGTTTTGGGAAAGAAATAATAGGTCCGGCGCATCGAATGGACGGCGCGCGCACTCTCATCGAGCGCCGCATCCGACAGAATGTCCACCGCCGAGTTGCCGGCGCCGACCACCAGCACGCGCTTGCCCTTGAGCTGCTCCTTCGACTTCACGTCATGAGAGTGCAGCATCTCCCCCTCGAACTGGCCGGGATAGGAGGGGACGAAGGGTTCCCAGTGATGGCCGTTGGCAACGATGAGCCCGGCATAATGGCGCGGCGCGCTCTCTCCCGCGATCCTCACCTCCCAGCCTTGGTCCGTAGGCAGGACGGAGGTGACACGCTTGTTGAAGCTGATCAGCGGATAGAGACCGAACGCCTCGGCATAGGCGCGCAAATAGTTTTGCGCCTGCGCCCGGCTCACATAGGGCGACCATTCCTCGGGAAATTGGAAATCGGGATAGCGCGACAGTTTCTTCGAGGAGTTGAGATAGGTCGAGCCGTAGACGACGTGCGGGCTCTCGGGATTCCAGATACCGCCGATCTCGGACAGAGCCTCGAAGCAATCGAAGGCAATGCCCTGCTCGGCGAAAGTCTTGACCACCGCGAGCCCGCAGGCGCCGGCGCCAATGATACAAAAACGTTGCAAAGTCTGTGACCTCGTTTGCTGTGCCTGACCTCAAGCTTCCGTCAGGCCTCTTGGCGGCAGACCTTAAGCATCCCCGCCACGATGGTTCAACCCACTCGCATGCCGCCTCGGGCTCTTTGATCCTGCGTCAAATCCCGGCGCCGCGCACCGAGCCCAATAGCTTGGTTGGGCTGCGGCGCTTCCATCCTGGATTCGTCCGTGCTTTGCTTTATCGTCTGACGCCCGAAGGGCACCCCGGGGGACTCATGGAGATCAAGCAGGACGTCACCGTCAAGACCTGGGACGGGACCTGGACCTACCATCCCAAGGTCCTGGTCACGCCCGAGAGCGTGGAGGATCTGGTCGAGATCTTGACTGACGAGGTGCGGTTTCCCTCGCCGGTGCGGCCGGCCGGCTCCATGCATTCCACCGCGCGGATGAACGGCGACGACGGCGGCACCATGGTCGACATGAAGGCCATGAACCGTATCCTGCATTTCACCGACGACACGGTGACGGTCGAGGCCGGCGTGACCTATATCGTGCTTGCCCAAGCCCTGAAAGAGCGGGGGCTTCAGCCTTATGTCACCACCGAGATCGGCAATGTCACCATGGGCGCCATGGCGACCGCCGCCTCCAAGGACAGCTCCTTCCCCGGCGGCTTTGGCCAAGTCAGCTCCTACGTGACCGGCGTGCGGCTGGTCACTCCCAACGGCACGCTCCGCGATATCACCGAGCGCGACAATCCCCAGGAGATGCAGTTCATCCGCTCGAGCTACGGTCTGTTCGGCATCGTCCACGAGGTGACCATCAGGGTCAGGCCCACCACCGCCTTGGCCGTGCGCCACTATTCGCTGAGCCTCGACAATTTTCGCAACTACTTCCCGATCTACCGGGCGCGCGGCTACGCCGTGATGTACTACATCTTCCCCTATGTGAAGCGAGTGCTGGTCGAGCTGCGCAAGGACAATCCCGGGGTGCAGCCACGCTCACGCTACCGCTGGGTCTATCGTAACCGCTTCTGGCGCAAATACGGTCCGGCCATCACAAGGTGGATCCAGCGGAATACGCATAACCGCACCTTGCGCGTGCTCGCCGACAAGCTCCACTTCTTCCTGTTGCGTCAGGCGCTCGTGTGGGTGGTGCGCAGCGACCGGACCTGGCCGCACGCCCAGATCATCAACTATCCGCGCTCGCCGGGCGCCAACAAATATCTGTTCAGCATGTGGGCCTTCCGCGAGGGGGGCTTCTTCGAAATCCTCGAAGAATATTGCAATTTCTGCATCGCCTATGAGGCGAAGACCGGATATCGCTGCGACCTCCCGAGCGTCGGCTATGCCATCGCCCGCGATGCCGAGGCCGTGCTCTCCTATAGCTGGGAAGGGGCGACCTTGAGCATCGACCCGGCCTCGACCGGAGGGCCCGAGTGGGAGGAGTTCTTAAGGGTCTATAATCAGTTTTGCAGCGACCGGCGCGGCGTGCCGCTGTTCAATCAGACGCCGTTCCTCACCCGCGATCAAGTACGCAAGGCCTTCGGGGTCAGGATTCAGCAATTCGCCGCGCGCCGCAAGGTGGCCGATCCCAAGGACCGCATGCTCGATTCTTATTTCCGCGAATTGCTGAGCTAGGTGTTTGGCTTATTCATCCCTCCCCTCGATGGGGAGGGTGGCCGACAGCTTGCTGTCGGCCGGGTGGGGTGAGCGGCATGTGGGGCATTCAATCCCCCCACCCGGCGTGCGAGGGCGCGCCGGCCTCCCACGAGGGGGAGGCATAGGTCACTTTTTGCTTAGCCCTGCATGCTCTTGGTGAACCAGCGGATCAGCGGGAAGGAGACCGCGCGCGGCAGCGAACGCGCCAGCTTCAGGAACAGTTCGACCTGGGGCGGAAAGGCGATCTCGTAGGGCTTCCGCCCAAGCCGCTCGAGGATTTTGCGCGCGCAGCGCTCCTTGCTCATCACATAGAGCTTCTTTTTCGGGTCGTAAGAGGCGTTGAGCGGGGTGTCGACGAAGCCCGGATTGATGAGGGTGACGGCAACGCCCGTTCCCTCCAGTTCGAGCTTGAGGCTTTCGGCGAGATTGATCACCGCCGCTTTGCTTGCCCCGTAAGAACCGTTGCCGGGCCACCCGGCATAGCCGAACAGCGAGCCCATGATGGCGATATGGCCCGAGTTCCGCGCCAGCATCGACGGCAGCACCGAAGCGACCGCATTGATCACGCCGTCGACATTGAGAGCCATGGAGCGGCGGAAACCCTCGAGGTCGATGGCGCGAATATCGAACGGCGCATACATGCCGGCGCCGAGGAAAGCGAGCTCGATCGGCCCAAGCTCGCCCTCGATCCTGCCAACCGTGTCCTTCAGTTCGTCCGGCTTGAGCACATCGGCGGGAAATGCCTTGATGCGCTCATCGGCGGAAGCGAGCGCCGCGAGTTTCTCGCTCGGCCGCGCCGTGGCGGCGACGGTCACGCCAGCAGATGCAAGCCGCCGCGCGACCTCGCCGCAGATTGCGCCGGAGGCGCCTGTGATCCACGCCAGTTTCCAGGGAAATTTCTCTGCCAAAATTCACCTCCCTGTTGTCATGCCCGCGACGGCTTGCAACCAGTATCCACGGGCCTCGCGCCCGACGGGCAATGACAAGAGCGAATAGCCGCCGCCAAAACTAGCGCCTTAGTCCCACGAAGGGATCGTGCACGAGGATGGTGTCCTCGCGCTTGGGGCTGGTCGAGAGCAGCGCCACCGGCACGCCAATGAGTTCCTCCAACCGCCGCACATATTTGATGCATTGTGCCGGAAGCTCGGCCCAGGACCGGGCGCCGCGGGTCGATTCCGTCCACCCTTCCATGGTCTCGTAGATCGGCTCGACCCGCCCTTGCGCCCCTTGCGCCGCCGGCAGATGGTCGAGGTCGCGACCGTCGAGCCTGTAGCCCACGCAAATCTTGAGCTCCGGAAACTGGTCGAGCACGTCGAGCTTGGTCAGAGCGATGCCGTTGATGCCGCTCACTTTGCTGGTCTGGCGCACCAGGCACGCGTCGAACCAGCCGCAGCGGCGCGGGCGCCCGGTGACCGTGCCGAACTCTGCCCCGCGCTCGCCGAGGAGCTTGCCGGTATCGTCCTTGAGCTCGGTCGGGAACGGCCCCTCGCCCACCCGTGTCGTATAGGCCTTGGTGATGCCAAGCACGTAATCGATGGCGCCCGGCCCTAGTCCCGAGCCGGTCGCGGCCTGCGCCGCCACGGTGTTCGACGACGTGACGAACGGATAGGTCCCGTGATCGATGTCGAGCAGGGCCCCTTGCGCACCCTCGAAAAGAATGCGCTTGCCCTGCCGGCGCTTGGCGTCGAGCAACGCCCACACCGTATCGACATAAGGCAAAACCCTGGGCGCGATCTCGGTCAGCTCGTCGCAGAGCGCATCGGCCGAAATCTCGGGCTGGCCCAAGCCCCGGCGGAGCGGATTGTGATGAGCGAGGATGCGTTCGATCTTGGGCTTCAGAGTGGCCAGATCCTGAAGGTCCATCACTCTGATGGCGCGCCTTCCGACCTTGTCCTCATAGGCCGGGCCGATGCCGCGCTTGGTCGTCCCGATACGCCCGTCTCCGGCGGAAGCCTCGCGCAGTGAATCGAGCTCGCGGTGGAGCGGCAGGATGAGCGTCGCATTCTCGGCGATGCGGAGATTGTCGCGGGCAATGCTGACCCCGAGTTTCTCGATCTTGGCGATCTCTTCGGCCAAAGCCCAGGGGTCGATCACCACGCCATTGCCGATGACCGAGAGCTTGCCTTTCCGCACCACCCCGGATGGGAGCAGCGAGAGTTTGTAGGTGGTGCCATCGATCACCAGCGTATGGCCGGCATTATGGCCGCCCTGGAAGCGCACCACGACATCGGCGCGCTCCGACAGCCAGTCGACGATCTTGCCCTTGCCCTCGTCGCCCCATTGGGAGCCGACGACCACGACATTGGCCACGCGAGAAGTCCTTCGATTCCAGGCCGGCGACGCAGAAACGGCCCCGATTTCTGGCGGGGCCGTGTCACCTTATAGCGCGCCCGCAGAGCCGACGCGAGCCTGCTTTCCTCCCTCCGGAGGAGGAAAAGTCAGGTTAGGCCCCCTTGAGGACAGCCCGTTTCACCTGGGCGAAGGCCCAATCGAGCCAGGGCAGAAGCGCCTCGACATCGCTCCGTTCCACCGTGGCGCCGGTCCAGATGCGCAAGCCCGGCGGCGCGGCGCGATGGGCTGCGATGTCCTTGGCGGCATCCTCCGCATCGAGCAGCGCCGCCATTCGCAAGGGAACGGCGTCGCGGGTCGCGGGCGGAGTTGCGCCTATCTCGGGATCGACGATCTTAAGGCAGATCGAGGTGTTTGAACGCGTCTCAGGGACGCGCGCAAGAAAATCGACCCAAGCCGTCCTGGCGACCCAGTCGGAAAGAACTGCGGCGTTGGCGTTCGACCGCGCGATCGTCCCCGCAAGGGCGCCTACAATTTCGACCCAGTCGAGCGCATCGAGATAGTCTTGCAGGCACAGCATCGAGGGGGTGTTGATGGTCGAGCCCGCGAACAATCCCTCCATCAATTTGCCGCGCTCCGTCATGCGGAAGAGCTTCGGTAGCGGCCAGGGCGGTGCATAGGTTTCAAGCCGAGTGACGGCCCGGGGCGAGAGGATGAGCATGCCGTGCTGGGCCTCGCCGCCGAGCACCTTCTGCCAGGAGAAGGTGACGGCATCGAGCTTCTCCCAGGCGATCTCTTGCGCGACCACCGCCGAGGTCGCATCGCAGATGGTCAGGCCGGCGCGATCGTTTCTGATCCAATCGGCATTAGGCACACGCACCCCCGAGGTGGTGCCGTTCCAGGCGAACACCACGTCGCGGTCGCAATCGACCTGGGTGAGATCGGGGAGTTCGCCATAAGGCGCAAGCATCGCGCGTACATCTTTGAGCTTGAGCTGCTCGACGATATCGATGACCCAATCGCGCGTGAACGCTTCCCACGCGAGCACGTCGACGCCGCGGACGCCGAGCAGCGACCACAGCGCCATCTCGACGGCGCCCGTGTCGGAAGCGGGCACGATCGCCACGCGGTAATCGGCGGGAAGCTTGAGCAGCGCAGCCGTCCGCTCGAGCGCAAGCGCAAGGCGCGCTTTGGTCTCGGGGCCACGATGGTAGCGCCCGACCAGAGCTCCCTTGAGGTTCTCCACCGACCAGCCGGGATGCTTGGTGCATGGCCCTGATGAGAAGCGCGGATTGTTCGGGCGCAAGGCCGGCTTCGCAAGCGTGGTCACAACAATCCGTCTCCTTGCCGCCGGGGCCCTTTCGTTCTGGCCTTAATGACAGCCCCAAGGAGCGTCAAGAGCGCACGTCTTCTCCGCCGGGACCGGGGTCGAGGGAAGCCGACAATCGCAGCCCGAGGGATAGGTGCGGAGGTGCAATAACGGATCGATAGCGATTGCTTGTCGGATCGGCCGCGCGTTCTTAGGCGGCGGCGTCGGTCAGCGCGTGGACGATATCGGAGACGACCGTCTTGACCAGCTTTTCGTCGTCGCCCTCGGCCATGACCCGGATCACAGGCTCCGTGCCCGATGGGCGGATGACGAGACGCCCCGATTTGCCGAGCTTCGACTTGCCGCTATCGATGGCTCGCCGCACCGCCACGTTGTCGAGCGGCTGGCCGCCATTTTTGTAGCGAACGTTTTTCAAGATTTGCGGCAGCGGTTCGAAGCGATTGCAGATCTCGCTGACCGGTCTGCCGCTCTGCGCCACCACGGAAAGGAGTTGGAGCGCGGTGACGAGACCGTCGCCCGTGGTCGAGAAATCCGACAACACGATATGGCCAGACTGCTCGCCGCCGACATTGTAGCCGTGCTGGCGCATATGCTCGACGACGTAGCGGTCGCCGACCGGGGTACGGGCCAAGCCGAGATCGAGGCTCTCCAAATAGCGCTCGAGTCCGAGATTGGACATCACCGTGGCGACGATGCCGCCACCGGCGAGCCGCCCGCGCTTCAGCCACGACTCGGCGATGACCGCCATGAGTTGGTCTCCGTCGATGATGTGCCCCTTCTCGTCGACGATCACCACGCGGTCGGCGTCACCGTCAAGCGCGATGCCGATATCGGCGCGCACCTCGTTCACCTTGCGGATCAAATCCTCGGGCGCCGTCGTTCCACAGTCCTTGTTGATATTCACGCCGTTCGGTTCGACCCCGATCCTGATGACCTCGGCGCCAAGCTCCCACAACGCCTCGGGCGCGACCTTATAGGCGGCCCCGTTGGCGCAATCGATCACGGCCCTGATGCCGTCGAAGCGGATGTTCTTCGGCAGCGTGCGCTTGGCGAATTCGATATAGCGCTCGCGCGCGCTGTCGATGCGCGTGGCCCTGCCGATTGTTTCGGAGGCGGCGAGCAGCTCGGTCGAAACGCCTTCCATCAACTGCTCGATCTCCTCCTCCTTCTCGTCGGAGAGCTTGTAGCCGTCCGGTCCGAACAGCTTGATGCCGTTGTCGACGAAGGGATTGTGGGAGGCGGAGATCATCACGCCGAGATCGGCGCGGAGCGAGCGGGTCAGCATGGCGACGGCGGGCGTCGGCATGGGCCCGAGCTGGAACACATCCATGCCGACCGCGGTGAAACCCGAGACCAGCGCGGACTCGATCATGTAGCCGGAGAGTCGCGTATCCTTGCCGATCACCACGCGATGACGATAGGAGCCCTTGGTGAACAGCTTGCCCGCGGCCATCCCCACCCTGAGCGCCACCTCGGAGGTCATGGGATAGGTGTTGGCGCTGCCACGGATGCCATCCGTGCCAAAATACTTGCGAGGCATTTAGAAGCCCCCCCGTCTTGTTCCCCGTTGGTGCCTGCCGTTTGTTATGATCTGACCGGCGACGCATGGGATTATGCTCCTGGTCTACCACCCTTGAGTTCAAAAACTGTAAGCAAAAGTTACACCAGATCGGGCCCCCCGAAGGAGCCAGATTTGGCTTAATTTTCAGTGCCGAACACGGAAGCCCGCCACACCGCGAGCGCCTGGCGGCTCCCCGCCACGTCGTGCACCCGCAGAATCTGCGCCCCTTGCGCCGCAGCGGCCGCGGCAGCGGCGTAAGAACCCGGCTCGCGGGGTGCCGGTTCCGCCCCCCCGGACAGGCCCTGAATGAAGCGTTTGCGCGAGGCGCCGATGAGAAGCGGCACGCCGAGCCCGTGGAACAGCGTCGTATTCGCGAGAAGCGCGAGGTTGTGCGCCAGCGTCTTGCCGAAGCCGAGGCCGGGATCGGCGGCGAGGCGCGACTGCTCGATGCCGGAAGCCACGGCCGCCCCGATCCGCGCCTCGAGATAATCGAAGACTTCCAGCACCACGTCGGCGTAGCGGGGATTGTCCTGCATGGTCTTGGGCTCGCCTTGCGCATGCATCAGGACGACGCTCAAGCCTGCCTCCCGCGCGACCTCGACGATCTTGGGATCGTAGGTGAGCGCCGACACGTCATTGAGGATCTTGGCGCCCGCTTCGGCGCCGGCCCGCGCCACCGAAGCTTTGCGCGTATCAACCGAAATGACCGCGGGCAGGCCCGAGAGGCCCGCGATGACCGGGATGACACGCGCCGCCTCCTCCCGCGCCTCCACGGGATCGGAGCCGGGCCGCGTGGACTCGCCGCCGATATCGACGATCGCGGCGCCGGCAGCGGCAAGCTCGGCGGCATGAGCGACCGCCGCTTCCTTGCTGTCGTAAAGCCCGCCGTCGGAGAAAGAGTCCGGCGTGACATTGACGATGCCCATGAGGATCGGGCGGTCGAAGCCAAGTCCCGCGAAGTGTGACCGTCTCGCCGTGATCCGGGCAAGCAGGGCCGCAAGATCGGGATCGCCGGACGCCGCCAGCGCGGACGCGGTGAAGGTCCTGATCCGGGTGTTGCCGGGCACGCCCTCGATCAGTTCCGCGGCGGCGAAGGCGGTGGCCCCGCCTGCCAAAGGCAGCGCCACTTTGTCGGCGACTGCCGCTTCCGCCGTCGCGCCATAGAGCAACCCCACCGGCCTCACATAGAGCTTCGCGCCTGCCATGCGCGAGCCTTAGCACGAAGCCTCTGCGCAGAACGTGCCGAAAACGAAAATGCCCGGCGCGGGGCCGGGCATTTCCGAGTTAGCGCAAAAGCGCCTCAAGTCTGTGGTTGCGGCTCCAAGCCGCCGGTATCGGGCTCGGGCTCCGGCGGTTTCTTGCCCCGCCCTGCGGCGGGAACGGCAGAGGCGGGCCCTGGCCGCGCCGAGACCTCCGCCGCGAACTCGCGCACCGGCGGCTTGCCTTTAAGCAGATTTTTGATCTCCTCGCCCGACAGCGTCTCGTATTCGAGCAGCCCCCGCGCGATGATGTGCAGGTCGTCGATATTCTCCGAAATGATTTTGCGCGCGCCCTCGAAGGACTCGTCGACGATGCGATGGATTTCCTCATCGACCATGGTCTGGGTCTCGTCGGACAGGTTCTGGGTCCGCGCGATCGAGTGGCCGAGAAACACCTCTTCCTCGTTGTCGCCATAGGCGAGCGGGCCGAGCTTGTCGCTCATGCCGTATTGCGTGACCATGGCGCGCGCAAGCTGCGTCGCCATCTTGATGTCGGCGGCGGCGCCCGAAGTCACCTTCTCGTAACCGAACACGATCTCCTCGGCCACCCGGCCGCCCATGGCCACGGTGATATCGGCCTTGAGCTTGGCGCGGGTATATGACAGCAGATCACGCTCGGGCAGCCGCATGACCATGCCGAGGGCACGGCCGCGCGGGATGATGGTCGCCTTGTGGACCGGATCCGACGCCGGCTGATGCAGCGCCACCAGCGCATGCCCGCCCTCGTGATAGGCGGTCAGCGTCTTCTCCTCCTCGTTCATCACCATGGAGCGCCGTTCGGCGCCCATCATCACCTTGTCCTTGGCGTCCTCGAACTCGATCTGCATGACGAGGCGCTTGGAGCGGCGCGCAGCGAGCAGCGCCGCCTCGTTGACGAGATTGGCGAGGTCGGCGCCCGAGAAGCCCGGCGTACCGCGCGCGATGACGCGCAAGTCCACATCCGGCCCAAGCGGCACCTTGCGCACGTGCACCTTGAGGATCTGCTCGCGGCCGACCACGTCCGGATTCGGCACAACCACCTGGCGGTCGAAACGGCCTGGGCG
>JACMJU010000067.1 GCA_014380485.1 Methyloceanibacter sp.
AACGTCTCATGGGGGCGGGCGATCTTCGCGATGGCGGCCGTTTCCGCCATCAACTCCTCGTCGATATGGGTGCGGCCGGCGGTGTCGAGCAGGAGCACGTCATAGCCGCCGCGTCTGGCGGCATCGATCGCGCGCTTGCCGATGGTCGTGGGTGTTTCGCCGGCAAGGATGGGAAGCGTGGCGACGCCCGTCTGCTCGCCGAGCACGCGGAGTTGCTCTTGCGCCGCGGGGCGCCGCGTATCGAGCGAGGCCATCAGCACTTTCTGCTTGTCGCGGGTCTCGAGCCGCTTGCCGAGCTTGGCGGCGGTGGTGGTCTTGCCGGAGCCTTGCAGGCCGACCAGCATCATCACCACGGGAGGGGTGGCGGCGAGATCGATCCCTTGCGCGTCGGACCCCAGCATCCGCACCAGCTCGTCATGGACGATCTTGATGACCATCTGGCCGGGGGTGATCGAGCGTACCACCTCCTGGCCGACCGCCTTTTGCTTCACCGCCTCGGTGAAGTCGCGGACCACGTCGAGCGCGACATCGGCCTCGAGCAGCGCGACCCGCACCTCGCGCATGGCCTCACCCACGTCGGCATCGGTCAGCGCCCCTTTGCGGGTGAGCTTGTCGAGGATGGCGCCGAGGCGTTCCGATAAGGTCTCGAACATCAGTTCCGCTTTCCACTGTCATCGCCCGCGCAGGCGGGCGATCCAGTAGCCCCTGAGTCTCGATCGCGAAGACAAGGGTTACTGGATGCCCCGGTCAAGCCGGGGCATGACAAGAAGCTTGTTATGCGTTGTTCCAAATCAATCACCACACAAACGATAAACGCACCCGAGGGCGCGTCGCGCTGTCGGGTGTTGACCCCCCTGCCTCTTGATATTTGCGCTATCGCGCGCTGCGCTACTTGAGCGCGATGAGCTGTGCGCAAGCCGCAAAATTCATGTGCAGGGCGGCGGCTCGTGTTACGGAGCGGCCTTGAATTTCGCCGGGAATGTCGGCGAGGAGCGGGCCTAAGTCAAGCGCGATGCCCGAAAAGGGGCGCAAGATTAACGGCGAGGTCGAGAAGCGCCTCGTCGCCCCCCTTCCAGCCGATGAAAGACAGCCCGATGGGACAGCCGGCCGCCTCGGTGGCGGGACTAGAGATTTGCGGCAGGCCGGCGTGGCCGGCGAGACAAGTATGGCCAAGCGTCTGGTTGCGGAACGCGGCGAAGGAGGCGCCGTCGGGGATATCGCGCGCGGGCGGCAGGGTCGGTGTCGTCGGCAGCACGATCAGCGTCCCCGGCGGCCTCACCAAAGCGTGGAGGCGTCCCGCGATCTCGACTCGCAGGCGCCGCGCCGCCTCGGCCTCAGCCAAGGTGATCTGCGCCGCCATCTCGAACCGCTCCTTGATGCCGGGTCCAAGATCGACATTGTGGGATTGAATGAAGGGAAGCAGCGTCGATTGAATCTCGAATCCCTGGATGACGCGAAAAGCGTTGCGCCAATCGTCGATCGCCTCGCCCGCGACCTCGCTGTGCTCGGGCTTCGGCAGTGCCGGGCCGACTCTTCCGAGAGCGCGCCATAGCGCCTGATCGGCGCTCGCCTCTTCATGGCCGAAAAGGTCCTGGGCAAGGAGCAGGCGTTCGACCTTGGCCTCGACGCGCCGTCCGTCGAGCAGGACCCGCCCGATCGTTCGGAACAGCTCCGCCTCGCGCGCGAGGAAACCGATCGTATCGTAGCTCGGCGCCATCGGCGTTGCGCCGCGGGTGGCGATGCGCCCGAAGCTTGGCCTGAGACCGTATAACCCGGTGAAGGACGCAGGCACGCGGATCGAGCCGCCGGTGTCGCTGCCGAGTGCAAAGTCGCAAATCGCGGAAGCGACTGCCGAGGCAGCGCCGCATGAAGAGCCTCCGGTCACGTGCCGGGGCGCGCGCGGGTTGACGGGCTGGCCGTAATGGGCGTTCGCGCCGAGCACGCTATAGAAGAACTCGTCGCAGATGGTGATGCCGGTGCATGAGGCCCCGGCGTTGAGCAGGCGGGCGATGACCGGCGCGGTCTCCGAGGCCGGGGTGGCATGCTCGTAAAACTTCGGATTGCCGTTGCCGACTTTGCGGCCGGCAATGGCGAAGAGGTCCTTCACCATGAAGGTGAGCCCGGCGAGCGGGCCGGCGGCGCTTCCGGCAAGCGGCTCCGTCAAGCTATGCGGGACGAGGGCGTGATCAGGGTCGCGGGTCGGAACGGAGATCATGCCGTCGTGGCGATGCCTTACGTGGTGCAGCGAGCAGGTAATCCCCTATATCACAGGGGCGATTGAACGATCCCGAGAGGAAGGAACGAGGTCACCGGACGAAGCTGGTAAGAGCGGGGCCACGCGCCCTATATAGCGGCAGGTGAGGCGCCATGCAGGCTCAGGCGATACAGTTCCGCAAGATGAACGGGCTCGGCAACGACTTCGTCGTGCTCGATGCGCGGTCGCGCGCGCTCCCGCTTTCGCCTGATGCGGTCCGCGCCGTCGCCGACCGCAAGGAGGGCATCGGCTGCGACCAGGTCGTGGCGCTCGAGCCCTCGCACCGGGCCGACGTGTTCATGCGCATCTGGAATGCCGATGGCGGCGAGGTCGGCGCCTGCGGCAATGCTGCGCGCTGCGTGGCCGCGCTCGTCGCCGCCGAGCGCGGGGCGCCGAATGTTCGCATCGAGACCGAGAGCGGGGTGCTCGCCGCGACCGTCAATGACGATGGCGGGGTCACCATCGACATGGGCGCGCCCCGCTTCGCATGGAACGAAATTCCCCTCGCCGAGCCGGTGCACGACACGCGGCAGATCGCGATCGGTCCGATCGACGACAAGGCGCTCAATTCGCCGTCGGCGGTCAATGTCGGCAATCCGCATTGCCTGTTTTTCGTCGACGACGTCGAGGCCCACGACCTCGCCAGTTTGGGACCGACGCTCGAACATCACCCGCTGTTCCCCGAGCGCGCCAATATTTCGCTCGTCCAGGTCCTTAGCCCTGCGCATTTGAAGCTCCGGACCTGGGAGCGCGGCGCCGGGCTCC
>JACMJU010000068.1 GCA_014380485.1 Methyloceanibacter sp.
AAGGGAAGCCGCCCGTCCGCTCCGCGGCCTTGAGTGCGGCGGCTTGCGCCGCGCGGCGCGCCGCCGCAACGAGATCGTCCGGGATCCCATCCTGGGCGTCGGCAGCGATATTCTTCTTGGCGGGGATCCGGCGCGGACGCTCGTCGAGTTCGACGGCCTCGGCATCGGACCGGCCGCGCCAGGCGCGTCCGAACCGAGACGCGGCCTCGGTCTCTTCGCCGCCGGTAAGCGGCGCTCCAGTTCCGCTCCTGGGCGGGACCTGCTTTGCGCCGGCGTCGCCGCCGTGCTCGTTTCCGTTGGCTTGTCCGCCATTCTTGGCGCCCGACGTGGCGGGGAGCTCGTCTCCTTGCCTCTCCGGCTGAGGCGAAAGATCGCGCATGCGCTCGGCGAGGGGAGCCTTCGGCGCAAGGGATGAGGCAGCGTTGCGCTCGAGCTGTTGCACAAGCTGCTTCAGGGATTCATGCACGGCCTCGACGGTGCCGGCGAGGCGGTCCTCGCTCGCGCGGGATCGTTCATTCATCGCCACCAGGTCGCGATGCATGGCGTCCAAACGCTCGGCGTTGACCGCATCGCGCTTCGACTCGCCGGCGACAAGGCGGGCGGCCTCGTTGGCGGCCTTGGCCGAGACTTCGCCAAGCTCGACTGCGTTACTGTCGACCCGCGCGATCAGCCGATGCAGCGCATCCTCGATCTCGCCGACTTTGGCAAGTTGTGCCTCGGCCCGGCCGAGCTGCTGCGCCATATCGGAAATTTGCCGCTCGAGCGGATCGAGAGAGAGAGGCTTGGGGGCGGCGTCGAGAGCCTCGGCGACCTTTCGACCGATCTCGTCGAGCCGCGCGTTCAGAGCATCGAGCAATTGCGGTGTCATCGCTGCGCCGACCGAACGCTCGAGGCGGTGCGCGGCCTCGACCAGACGTTTGTCGAGATCGCGGTCCGCGTCCGGCAGCAAGGGGGGCAGCGGCGGAATGGCGTAGCCTGCTTCGGGGAAGGTGAAGTTGAACGGAGTGCTTGCGGCGCGGACCGACCCGGGCTCGAACGGCGAGGGGAAGGGGGCAGGGCGCGGAACGGAGCCGCTCGCGCCCTGATCGAGGCCGCCGGCCAAGGCCCGGCCGAGGCGTTCGAAATCGTCGAGCGGGGTTGAAGCCTCGCGTTCGAGCCGCCGCGCCAGGCTGCTCAGCTGATCGTGGAGGCGCTCGAATGTCACGGCATCGCCGGCAGCGCGGGCCGGATCGGTCTGTTGCGAGAGCCGGCCCAGTCGCGCATGCAAATCATCGAGCGCCTCGCTGTAGTGGCGCTCGCTCGTCTCGACCCGATACACGAGGCGCCGAAGAAGGTCCTCGATCGCGTGTTGATCCGCCAAGCCCTTGTCCGCGGACGCCTCGCCCTGCCTCCCGAGGGCGCCAGAGTACCAACTTGCTTGCGAAGCCATCCCGTTCCCCTTGGCGCGTAAGCCGCCCGAATTCGCGTCGGAGGTGGTCGAGGGACTCGTCCCGAGGGGACTTGTCCCGCGGGACTCGTCCCAAGGGACTCATCCCAAGGGACTCAACCCGAGGGACCCGTCCCGTGGGGCCGATCCAAGAAGACGCGTGAAAAGCGGCTGGAACCACGGTGGCAAGGCCAAGTAAATTTTGCGTTAAGCACCGCCCTAGAGTGGGACGGGGGCGCGGCGCGACCGCTTGTGGATTGGGGTTTCCCGGCCCAAGCGGCCGAGGGCCCTTGTCAAGGCGCGGGCTCGTAGCGACCATGGCGGAATCGACAGCGAGCGGAGGCGATCGTCGCCCATGACCCAGATGCTACAGGCGAGCCACAGCCTAAGCGTTGCGACCGAAGGCAAGGGGTTCATCGACATCACCGGCGCGCTCGCGAGCTGGCTCGAAGATATCGGCGGCGGGAACGGGATCCTCACCGTGTTCGTGCGCCACACCTCGGCTTCGCTGACGATCCAGGAGAATGCCGACCCGAATGTGCGGCGCGATCTCGGCGACGCACTCGAGGCGCTTGCGCCCGAAGGCGCGCACTACGCCCATCAAGAAGAGGGCCCCGACGACATGCCGAGCCATATCAAGGCGATGCTCACGAGCGTCAGTCTCGGCATTCCGGTCGTGGACGGCAAGGTGACGCTCGGCACCTGGCAGGGCGTCTATCTCATCGAGCATCGCGCGAGCCCGCATCGGCGGACCGTCGTGCTTTCCTTCATCGGTCAAACCGCCCGAGCCGAGGCCTCGCCGCGAGCCACCGGATGACTTGGGTCGCGCTCTCATCTGGCGGAAACACGGGATAGAAGACATGCTCGATCGTGCCGTTACGGACGATTAGGGTAAGTCTCTTGATGAGGGTCATGCCAGCGATCGCGAGGGTCGGAAGGCGAAGCTCTTGCGCGAAACGCAGATCGGAATCGCTCAGAACCGGGAACGGCAGGTGTAGCCGCTCGGCCATCTCACGCTGATAATCTTGCGCTTGGGTACTGAGGCCGAAGACATCGGCGCCGAGCGCCGCAAGCTCACGGTGATGGTCGCGGAAGGCGCAGGCTTGCGGCGTGCAACCCCGCGCGCCCGGGATTGAGTCCCACCCTTGAGGCAATGCCTCACCCGGACGCGCGGTGAGGGGATAACAATAGATGACGGTGCGTCCCGGCGCGAGCAAAGCGAGATCGACCGTATGTCCCCGCGTCGAAGGTAGTGTAATCGACGGCATCGGCATCCCCGGGAGATGATCGCAGGCACCGTCATCAACCGGGGGTGTCAACGTGCCGAGATCCCATGGTTGCTGTGATGCTCCCTATTTGGCGCGATCGCCGGCGAAGCGATCGGTGGCGGCGACCAGCTCATGCACGATGCCGGCCTCGGTCATGGCATGGCCGGCGTCGGCGACGATCCGCAAGCTTGCCTCCGGCCAGGCGCGAGACAGGTCGTGAGCGATCTTGACCGGCGTCACCACGTCGTAGCGGCCATGCACGATCACGCCGGGAATGCCGGCCAGGCGATGCGCATCGGCGATCAGCTGATCGTCGGCGTGGAAGAAGCCGCCATTGACGAAGTAGTGGCACTCGATGCGCGCGAAGGCGAGGGCGTAGTGGTCCTCGGAGAAGCGGCGCACCCGGTCGGCGTCGGGGATCAGCGACAAGGTCTTTCCCTCCCATGCGCTCCACGCCCGCGCCGCCTCGAGTTGAACGGCGGCGTCCTCATGGGTGAGACGCCGGTGATAGGCGCCGATCATGTCGCCCCGCTCGCTCTCGGGAATGATGCGCTGGTAGTCGGCGAAGGCGTCGGGGAAGATCCAGCTGCAACCCTCCTGGTAGAACCACTCGATTTCGGAGCGGCGCAAGGTGAAGATGCCCCGAAGCACGAGCTCGGTCACCCGCTCGGGGTAGGTCTCGGCGTAGGCGAGTGCGAGCGTCGAGCCCCATGACCCGCCGAAGACCTGCCAGCGCTCGAGGCCAAGATGCAGGCGCAGGCGCTCGGTATCGTCCACGAGATGCCAGGTGGTGTTCTCTTCGAGCGAGGCATGCGGCGTGGAGCGGCCGCATCCGCGCTGATCGAACAGGACGATGCGATAGGCGCGAGGGTCGTGAAAGCGGCGCATCACCGGATTGATGCCGCCGCCGGGACCGCCATGCAGCAGCACCGCCGGTTCGCCGGCAGGCGATCCGCATTCCTCGAAATAGAGCTCATGCAGGTCCGAGACTTTGAGCCGTCCGGTGCGGTAGGGGACGAGTTCGGGATAAAGCGTGAGCCGCTGGTCTTTGGGCGCCGGGGCTTCGTTCATTTTGTGCCGTTCCCGCCGCGATCATTGCCCGGCCGCCGCCGAGGCGGCGGCAGCGGCGGCCGCGCGCGCTTGCGCGCGATCGTAGACGGTGTCGCCGCCGGGATCGCGCATCTCCTCGCGATAGGCCTCTTCCGCCGCGGATGGCCGCCTCTGCATGAGACTTACAGTAACGCCGGCGATCAGCGCGAGCGCGCAACCGACGAGGCTCGCAAGGGCTGCGCTGAGGCCTGCTTGGCGCAAGCCCAACATCCCGCCGAAGGTGGCGTCGGCCAGCATGACGGCAAAGCCGGCGGCCATCGCCGCGAGCGCCCCCGCTTTGGTGCAGCGCGGCCACCAGATGGCCAGCAGCAACGCCGGGAAGAAGGTCGCGGCGGCGAGGGCGAAGGCCGTCAACGCCGCCTTGAGGGGATCGATTTCGGCGATGACGAGAAAGACGGCGGCGGCAAGGGCGGTGGCGGCGACCGCGGCCCAGGCAGCGACGAGCCGCGGTAGCGCGGGGCGGCGATTGAGCGGGCGATAGACATCCTCGGCAAGACTGGCCGCGAGCGTAAAGAGATGCGACGCCGATGCCGCAAGCGCGATCGCCAGCGCCGCCGTCGCCATCAGCGCCGTGAGCACGTAAGGGAGTCCGGCCGCCGATGGCAGCGCGAGCGCAACACCGTCGCGCCCGATCAGAAGCTCGGCCGCCCCGATGGTCCCGTCGCCGTTGAGATCCCCGGTCCGGAGCAGGTCTCGTTCGCCGAGTTCGGTGAGCCAGGCCGGCAACGACGCCGCCGGCGCGAGCGCGATCGCCTGGAAGACGATCAGCTTGGCAAAGACGGCCATGGCGGGAACCGTCATCGCGAAGGCGGCGACGAACAGGAGTCCCCATGCCGTCGAGCGGCGCTGCTCGGCGATTGTGGCCGTCACGCCGCTCCTCGCAAGCAGGCTTGGCAGCGCCGCGGTGCCGAGCGCGAGCGACAGGAACAGCGCCACGAAATCGATTGGTGCGAGAATGCCGAAAGGCTGGAGGAAGGGCTTGACAGCCGGCAGGGGTGCCATGCCCGGCAGCGCGCTTGACGGGGCCTCGGGCCTCGCCGGGGTGACGCCGGACGTGATCTCGGCGTTCTGCAAGGCGGAGAACATCTCGCCGTAGGTGAGCTGCGGCGCCGGCAAATTGGTCAGCAGGATCGACACGACGGTTACCACCACCGCCAGACCCACCGCGCCGACGAGGAACTCAGCGCTTGCCGCCCAGGTCACCGACCGCATGCCGCCGAGGATGGCGATTGCCGCGATCAGCGCCGCCACCGCGACCACCGCGAAGGCGAACGAGACCGGCAGGAACAGCGAAGCGATCAGCGCCGCGATCTTGATCTCGGCGGCAAGAAGCAGCGCGGTGGGCGGGAGCTGCATCGCGCTCGCGGCTACGCGCAAGAAACGCGAGCGGAAGCGATGGCCAAGGAAACTCGGCACCGTATAGGAGCCGGCCTTGCGCAGATAAGGCACGAACAGGATGCCTGAGGCGAGCATCCCGAAGGTCCAGCCAAGGCCGATGGCCACGGCGTCGAAGCCGAGAAAGAACGCCGTGCCGGTATAGCCAAGGAAGCCCACGCCCCCGACGGCGACGGCAGCCAGCACAAAACCGTTATAGACGGGGGGCACCCGGCGTCCCGAG
Organism: Methyloceanibacter sp.; assembly: GCA_014380485.1. Classification (GTDB taxonomy): domain Bacteria; phylum Pseudomonadota; class Alphaproteobacteria; order Rhizobiales; family Methyloligellaceae; genus Methyloceanibacter. The sequence goes on from JACMJU010000068.1 coordinate 5,423, forward strand.
GCGAAGAAGTCCTCGGCCTGAAGCGTCCGCGCGCCGATGGCGATGATGAGGTAGAGCGCGAGCGGCACGATGATCATGGCCTGCGCCAGGCCCGCGCGCCCCCAGCCGAGCTGCTCGAACATGGCGAGCATGACGATGAGCGACACCAACGCGCTGGTGACGATGCCGTAATAGGCGCCGAGATGAGGATTGGGGGTGCGCAGGCGCGAAGGAACGTTCATCGCCTAACCCATTCCCTCGTTCTCGCTCCGGGCCAGATCGATGCGTTCCTGGAGGCGGATGAACCAGAATGCCATCGCCGCGATGAAGAAGAGAAGTCCCTGGGCCAGAAGGTAGAAGCCGAGGGGAAAGTGGAGGAAGGCGAATTGATTGAACCAGGAGACGGCGGTGACGGTGAGAATAACGGCAAGGAGGACCATTGACAGGATGGCGACGGCGAGGATCAGCGTCTGGATCTGGTGGCGATCCCGCGCCGGGTCGTTGCTCTCCGGAATTTGTGTCGCCAATTCACTTCCCCTGCTCGATTCCCGCTAAGGCGTTACCAAGCCGGCGTTAAGCTGGCAAACCCGCCAGGCAAAATTGGCGCTAATCGTGGCAGGGTGGTGACTGGGCCAGGACGCCGTTTCGGCCCCGGAAGGACCGTCTCAAGGTCCTCTGACGCGCCAGCCGAGGAGCCAGAGAAGGGCGGCGTTCGAGCCGGCTCAGCGGGATAGAGCGCGTAGAGCGCAACGAGCCTGACGGATTCGCATGGCCGCGATGCTCCACGAAGGGCCGTTTCGAGACGGTGTCCAAAACAGGCCGCGCCTGATATAGGTGCGGGGTCAACGAGGGGGTAGGGCACATGGATCTCACCAGTCTTTTGGTTCAAGTTGTTTCCGGCGCGCTCGGCGGCAACGCGGCCGGCGCCGCTCTCAAGCAATACTCGCTCGGGGTGCTCGGCAATACGATCGCGGGCGCGATCGGAGGCGGGATCGTCGGCCAGCTGATCGGCACCTT
>JACMJU010000069.1 GCA_014380485.1 Methyloceanibacter sp.
CGGCACCTATCCCGGCGCGGTCTTCGCGCCCGGCGAAAGCCGCCGCGTGGTCGGCGAGGTGTTCCGGCTCGGGTTGAACGCGAGGCTCCTTGCCGATCTCGACAAATATGAAGGCATCACCGGCGCGGACGACGACCTGCTGAGCCGCCTCTTGGTCAATGTCAGTCTCGATCATGGCGGCGCCGTCGAGGCATGGACCTACGGCTTGCGGGAGACGCCGCGGGCGAGGCTTATCGGCACCGGCGACTTCATCGCCGACCGCCGCTTACGGGGTCACAGAGCCGTTCGCCCTTAACCCAGTTTCGTGCGGGGCCGTTTGTGTGAGGGTTGTGGGACCGCTAAAAGGGCTGACCCGATCATGGACCAGGCGATGACAAGAGCCGAGCCCGCGTCTAGGGCTTCACCGAAATGGGTCTATAGCTTCGGCGCCGGCTGCGCCGACGGTTCGGCCGCCGAGCGCGACCGGCTCGGCGGCAAGGGTGCCTATCTCGCCGAGATGTCGCGCCTCGGCCTGCCGGTTCCGCCGGGCTTCACCATCTCCGCTGAACTCTGCGCGGTCTATTACGAGCTTGGCCGCCAGCTCCCGGAGGAGCTGAAGCCGCTGGTGAGCGCGGCGCTCGACGAAGTCGGCAGGGGTGTCGGCGCCCAATTCGGCGATGTCGACAATCCGCTGCTCGTCTCGGTGCGCTCGGGTTCACGCGCCTCGATGCCGGGTATGATGGATACCGTGCTCAATCTCGGTCTTAACGACCGGACCGTGGAGGGTCTGGCCGGGCGCTCCGGTGACCGGCGCTTCGCCTACGATACCTATCGCCGCTTCATTCAAATGTATGCCGACGTGGTGCTCGGCCTCGACCACGAGCTGTTCGAGGAGATCCTCGAGAACTACAAAAATCTAAAAGGTGTCGAGCTCGACACCGAACTCACCGCCGAGGATTGGACCGACCTCATCGCCCGCTTCAAGAAGCTCGTCGAGACCGAGCTCGGCACGCCGTTCCCGCAAGACCTCCACGCTCAGCTCTGGGGCGCGATTGCCGCTGTGTTCGGCTCCTGGCAGAACGCCCGCGCCATTGCCTATCGCCGGCTCCACGATATTCCCGACGATTGGGGAACCGCCGTCACCATCCAGGCCATGGTGTTTGGCAATATGGGCGAGCGGAGCGCGACCGGTGTCGTGTTCACCCGCAACCCCTCAACCGGCGCCCCCGAGCTTTTCGGCGAGTTTCTGGTCAACGCCCAGGGCGAGGACGTGGTGGCGGGTATGCGCACGCCGCAACCCCTGACCGAGGCGGCGCGCCGCGGCGCGAATGCGGGGCGGCCATCGCTGGAGGCGCTCATGCCAGCGGTGTTCGCGGAGCTCAAAGCGGCTTGCGCCAAGCTCGAGGGCCATTTCCGCGACATCCAGGACATCGAGTTCACGGTGCAGGAGGGCAAGCTCTTCATCTTGCAGACCCGGTCCGGCAAGCGCTCCACGCAAGCCGCGCTGCGGATCGCTGTCGAAATGGCGGGCGATGGCCTGATCACCCGCGAAGAGGCGGTGAAGAGCATCGATGCCGGCCGGCTCGACCAGCTCCTGCATCCGACGCTCGATCCCACTGCCGAGAAGACGGTGCTTGCGAAGGGATTGCCGGCTTCGCCCGGCGCCGCTTCGGGCGAGCTCGTTTTCGACGCCGACGAGGCCGTGCATCTCAAGGCGCAGGGCCACACCGTGATTCTGGCCCGCGTCGAGACTTCGCCGGAAGACGTGCAGGGCATGCATGCCGCGCTCGGCATTCTTACCACCCGGGGCGGCATGACGAGCCATGCGGCCGTGGTGGCGCGCGGCATGGGGAGGCCCTGCGTCGTCGGCGCCTCTTCGGTCACGATCGACCTCGAGCGCGAGACGCTTTCCGCCGGCGGCGTCCTTCTGCGCAAGGGCGACGTAGTGACCATCGACGGCTCCACCGGCCAGATCATCAAGGGTCGCGTGCCGATGCGCGAGCCGGAGCTGTCGGACGACTTCAACACCCTGATGCAATGGGCCGATGGCTTCCGCCGGCTGAAAGTGCGCGCCAATGCCGACACGCCGGCCGACGCGCGCCAGGCGCGGGCCTTCGGTGCCGAAGGCATCGGGCTCTGCCGCACCGAGCACATGTTCTTCGAGGAGACCCGCATCCTCGCCATGCGCGAGATGATCCTTGCCGAAGATCACGAGGGGAGGCGCCGTGCGCTCGCCAAGCTCCTGCCGGCCCAGCGCCAGGACTTCGTCGAGCTGTTCGAGATCATGGCCGGACTGCCGGTGACCATCCGCCTGCTCGATCCGCCGCTGCATGAATTCCTGCCCCACGGCGATGACGTCATCGGCGAAGTTGCCGTCAGCATGGGCGTGAGCGTGGCGCGCTTGCGCCGCCGGGTCGCCGCGCTCAGCGAGTTCAACCCCATGCTCGGCCAACGAGGCTCGCGGCTGCTGGTGAGCTATCCCGAGATCGTCGAGATGCAGGCCCGCGCCATTTTCGAGGCTGCCATCGAGGCGGGCCGGGCGCTGCACGACCGCGTCATCCCCGAGATCATGGTGCCTCTCGTCGCCACCAAGGGTGAGCTCGACCTCGTCAAGGAGCGCATTGCCGGCGTTGCACGCGCGGTGGAAAAGGAACGAAAGACCAACGTGGCCTATTCGGTGGGCACCATGGTCGAACTCCCGCGCGCCTGCCTGATGGCCGGTGAGATCGGGGAGAGCGCCGAGTTCTTCTCGTTCGGCACCAATGACCTGACCCAGACCACCTTTGGCTTGAGCCGCGACGACGCCGGGCGATTCTTAGGCGAGTATGTCGATAAGGGGATCATCCAGCACGACCCCTTCGTCACCCTCGACAAGGCGGTCGAAGAATTGATGCAGATCGCCGCGGAGCGGGGACGCCGGGTTCGGCCCGATCTCAAGATGGGCATTTGCGGCGAGCATGGCGGCGACCCGGAGACGATCGGTTTCTGCGAGCGGATTAGATTGGACTACGTCTCCTGCTCGCCCTATCGGGTGCCCGTTGCCCGGCTGGCGGCCGCCCAGGCCGCCCTCGGACTTATGGTAACCGATCCTTAGCGCTTCCCCGTGACAACTAGGGACCGGATTGCCTAAGACCACATTTTGCTCTAATTTGTCAGGCAGGGTTAATGTAATTAGACGGGATTCCGGGCTAGAACCGGTGGGGGACTTAACAATAAACCGCTGATTTCCCACCATTTTTGCCTGGTTAAAGTTTGGGGACGCCTCCTGGCGTAGGCTCGGTGCCTGCGGCTTGGGGCGGAGCGGGGAATGTCATCCGACCCTTCGGATGGATTTTTCCCGCCGGGACTACGGGGAACTGGAGGGAAAATGGGCCGACGCTTGCCTCGTCGGATGTGGCACAGCATCGCTGCGCTCGTGCCGCTTCCCCTCATCGGTCTTGGCTATGTCGCCGCCGTGCCCGGCAACCCGGTCGCTTTCCAGATCGAGCTCTTTCTCGCCGGTAAAGGCTCCGAGCAGGCTCTGACGCGCCAGGCCGAAGCCGCGCCGCAGCGCCTGCCGCGCGAGGCCGCGCCGCTCTTCCGCGCCGCCGGCAAAGGGCCAAGGGCCGACCAACACTTTATGCCCAGCAGGGTGACCTCGGCCGGCAAGCAGCTCATTGCCGCGAGCGTGACCGGCGATCCGGCCACCACCGGCGCGCTGTGGCGCCGCAGCGAGGTTAATGGTGCGATCAAGGGCGACCGGCTCAAGCCGACCAGCTCCGCGGTCGCTCTGACAGGTTCGATCAGCGGCGCCGATGCCTCCCTCCTGATGAGCGCCGCCGCTTCAAACTTCGATGTCGAAGCCTTCCGGCCTTCGCCCGAGGAGATCGCCTATCACCCGACCCCCGAGGGACTCGACTTCCGCTATAGGGGCGAGAGCCAGGCCGAGTTTGTGGACCGCGAACGCCGCTGCCTCGCCATCGCCATCTATTTCGAGGCGCGCGGCGAGCCTGAGCGCGGTCAAGTCGCGGTCGGCCAAGTGATCCTCAATCGGGTGCGGAGCCCGCTCTTCCCCGAAACTATCTGCGGTGTCGTCTATCAGGGCCAGATGCACCCAGGCTGCCAGTTCTCCTTCACCTGCGACGGCAAAACCGACATACCGCGCAACGACCGACAATGGGCGCAGGCCCAAAATATCGCCAAGCGAATCACCGCCGGCGAGCTATGGCTTCCGGAGGTCGGCTACTCCACCTACTACCACGCGAATTACGTCAACCCCTATTGGGCTGGCAGCATGAGTAGGATCGATACGATCGGCCGCCACATCTTTTACAAGAAGCGCAACGAGGAGCCTTACCTCGTCGAGGCTTCCGCTGTCGATGCGACGACGCCGGAACGAGCGCCGGAGCCTCAGCCCACGATGCTTTCGCTCACGCCCGCTCTTTCCCTCGTCTCGGCGGCGGGCGACAGCGCCTCTAGCGCTTCCACTCCAGCGATGAGTCTAGGTTACGCGGCGAGTGAGTGAGCGCGCCAACCGAGATCACGTCAACGCCAGTCGCAGCAATTTCCGGCACCGTTTCTAGCGTCGCACCGCCGGAAGCCTCGGTCATGACGCGCCCGGCAACCATTTTCACCGCCTGTCGCAGCGTCTCGATGTCCATATTGTCGAGCAGCACGGCATCGATCGCAAAACGAAGCGCCTCGGCAAGCTGATCGATCGTATCGACCTCGACCTCGATCTTGACGAGATGTCCGCCCCGTGTCCGGAGCCGCGCCAGCGCGTTGGCGAGGCCGCCGGCGGCGGCGATATGGTTGTCCTTCACCAGCACCGCGTCGTAAAGGCCGAAACGGTGATTGATGCCGCCCCCGGCCCGCACCGCGTATTTCTCGAAGGCGCGCAATCCTGGCGTGGTCTTTCGCGTGCAGGCGATGCGCGCACCCGTTCCCGCTACCGCGTTGACGTAGGACGCGGTCAGCGTGGCGATGCCGCTCAGCCGGCCGAGGAAGTTGAGCGCGGTCCGCTCGGCGCTAAGCAGGGCGCGGGTTTTGCCGGCCACGGTGGCGATGGGTTCGCCCGCCGCGACCATGCCGCCATCCGCGACGGTCCGGACGAAACGAACCTCCGGGTCGAGCGCTCTGAAGGCGGCCTCGGCAAGATCCGTTCCCGCCACCACGCCGGCTTGGCGCGCCACGATGGCTGCCTCGCCCCGGGCGTTAGCCGGAATGATCGATTGGGTGGTGATGTCCCCGGCCATGCCGAGATCTTCGTCGAGCGCTGCGGCAACGGCGCGTTCGACGAGAAGCGGCGGCAAGGCAAACGGGAAAGAGGACCTCTCGCTCATGCATGGAGCGGGGTGCGGCCGACAGCGGTCCGACGCCGGCGCGCCGGCGCGGCCGGCTCTTGCGCCTCCCTGGCGATGGCTTCGGCCTGTTCGAGCGTAAGGAAGCTCCTCTTGGCGAGCCGCTCGTCTGCTCGCGGATAATCGCTGCGGAAATGCGCGCCGCGGCTCTCCTGCCGCCGAAACGCCGCGGCCGCGATCAGTTTTGCGGCGGTGAGCATGTTGGCGAGACGCCGGTCGCCCTCATTCTCCCTCTCGAGCGTGGCAATTGTTGCAAGCGCGTTCCGGAGCGACGCCGCGTCGCGAACGACGCCGGCCCCTTCCGCCATGGCCAGGCGAAGCTTCTGCTCGGCGCGTTCGCTTCCACCTTTTGGCGCCGCCACCAGCGCCACCTGCTCGAGCCTTGCCGCCGCCACAGGAGCGGCCGGACGCGAGCACGAGGCGATATCGCCGGCGACGCGGGCGCCGAACACGACCGCCTCGAGCAGGGAGTTGGAGGCAAGCCGGTTGGCGCCATGGGCGCCGGTCGAGGCGACCTCGCCGCAAGCCCAAAGCCCGTCGACCGTGCTGCGCCCCGCCGCGTCGGTGAGGA
>JACMJU010000070.1 GCA_014380485.1 Methyloceanibacter sp.
GCGCCGGCGGCCCTTCTGAGGGCGTTGTGGCAAATCCTGGAGGAAGATCGACATTGCCTTCGGCGGGAGGCGTTTCGGCCGGAGCGGCAGCTCCTTCTGGCTCAGGGAGCGCCGGTTCGCCCGCCGCTTCACTCGGCCCCGCGGGTGCTGCCGCCGGCTCGATTTGAAGGATTGCGACCGGCCCGGAATCGCTGCCCGGAAAAAAGGCGAGAAACGCCGTGCCAAGCACGAGCGTCCAGAACACGATGCCAGTTGCAACGGCCAGCGCCTTCATTTCGACGTTACCTCCCCCCTCGCCGGCCCAGTTCTGGGCTAAGCCTCCCCCCAAGGCAATATCGTGATCATGGCCGGATGCACCAATTTCGCGCCGCGTGGGGCGCGAGATTAGTTGGCCTCGGCTTTCTTCTTGGCCTCCGTGTCAACCGACTTGATGCCACGCAAGAGATCGAGTCCAAATTTGAGCTGCGTGTCTTTCTCCTTGTCGGCCGGGACATAGGACGAGCTTCCGGATTCCTCCTCGGCGGGGGCGGCGCTCTCTTCGTCCTCGCCTTCATCATCGCCCCTCAAATGACCGCGGAGATTGGCCTCTCCGCGCGGCCCCTGGACGTCGGCCTTCTGTTTCAGCTCCTCCGGCAGCTCCTCCTCGACCACGACCTCGGGCTCGATGCCCTTGGCCTGGATCGAGCGGCCCGAAGGCGTGTAGTAGCGCGCCGTGGTGAGCCGCAAGGCACCGTTCGAGCCAAGCGGGATGATGGTCTGCACCGAGCCTTTGCCGAAGGAGCGAGTGCCGATGACGGTCGCCCGGTGATGATCCTGCAACGCGCCTGCCACGATCTCCGAGGCCGAGGCCGAACCGCCATTGATAAGCACCACGATCTTCTGACCTTCGGTGATATCGCCTGGCCGCGCGTTGGAGCGCTGCGTCTCCTCGAGATTGCGGCCGCGGGTCAGCACGATGGCACCCTGGTCGAGAAACGCATCGGACACCGAGATGGCTTGATCCAGCAGGCCGCCCGGATTGTTGCGGAGGTCGACGATGAAGCCCTTGAGCTTGGGGCCGAGCTGCTTCCTCAGATCCTCGACCGCCTTCTGCAAGTTGGCCGTGGTCTGCTCGTTAAACGTGGTCACCCGGATGTATCCGACGTCATCGCCCTCGACATTGAACTTCACCGGATTGATATGAATCACGTCGCGGACAACCTTAACTTCGAAGGGATCCTCGGTGCCCTTGCGCACGATGGTGAGGGTGATCGGCGAGTTCACCGGCCCCCGCATTTTCTCCACCGCCTCCTGCAAGGTGAGGCCGAGAATCTGCTCCTTGTCGAGATGGGTGATGAGGTCGCCCGACATCAGTCCGGCGCGCGCCGCCGGCGTATCCTCGATCGGCGCGACGACCTTGACGATGCCGTTCTCCATCGTGACTTCGATGCCGAGCCCGCCGAATTCGCCGCGGGTCTGCACCTGCATATCGCGGAAATGCTTCGGGTTCAGATAGGCCGAGTGCGGGTCGAGCGCGGTCAGCATGCCGTTGATCGCAGCTTCGATCAGCTTGGGATCCTCCGGTTTCTCAACATAGTCGGCGCGCACGCGCTCGAGCACCTCGCCGAACAGGTCGAGCTGCCGGTAGATTTCCGAGTTGCCGGCCGTGGCAGACTGGCTCCGCGCCAGGCTCACCATCGTCGAGCCGGCGGCGAGCACGGCCAGCACCAGAAGAGCCCACAGCGCATATTCGGATTTCCGCATCATCCTTGCACCTTTTCGGAAGCCTCGGCCCACCATGGGTCAGGGTCTATCGGCCTGCCGTCCTTGCGAAATTCGACATAAAGGACGGGGCGCAAACTATCGTTGCCTTGGCTCGGCGGTGCCGCGTTGCCCATCTCCGCGATGGGTTCTCCGGCAAGGACGAACTGGCCCAGGCTTACGTCTATGCGGCTCATCCCCGCAAGGAGAACATGATAGCCTCCGCCTGCGTTGATGATCAATAGCTGCCCGTAGGAGCGGAACGCCCCGGCATAGACCACCCAGCCGTCCGCGGGGGCCGTAATCCGTGCCTCGCCGCGGGTTTGCAGCGCGATCCCCTTGAGCGTGGAGCCGCCGGCATCGGCGTCGCCAAACCGTTTCACCCGCCGGCCTTGAGCCGGCAGCCGCAGCGTGCCTTTGGCGGCCTCGAAAGGAAGCGCCGGCTTAAGCCGATCGGGGCTGGCGAAGGCCACCCGGGTCGATTGCGGCTTGATCTCGATCACGCTCTCATTGTCGGGGGTGGCAAGATCCTGTTGTTGCTCGCGCGCTCTCAGCGCCCGCTCAGCGGCAATCTCCGCGTCGTATTGAGCGATCTCGACCTTCGCGATCTGGGCATCGAGGCGATCGACAAGTTCGTTCAAATCGGTAACCGCCTGAGCCTGATCGACCGCGACCCGCCGGATATCGGCCAGTTCCGCCTCGCCCTGCGCCGTCGCCCGCCTCTTCTCTTCCAACAGGAGATCGAGCGCCGCGCGATCCGCCGTGAGCCGCTCCGTCTCGCGCTTCTCGGCGTCGCGCTGGCCGCGAATCCCGCTTTCGAGGGTGACAAGTCCCTCCAGCTCGCGCGACAGATTGTCGGCCTGATATTTCAGCTCGGGGAACACATCGGCGAGCAGCATGGCGCTGCGCACGACGGCGAGCGCATCGTCTCTGCGGGTCACGAGCGCGGGCGGTGGCGTGCGTCCGATCCTCTGCATGGCGCTCAGCATCTTGACGATGGCTTCCTTTCGCTCGGTGATCGAGCTCTGGATGACGTTGACCTGCTCGGTCAGTTCGGCGAACTTCGCTTCCGTCTCCGACAGCTTGGCCTCGCTCGCCTGCACCCTCGTGCCGGCTTCGATCAGCGCGCTATTCAGCTTCGCCCGTTCCTCGGCGAGAGCCGCCAAATCCTGGGCGAGACCCTGTTCTTTGGCCCGGTTCGACTGGAGGCTTTGCTCGGTCTGGTCGAGCTTTTGCCTCGCCTCGTCGCGGGAAAGACCCTCTTCAGCCGCGGCAAGCACCGGCGAAGCGCCGATTAGGCCAGCCACGAGCAGTGCGGATCGAAATCTTTGTCGTAAGGAAGCCAATCGATCGGATGCGCCTTGCGCCTTGGCCGTTCAGCCGCTGGCAAACGACAACGGAGCGGTACGGCAGAATCATGGCAAAACGCTTATCAATTCCTAACCTCGGGGCTCAAGCCCGGTGATAGGGGTGTCCCGCCAAGATCGTGGCCGCGCGGTAGATCTGCTCGGCAAGGACGATGCGGGCCAGCCCATGCGGCAGGGTCATGGGGGCGAGCGAGATCGCCTTGGCGGCCTTGGCCAAGGTCTCCGGAGGTAGGCCGTCCGCGCCGCCGATCAAGAAGGCGACCCCTTCCGCGCCCCCATCGCGCCATTTCGCCAACAGTTCTGCGAAGGCCGCGCTGGACAGCGCCTCGCCCTGCCGATCGAGACAGACGAGACGATGCGAAGACGGAACTTTGGCGAGAAGCGCCTCCGCCTCGGCCTGGATGCGGGCTCCTGCGGTTGTGGCCTTTGATTCCGCCACCTCGAGCACGGTGAGCGGCGACAGATGGAGTTTCCGGCCGGCGGCCTCGGCGCGGCCGAGATAATGCGCGAACAGTTCGCGCTCCGGCCCCTGCTTGAGCTTGCCGACGGCAGCGATCAGGAGCCGCATTGTTACGCGCCCTACCTGCCAGTCGGCCGGGACAACCCTCGATCAGATCACCAGCCGCTCCATGGGCCGGTCGGCTGACCACATCTTTTCGAGGTTATAGAACTCGCGAACCTCGGGCCGGAAGATATGGACGATGACGTCGCCGGCGTCGATCAGCACCCAATCGCATTGGGGCATGCCCTCGACGCGGGCGCGGCCGAAGCCCTCATCTTTCAGCTTTCTGACTAGGTGGTCGGCGACGGCCCCGACATGCCTTTGCGAGCGCCCCGAGGCGATCACCATCTGGTCGCCGATCGAGGTCTTGCCTCTCAAGTCGATGATCGCGACATCCTCCGCCTTGGCGGCATCGAGCGTGTCGAGCACGACGTTGAGGAGACGGTCCGGATGCGCGCGCAATGACGCGAATCCGTTAGGAGGTGTGCCGCGTGGGGCACCCTCTCTAGCTGAGCGCATGTTGTGGTGAATGTCCTTCTGCCATTGCTCCTCGGCGAAACAGCCTTAGCCGATACGCGTGCTAAACGCATGACAGGGCGTTTCGGATGCCGCTTCGCCCCATAAACATAGTATGGGCGCCGCCCGCGTTTCAATAGCTCTAGTGTTAGTTGGTTTTTTTCTTGGAACTGTTGCCCGCGTTTGCCTTCGTGGCCGTCTTGGCGCGAAGGGCGGTCGAGGACAGACCTGACAGGGGATGGGTGAGTATGGTCCAGGCGGGAGGCACGAGACCGGCCAGACCGCCGGCGTCCGTCTCGTCGACCTGATAGGGAGCGAAGCGCTGCGCCGCCCTGCTCGCCCGGGCCTTGAGCCGATATCCGGGCCGGTCGAGCACGGCGATTGGCTGAAGCGCGAAGATTTTTTCCCAGGCGCGCCAACGATGGAACTCTGCGAGATTGTCGGCGCCCATCAGCCACACGAAACTGACCGCGGGAAAGCGGCGCTTAAGCTCGGTCAGGACATCGATCGTATAGGCCGACCCGCCGGTAAAGCCGGTGACTTCGATGCGTGGATGCCGCGCCATGTTACGAGCGGCCTCGACGCGGGCCTCGAGGCTTGGAAGCTTCGCGGCGTCCTTGAGCGGGTTCGCCGGGCTGACCAGCCACCAGACCTGGTCGAGGCCGAGGCGCCTCAGCGCGGTCAGACTGATCTCGCGATGGGCCTCATGAGGCGGATTGAACGAGCCGCCCAAGAGCCCGATGCGCATGGCGGGCGCCGCCATCGGCGGCCGCACAATCTCCGCTCGCTGCTTCGTTTGCACAGCTCGGCTCAAGGGCGGGTCTGGCCCTGCCCGCGCACGACATATTTGAAGATCGTGAGCTGCTCCACGCCGACCGGACCGCGCGCGTGGAAGCGGCCTGTGGCGATCCCGATCTCGGCTCCCATGCCGAACTCGCCGCCATCGGCGAACTGCGTCGAGGCGTTGTGCAGCACGATCGCGCTGTCGATACGCGCGAGGAACGCTTCTGCCGCCTTGCGATCCTCGGTCACGATGGCGTCGGTGTGCTGCGATCCGTACCGCGCAATATGCGCGATCGCCTCGTCGAGACCATCGACCATCTTCACCGCGATGACGGCGTCGAGATATTCTTTCGGCCAATCGTCTTCGCTCGCGGGCTTCACGCGGGGATCGGCCGCTTCTGTCGCCGGGTCGCCCCTGACCTCGCAGCCTGCTTCGATCAGCATTTTGACCAGCGGCGCGAGATGAGTGGGCGCCGCGGCGCGATCGACCAGCAGCGTCTCGGCCGCCCCACAAATACCGGTACGCCGCATCTTGGCGTTGAGCACGATCCTCCTGGCCATGTCGAGATCGGCGCCACCATGCACATACACGTGGCAGACGCCTTCGAGATGGGCGAAGACCGGCAGGCGTGCTTCGGCCTGCACGCGCCCGACAAGGTCCTTGCCGCCCCGCGGCACGATCACATCGATCGCCCCCGAAAGTCCGCCCAGCATGAAGCCTACCGCCGAACGGTCGACCGTCGGCACGAGCTGGATCGAAGCGTCCGGCAGCTGCGCCTCAACGAGCGCCTCGCTCAAGATATTGGCGATCACGAGCGAGGACAGGAAGCTCTCGCTCCCGCTCCGCAAGATCGCGGCGTTGCCGGATTTCAGGCAGAGCCCCGCGGCATCGGCCGTTACATTGGGCCGCGACTCGTAGATAATGCCGACCACGCCGAGCGGCACGCGGATGCGTGAAATTTCGAGGCCGTTGGGCCGCGTCCAGCGCGCCATCACCTGGCCGACCGGATCGGCGAGCGCGGCGATCTCCCGCAGTCCCCCGGCCATGGCCGCGATACCGGATTCGGTCAGCGCGAGCCGGTCGAGAAACGCGGTGTCGCGCCCTTTGGCGCGCGCGGCCTCCAGATCCTGGGCATTGGCCTCGAGGATCTTGGGAGCAGCCGCCTCGATCCGCTCGGCCATGAGGAGGAGCGCGGCGTTCTTCGCTTCGGTCGAGGCCAGCGCCAGCGCGGCCGCCGCCTCCCGCGCGCGGCGCCCCATATAGAGCATCATCGGCTCGATGCTCGCTTCGGGTCTATCGGCAATCGCGCTCACGTCACATCTTCCGCTGCAGGACCATATCGTCGCGATGGATCAACTCAGGGCGCCCAAGGTAGCCGAGAATCTCGGCAATTTCACCGCTCTTGCGCCCGATGATGGCCTTGGCCTCTTCATGGTCGTAGGCGGTCAGGCCGCGGCCGATCTCGACCCCGTCGCCGTTCCTGATGAGGACGGCGTCGCCGCGCTCGAAGCTCCCATCGACTTTGGTGACGCCGGCCGGCAGCAGGCTCTTGCCCGAGGCGAGCGCTGTCGCCGCGCCTTGATCGACGGTGAAGGCGCCCTTCGGCTCGAGCGTGCCCGCGATCCAGCGCTTGCGCGCCGCCACCGGGTCCTGGCGCGCCAGGAACCAGGTCCCGGTCCCTTTCGTGGTCAAGGCCCGCAGCGGATGCATCACCCTGCCCGAGGCGATGACCATATGCGTGCCGCCGGACACCGCGATCCTGGCCGCCTCGATCTTAGTCACCATGCCGCCTCTCGATAGATCGGAGCCGACATCGCCCGCCATCTTCTCGATCTCCGGCGTAATGTCGGTCACCTCTTCAATCCGCCGCGCATCTTCGCGGGAGTCGGGCGGCGCGGTGTAGAATCCATCCACGTCCGAGAGCAGCACGAGACAGTCGGCGCTCATCATCGAGGCCACCCGCGCGGCGAGCCGGTCGTTGTCGCCATAGCGAATTTCGCTTGTCGCGACCGTATCGTTCTCGTTCACCACCGGCACCGCGCCGAGCCTGAGCAATGTGGTCATGGTGTTGCGCGCGTTGAGATAGCGCCTGCGCTCTTCCGTATCGCCGAGCGTGAGCAGCACCTGCGCGGCGACGAGCGAGCGGGCGCGGAAGGCCTCCTCATAGGCATGGGCGAGGCCGATCTGACCGACGGAAGCCGCCGCTTGGCTGTCCTCGAGCTTGAGCGCGCCCTTGGGCAGCTTCAGCGCGTTCCGGCCGAGCGCGATGGCGCCGGAGGAAACGACGATGATTTCTCGGCCCTCGGCGCGAAGCCCGGCGATGTCGTCGGCAAGCGCGCTGAGCCAATCCGCCTTGAGCGCGCCGCTTGCCGCATCGACGAGGAGCGAGGAACCGATCTTGACCACGAGACGCTTGGCGCCGGTCCACTCCCTTCTCATGGCCGCCATCCCCGCGACGACGATGCTTGGCCTCGCTTCTCCTTGGCGCCTTTGGCCCGCACGGCTGCGACCTCGGCGGCGAGCGCGCGCAGGACCTCGCGCACCCCTTCGCCGCTCGCGGCCGAGACGATGAGGGGTGCTGCGCCTGCCGCCCTCTTCAAGGCGCGCGCTTTTTTCTTCATGTCGTCCTTGGGCACGGCGTCGGCCTTCGACAGAGCCACGATCTCGGGCTTGTCTTCGAGCCCCGCGCCATAGGCTTCGACCTCGCCGCGCACGATGCTGTAGGCCTCGTCGACATCGTCGAGGGTGGCGTCGACCAGTTGCAGGAGGTTTGCGGTCCGCTCGACATGACCGAGGAAGCGGTCGCCGATGCCCGCCCCTTCATGAGCGCCTTCGATTAGCCCGGGTATGTCGGCAAGCACGAAATCGGTGCCGTCGATGCGCACCATGCCGAGATTGGGGTGAAGCGTGGTGAAGGGATAGTCGGCGATCTTCGGCTTGGCCGCACTGACCGCGGCCAGGAAGGTCGACTTTCCGGCGTTGGGAAGTCCGATGATGCCGGCATCGGCGATGAGCTTGAGGCGCAGCCAGATATGCATCTCCTCGCCCTTTTGGCCGGGATTGGCGTGGCGCGGCGCCTGGTTGGTCGACGATTTGAAGCGGGCATTGCCGAATCCGCCATTGCCGCCGCGCAACAGAACGATGCGGTCGCCGGGCGCAATGAGATCCGCGATCAAGGTCTCCCCGTCTTCGTCGAGGATCTGCGTGCCAGGGGGCACGGTCAGCACCATTTCGGCGCCCTTGGCGCCGGTGCGGTTCTGGCCCATGCCATGCCCGCCTTTCTTCGCCTTGAAATGCTGCTTGTAGCGGTAGTCGAGAAGCGTATTGAGGTTGGCCACGCATTCGATAATGACGTCGCCGCCTTTGCCGCCGTCGCCGCCGTCAGGGCCGCCGAACTCGACGAACTTCTCGCGCCGGAAGCCTACGCACCCGTTTCCTCCGTCGCCCGAACGTACATAGACCTTGGCGGAATCGAGGAACTGCATGGGGAAGGGCTTAGCACCGGCTGGTTTCCAATACACTAGCGGCGAGGACCTCGCAGCCCTAACGCGCCCGCCGGCGGCTCAACTCCGGTCGAAGCCCGCAAGCGCCTTGGCGCGGTCGAGCCGATAAGTCAGGCAATGGGCCTTGACCCCGCGCGCCGCGCTGTCGCGCTCCTCACGCCCCTGGGGCGTGAAGCCGAATTTGGCGATGATCCGCTCAGAGGCCGGGTTGTCGCTGAAATGACCGACGGTGAGATAGGCAAACCCATCCGCCTCGAAGGCGTGAAGGATGAGCGCGCGCACGGCCTCCGTCGCATAGCCCATGCCCCAATAGGGCTTGCCGATCCAGTAGCCGAGCTCGGCATGGTCCTCGCCGAAGGCGCGATAGCCGGTGCAGCCGATCAACGCGCCCGATCTCGTGATGGCGAACACCACCCCCTCCTCCCCGGCCAGCGCGCTCGCGATCCATTCGGCGGCCATCGCCTCGCTATAGGGATGCGGAATCGTTCCGGTCATGCTCGCCACCTCGTACTCGCCGGCGAGCAGAGCGATCGGGGCCGCGTCCGAAGGCAGCGGCGCGCGCAGCAGGAGTCGTGGGGTCCTGATGGTCACGTGGAAAGGCTGTAGGCGAGAGACCCGCATGGGCGGGAAATCTAATGCGGCTTCACCGAGACGTAGACGCGGCCTTTCTGCTTGGTCGCGTAGGCGACCTCGCCCTCACGGAGCGCGAACAGCGTATGGTCCTTGCCCATGCCGACGCCGTCGCCCGGGTGCCATTTGGTGCCGCGCTGGCGGACGATGATGTTGCCGGCAAGGACGCGCTGGCCGCCCGATTTCTTGACGCCGAGGCGCCGTCCGATCGAGTCGCGGCCGTTGCGCGAGGAACCGCCTGCTTTCTTGTGTGCCATGTCTGGCTTCCTTTACTTCTTCTTCGGCTTCGCCGCCGGCTTCTTGGCGGGAGCCTTCGCCGCCTTGGCTGCTCGCTTCTTCGCGGCCGGCTTGGCTTCGGCCTTCTTGGCCGCCGGCTTGACCGGCGATTTCGCCTTCACCTCGGCCTTCGCTTGGGGTTTCGTCTCCGCCTTTTTCGGCTCGGGCTTCGGCGCCGCCTTCGACGGTTTCTTGCCGTCGGTCAGAATCTCGGTGATGCGGAGCGCGGTCAAGGCCTGACGGTGGCCCTTCTTGCGGCGATAATTCTTGCGGCGCTTCTTCTTGAACACCACGATCTTGTCGGCGCGCTTCTGCTCGATGACCTCGGCTGCAACCAGCGCGCCCGCGATCGTTGGGCTGCCGGTCTTTGGGCCGCCCTCGCCGCCAAGCAGAATCACCTCGGCAAGCTCGACGATATCGCCGGGCCGCCCCGCGATCTTCTCCACTTCGATGATGTCGTTAGGCGCCACGCGATATTGCTTGCCGCCTGTGCGAATGACCGCGAACATGTCCGTTTCCGCCCGGGTTCTGGCTTGAGGGCCCGGCGCTTTCGAGCGCGCAAGCGAGCCGCATGGGCCCTTGAGCGGCGCAATATAGAAGCCAACGAAGATAAGTCAATTGGCGGGGTCCCGCCGCATATCGGCCCTCACGCCGGCTTCCCGCGCGGGTCCCCGAAGCCCCCCAAGGTTGCCGTGCGCCTGGCAGCAAGCTACATGAGCCGGGACGGAGAGGTGCCGGAGTGGTCGAACGGGACGGTCTCGAAAACCGTTGTACGGGTAACCGTACCGTGGGTTCGAATCCCACCCTCTCCGCCACGCCTTAACCAGTTGATATTGCTAGTGTATTTGTGATTTCGATAGTGCGAATTCACGCGACTTTTCCGCCGCTTCGTCGTGTGGCGCAACTGGCGCTGGACCGCCAGAGACGAATCGGCCCGCGAATGCGGGCTCCGAAAGCGCACGAGTCTCGTTCTCGGGTTTTGGAGGTAC
>JACMJU010000071.1 GCA_014380485.1 Methyloceanibacter sp.
ACAGGCGGGGCTTCCTGCGCTGTATGTATCTTTAATGCGAATGATTTGCAAGAGCAACAAATACCGAACGAGCCTGTGCCGGCACGAGCTCGCCGGACCCTCTTCAGGGCTTGCACCGGTCGCGGATACCGTGTCGGCGCCGCCACCCGCTTCGCCTCGCTAATCGAGTTGGAGCTGCCCCGAAACGGCCGGAACCAAATGGCAAAAGAAAAGTCTAGTGAGTACAGTTACGTATTCGAAGGGCTGTTGCCATGTTGATTGTGGGCGGAGCCGCAGCGTTCACCGCGATTGTGGTCTACCTCGCAATTATCGCCATAAAATCGCTGCGCCACTCGTGGAGCGCGCGGCGGATCGAGAGACCGATCGCCCGCCACGATGACGACCATGCTGCGCTGCGCGCGCGCGAACCGCGCGCCGGCGCCGACCTCTCCAGGTGACCGGAAAATTTCGTCTCGGCGTTATCGGCGTGGGAGCGGGCATCGCGCACGGCGCCCTGCTTGTCCTCGCCCCAATTTAGCTCGCTTACTCGCCGAGCTTGCCGCCGGCCTTGGGCACGAGCGTCCAGCCGAGCGCCGCGAGTTGCGCGAGAGCCTTCTCGCTCGCCCGTCCCGTGATCCACATCTGGCCGCCGCGCCCGGCGCCGGCGACCAGGCCCTCCAGCGCCGGCGACCAATAGAGATAATCGACCGGTAGGATGCTCACCGTGCCCTTGCCGGTTTGCAGCATGGGGGCGCCGCCGAGGCGCACGAAGGCCGTGACCGGCGCGATCTTCTCGTCGTAGTCGGCGATCAGCTCGGCCTGCCGCCGGTAGAAGAAACCCATCTCGATGCTCTGCGCGTTTGACGCGCCGGCGATGAAAATCTCGTGCCCGGCCGTCGAGCCGAGATTCATGAGCGCCGCGACGATGATCGCCTTGTCGGTCGGCGACAGATGGGGATTGGCGTAGAAGGCTTCCGTGGCGGCGCCGGAAACGCCCATGGCGGCTAGCAATTGGCGTCCCTCCTTTTCGAGCTGAGCCGCCGTCTTGTTGCGCAGCGCGAGCCTGAGCGTCCGGCTCGTACCCCCGACGCTGATGGCGATGCCGGCGCCGCCGGTGACGAAGGCAAGGCCGGCATTGGTGGTGGTCTCGCCGATCGCGTTGGCGGTGGCGAGCCGCGTCAGCTCGTCGTGGAGGGGCGGGAAGCTGGTATTGGGATCGACGCCGAAATCGAAAGCGAGCTTGCGCCGCGCGGTCGCACCCCCCGTCACCGAGGCGATCACCTTCTCCTTGTGCGGATCGGTCGCGCCCATCGCGGCATCCACGCTGCCGAACAGATTGCCGACGCCGCGCACGGTGTCGCCGATCGTTCTGCCGGGAGCCGTGACGAGATCCTTGGCGGTAGCAAGCGGCTTCAGCGCCGTGCGTCCCGCCGCATTGACCAGCGTGCCGGCGCTGTCGATCTGTTCGAGGGCGGCAGTCGCAGCGATCTCGCGGCCGCGAACCCGCATCAAATCGGAGCCTTCGACCGCGTACGTCCCCCATCTGGTCTCGACCTCGAACACATACTGAAAATTGTCGAGGCCGACCTGATTGCCGATAGTGTAATCGGGGCTGTTGACTAGATTGGACGGGAGCACCTGCGCGGCCGTAAAACTCGGCGGCTGCTCATAGGGACCGGCGGCCGCGCTTGAGGCGATGGCCGCGGCGGCAACGAGCGTGACAAGCGCGAGCCCGCGCTCCTTACCGATAGCACTCACTTGTTGCCCCCTCACCCCACGCCACGATTTGTGCGACGCGACTCTCGTCAAGCGCCCACCCGGCCCCCAAGCTTAGCTTCAAAACGCCGTACTGAGAAGCAGGCCAGAAGCCGCCGCACGCCGAGGCAACATGCGAAAACCCCGGCCCGTTGGCCGGGCCGGGGTCGAAGCGCGATGGCCTAATCAGGGGCGCTCATTCTTGGCTGCAGGTGCCGAAGCCCGCGATGACCGAATCCGCCGAAGCGAAGCTTACCGAGGCGGCCGGGCTCGCATGATGGATCACGATCTGCCAGCCGAAGGCGCGATCGAGGCCGTGAACGATGAGCTGACCCGCGGAATCGGCCACCGCGTCGATATTGTCGGTGCGGGCGTAGCCGGTCTCGTCAATCGCCGAAACCACCGTGTTCTCGAAGTCGACGGTGACCTTGAGCGGGAGCGGCATGCCGGCGAGGTCCTTGCCGGCCTTGCAGGTGCCGTCCGGGGCGCAGGCATTCACGGACTTGAACTCGCAACGAAGCGTCGGGATCGGCTGGCTTGCAGAATCGTCTTTCGTCTCCTCGGCGACGGCCGGCACGCTAGCCGCGATCGAAATCGCCGCGGCGGCAACCAATCTGATAATTGCAGTCATATGGTCTCCTCTGGCGCACAGGACCCGCGCCAACATGATCGAAGTCAGATGATGGGGACGAGGCGTGAGGCGCCTGTTAGCGGCAGTAATAGGGCCGTGGACCGACCACCGGACAGACCGGATAGGCCGGATAGGCCGGATACGCCGGCCGCACGACCACGGGACCGCCATAATAGTAGCGGGGTGCGACATAGGGAGTAGACAGCGCCGCACCGGCGATGGCGCCGGCCGCGAAGGCCCCGCATCCCCAGCAGCCGCCATGCCAGTGCGCCGAGGCGCTGCCGCTCAGCGCGGCCATCGCCGCGATCGCGGCAATGGCGAGCGCCGCTGTGCGTGCCGAACGTCGAAGTGTGGATGTCATGGTGAGATACCTCCTTGAGCCTTTATGGAAGCGGGGATTGAAAATCGCGCGCGAGCCAAAGTCCAGCACGATTCGGCGCACGCCGACTGTTTCGCCGCCTTTGGTAACCAAGATTCGACGTCAGCATCGTGACGGCAAACCGCCCAACGCGTCGCCTTCTACCTGAACAGCGCGAAATAGATCACATAGAGCCAGCTGAAGAAGCCGTGAATGATCGCCCACAGGATCGAATGGTTGTTGGTGTAGGAGATGGCGATGGCAAGCGCCGTACCGAAACTGACGCCGTATCTGGCGCCTTCCATGCGATAGTTATAGACGGTTCCGTTCATGCTCCCTCCCTTGCGAATCGCTTGCCGCGTTGCGGACTATAGGCCGAAATGAACGCACGTGAATTCGATGAGGTAGAGCCATGAGGACAAGGAACTCAGTCATTGGGGCCGTGCTGCTTGCCTCACTTGCGGTCGCAGGACTCGTGCTTGCGCGCGAGCCCGTTCCGCAAGGCGCGGTTACCGCAGAAGAGTTGATCGCCGAGACTCTTGCCGGCGATCCGGGCAAAGAGGTGAACGCGCAAGTCTATACGTTCCCCCCGGGCACCGTGCTGCCCTGGCACATCCATCCCGACGCCCATGAGATCGCCTATATCCTCGAGGGTTCTTTCACCTTCCAGCTTGAAGGCGAGCAGCCGAAAGAGATCGCGGCGGGCGAGGCCGATTATGTCGCGCCTAACGTCGTGCATCGCGGAATGAACAAGACCGACAAGCCCGTGAGGCTGTTCGTCGTGCGGATCAAGCCAAAGGACAAGCCGCTGGTCGAGGAGGTGCCGCCGCAGCAGTGAAGACGGCGTCAGCGCCGGCCGCTCCTGCGCCAGAGCGCATAGAGCCCAGCGGCCCAGGCCGGCAACACGATCAACCAGTGGAACAAATTCACCCGGCCGTTAAGCATCATGCCGAGATCGTAGGGGGTGAAAGAGCCGAGCGCCGCAAGCGCGGTGTAGAACGCGGCGCAGGCGAGCACGAAGGGCGTGGCATAGCGCGAACGGAAGAAGCCGATATAGGTACCGGCCAGTCCCCACAGGAAATTGACTGCGGCCAGCAGCGGATCGATGCGGAAGCCGAGCGCGAAACTCTCCGGATCGCTGTCGAAGCCATGATAGGCATAGGCCAACAGAACCAGCGCGCCCTGCGCCAGGAGATAGACGCTGAGCCGCGCCACCCAGACCACAAGGGGCCAGGTCGTTGCTTCGACCGAATCGCTCGCAGGATGTTCCCCCATCACGCCCGGGAGCTTATCCGGTGGGGCTCCCTGCCTCAACCGCGCTCAAGTCCGTGTTCGGACGCTCGCCTCGCGCCTGCGCCCGTCAGCTCCATCGATCGCAAGCTGCCCGCGTCGCCTTGCTTAGCCTCACTCGGCATCGGGTTCGGGATCAGGATCGGGAGCCGGATCGGGATCGGGTTCGGGACCAGGCTCGGGAGCCGGATCGGGTTCGGGTTCGGGACCAGGATCGGGAACCGGGTCGGGAGCCGGATCGGGACCGGCCGAGTTGGTTTCCGAGATGCGGCCGTCCGCATGAGCGAACGGAATGGTTGTGAAAGCGGCGAGCGAAAGCCCAAGAACAATCCAACATGTGAAACCAAGGGCGTGTGTGCGTGGACGGGTCATGCGGTGTCCTCCTGATTGCGGTTGCTCAAAGATCAGGCGGGGTGGCACCGACGCTATGGCTTGCGTCTCCCTGAAAATGTCGCCAACGCCCTTCCCCGACTTCGCTGGAGGCCAAGGGTCCATGCTACCACCTTGCGTCCTGGCGCGATTGCATTTAACCAACCCCCTCGCGTTGATGCGAGCGTGCGGGCGTCTTGAGCCGGCCGGCTAAGAGGAAGGGGAATTCCATGGCGCGCAGTCGTATTGCCTTGATCGGCGCCGGCCAGATCGGCGGCACGCTTGCCCATCTTGCCGGCATCAGGGAGCTCGGCGACGTCGTGTTGTTCGACGTGGTCGACGGCGTGCCTCAAGGAAAGGCGCTCGATCTGTCCCAGTCGGCGCCGGTCGAGGGTTACGTCCCGAAATTCAAGGGCACCAATGAATATGCCGAGTTGAAGGACGCCGACGTGGTGATCGTCACCGCCGGGGTGCCGAGAAAGCCCGGTATGAGCCGCGACGATCTGCTCGAGATCAACCTCAAGGTCATGGAGCAAGTCGGCGCCGGCTTGCGCAAATACGCACCCGAGGCCTTCGTCATCTGTGTCACCAACCCCCTCGACGCCATGGTGTGGGCGCTCCAGAAAACGAGCGGCCTGCCGCGCAACAAAGTGGTCGGCATGGCCGGCGTGCTCGACGCTGCCCGCTTCCGCTTCTTCCTCTCCCAGGAATTCGACGTGAGCCCCGAGGACATCAGCACGATGGTGATGGGCGGCCATGGCGATACCATGGTGCCGCTCATCCGCTATTCCTCCGTCGCCGGCATCCCGCTCGCCGATCTCGTCAGGATGCGCTGGATCACGCAGAAGCGTCTCGACGACATCGTGCAGCGCACCCGCGACGGCGGCGCCGAAATTGTCGGCCTGCTCAAGACGGGATCGGCTTATTACGCGCCGGCCGCCGCCGCGCTCGAGATGGCCGAGTCCTATCTCAAGAACCAGAAGCGGGTGTTGCCCTGCGCCGCCTATTTGAACGGCGAGTATGGTGTGAAGGGCATCTATGCCGGCGTTCCCATCATCATCGGCGCCAAGGGCGTCGAGCGCGTCATCGAGCTCGACCTCACCTCGGCCGAGAAGGATGCCTTCATGCATTCGGTCGGATCGGTCAGGGCGCTGGTCGAATTGTGCCAGCGGATCGCCCCGAACCTCGCCGCCGCCTAGAGTCTCAACCAGATCGCGACCCGTGCCGCCTGCGAAGCGCGGGCGGCGAAATCTCCATGAACATCCACGAATACCAGGCCAAGGCGCTGCTCAAGGACTACGGTGCGCCAGTGGCCGAAGGCCGGGTGGCGGCCAGTCCGCAACAGGCGACCGCCCATGCAAGCGACCTCGGCGGCGAAACCTTCGTGGTGAAGGCGCAGATCCACGCGGGCGGACGGGGCAAAGGCGGCGGGATCAAGCTGGTCAAGACGCTTCAGGAGCTCCACGCCGAAGCCGACCGCATGCTGGGCAAGACGCTGATCACGCCCCAGACCGGGCCTGAGGGCAGGCTTGTGCGGCATGTCTATGTCGTCAAGGACACGACCATCGCACGCGAGCTCTACCTCTCGCTCCTGGTCGATCGCGGCTCCAGCCGCGTCGCTTTCGTCGCCTCAACCGAAGGGGGCGTCAACATCGAGGCCGTGGCCGCCGACCGGCCGGAAAAGATCGCCACCCTCACCGTCGATCCCGCTTCGGGCATCGGCGAGTTTCATGGGCGCGCCCTCGCCTCGGCGCTCGGCCTCGAGGGCGCGCTTGCCAAGCAATGCGCGAGCCTGGTCAAATCTCTCTACCTTCTGTTCGTCGAGAAAGACGCGAGCCTGATCGAGATCAACCCTCTGGTCGTGACCAAAGAGGGTAATCTCGTTTGTCTCGATGCCAAGATCGCCTTCGACGACAACGCTCTCTTCCGTCACCCCGACATCGCGGGGTTGCGCGATATTCATGAGGAGGACCCCGCCGAGGTGGAGGCCGCCAATCTCGGCCTCTCCTATGTGAAGCTCGGTGGCTCGATCGGCTGCATGGTCAATGGCGCCGGTCTCGCCATGGCCACCATGGACATCATCAAGCTCTACGGCGGCGAGCCTGCCAATTTCCTCGATGTCGGCGGGGGCGCGGACAAGGAGCTTGTGACCGAGGCTTTCAAGATCATTCTCTCCGACCCGCAGGTGAAGGCCGTGCTCGTCAACATTTTCGGCGGCATCATGCGTTGCGACACCATTGCCGAAGGCATCGTCGCGGCGGCGCGCGAGACCCATATCGCCGTGCCGCTGATCGTGCGGCTTGAAGGCACCAACGTCGCCCGCGGCAACGAGGTCTTGGCCGAGTCCGGCCTTGCCATCATTCCCGCCGACGATCTCGACGATGCGGCAAAAAAGGCGGTTGCCGCCGTTAAAGCCGCGGGTTGACCGATTACACAGTTACACGTATCCTGTGTTCATGAAGAATATCACTTTGGCCATCGACGAAGAGGTTCTGCGCGCCGCGCGCCGCTATGCGGCCAACCACGACACCACGGTGAACGCACTTGTACGCGATTACCTGACGAGCCTCGTCGCTTTCGAGGAGAAGGCCGCCAAGGCGCGCGAGCGCCTCGTCGAGCTTAGTGAAACATCGGAAGGTCGTTTGGGCTCTTGGAAGTGGAATCGGGATGATGCTTACGAGGGTCGACTGCTTCCTCGACACGAACATTCTGATCTACGCGGCTTTGGGGAGAGGGCAACAGGAGAGGAAGAGGGCGACGGCCGCTGACCTCATAGGCAAAACGAAGTTCGGTCTGTCAGCCCAAGTGCTCCAAGAGTTCTACACAGTCGTCATTCGAAAACCTGATCGCCCACTGGCCCCGGCCAAAGCAATGGAGTGGATCGAGGCGTTCGAACAACAACCCTGCGTCTCGATAGACGCATCTCTGGTGAAGACCGCTATCGAGATATCCCAGCGCTTCCGCATCGACTACTGGGACAGTGCGATCCTTGCAGCTGCAGAGCGGTTGGGAGCCGAGATTGTCTATACCGAGGATCTCAATCACGGCCAGACCTACGGGTTGGTCCGCGTCATCAATCCATTTCTCTAGGTCATCGGCGCACGTCCATGTCCGTCCTTGTCGATAAGAACACGCGCGTCATCTGCCAGGGCTTCACCGGCGCCCAAGGCACGTTCCATTCGGAGCAGGCGCTTGCCTATGGCACGCGCATGGTTGGCGGTGTGACGCCCGGCAAGGGCGGCACCAAGCATCTCGACCTGCCGGTGTTCGACACCGTCAAGGAGGCCGCGGCCGCAACCGGCGCCGACGCGAGCGTGGTCTATGTGCCGGCGGCGTTCGCCGCCGATGCCATCCTCGAGGCGATCGATGCCGCCCTTCCCCTTATCGTGTGCATTACCGAGGGCGTGCCGGTGCTCGATATGGTCAAGGTGAAGCGCGCTCTCTGCGGCACCAACACGCGCCTGATCGGTCCCAACTGCCCCGGCATCATCACGCCGGGCCAATGCAAAATCGGGATCATGCCGGGTCATATCCACACGCCCGGCACGGTCGGCATCGTGTCGCGCTCGGGCACACTCACCTACGAGGCCGTGGCCCAGACCACCGCCGTCGGACTCGGTCAGTCGACCTGCATCGGCATCGGCGGCGATCCCGTCAACGGCACGAGCTTCGTCGATGCGCTCGCACTTTTCCTCGCCGACGACGAGACCGAGGCGATCATCATGATCGGCGAGATCGGCGGCAGTGCCGAAGAGGACGGCGCCGATTTTCTGGTGCAAGCCGGCAACGAAAAACCGGTGGTCGGTTT
Organism: Methyloceanibacter sp.; assembly: GCA_014380485.1. Taxonomy (GTDB): domain Bacteria; phylum Pseudomonadota; class Alphaproteobacteria; order Rhizobiales; family Methyloligellaceae; genus Methyloceanibacter. The sequence continues at coordinate 8,191 of JACMJU010000071.1, forward strand.
TGTCGCAGGCTCGACTGCTCCGCCGGGGCGGCGGATGGGTCATGCCGGTGCCGTGATTTCAGGCGGTAAAGGCGACGCTAAGCACAAAATGGAGGCAATGCGCGACGCCGGAATTGTCGTGGCAAACTCCCCCGCCGCCCTTGGAACAACCCTGGCACGGCTATTAAATGAAAGGTGAGACGGGGCGCCCAAAGCTCGCCTTTTTTGCCCGGCAGGCCGGTGGCCTTCAACGACCGGCAGGTTTAATTCGATGACAAGACACGAACTGAACGAGGTGTTTGCCCGCACGTCGTTCCTAGACGGCGCCAACGCCACCTACCTCGCCCAACTCCATGCCCGTTACGAAGAGGACCCCGCCTCGGTCGATCCCGATTGGCGTGCATTTTTCGCCAGCCTCGACGACAACAGGGACGGCGTGATCGCCGAAGCGCGCGGGCCCTCCTGGGCGCCAACGCGTGAGGCGGCGGGGCTGCCGGCGCGGCCGCAAG
>JACMJU010000072.1 GCA_014380485.1 Methyloceanibacter sp.
TGAGGCGGAGGAGTGGGCTCTCGATGACGACGCTCTGAAGGAGATCATCCGCCGCTACACGCGGGAGGCCGGCGTCCGCAATCTCGAGCGCGAGATCGCCAAGATTGCGCGGAAGTCGGTGAAGGAGCTGCTCACCACCAAGAAGAAGTCGATCCGGATCACGCTCAAGAACCTCGAGGACTATCTCGGCGTCCAGAAGTTCCGCTACGGCGAGGCCGAGCTTGAGGATCAGGTCGGGGTGGTCACCGGACTGGCGTGGACCGAGGTCGGCGGCGAATTGCTCACGGTCGAGGGCGTGATGATGCCGGGCAAGGGCAAGATGACCGTGACCGGCAATTTGCGCGAGGTGATGAAGGAATCAATTCAGGCGGCCAACGCCTATGTTCGGTCGCGGGCCGTCGATTTCGGCATCGAGCCGCCGCTCTTCGAAAAGCGCGACATCCACGTCCACGTGCCCGAGGGCGCGACGCCCAAGGACGGCCCCTCGGCCGGCGTGGCCATGGTCGCGGCGATCATCTCGCTCATGACCGGGATACCGGTGAGGCGCGAGGTTTCCATGACCGGCGAAATCACCCTGCGCGGGCGCATTTTGCCCATCGGCGGGCTGAAGGAGAAGCTTCTCGCGGCGCTTCGGGCCGGCATCAAGACGGTGATTATCCCTGACGAGAACGCCAAGGATCTCACGGAGATACCCGACGAGCTCAAGAACGCTTTGGATATTCGCCCGGTTTCCCGCATGGACGAGGTGCTGAAAATCGCCTTTACCCGCATCCCGCAGCCGATCGCGTGGGAGGAGGAGCGCGTAGCGGAAGCTCAGGTCGTTCCACCCAAGGACGAGACCCAACCCGGCGTCACGGCGCATTAAACGGCGGAAAACCGCCATTTTCGCCGTCGATTGGCCTCGATTGCGTGGTCCGGCTCTAACCTCCGAGTCGGACCATTTTTGTTGATTTTCCGGGTTTTTTGCGCCAGTCATACACCACTTGTTTGTGAATCGGAGCGTACCCAAGGCCTCGAGGGTAGAGAAAACCCTCTCGATTGGGGCCCGAGCGAAAGGATGATGACCCGTGAACAAAGCTGAACTGGTCGCCCATGTGGCGAAGGAAACTGATCTGTCGAAGGACTCGGCCGAGAGGGCCGTAGACGCGACGTTCAAGAATATCGAGAAAGCCCTGCGCGGCGGAGACACCGTGCGGATCGTCGGCTTTGGCAATTTCCAGGTCGCGCACCGCAAGGCCTCGACCGGCCGTAATCCGCGCACCGGCGCCGAGGTGAAGATTCCAGCGTCCCGCGTGCCGAAATTCCGCGCGGGCAAGGCTCTGAAAGAGGCCTGCAACAGCTAGGCCCTTGAGCTGACCGAGTTCTGTGGGCGGAGCTTTGCTCAAGGCAAGGCTCCGCCTTTTGTTTTGCGGTGGCGAGAAGCTTGCTCTATCGCTTCTTGCCGGCGGGCGGTTAGCTCAGCTGGAAGAGCGCCTGGTTTACACCCAGGAGGTCGGCAGTTCGAGCCTGTCACCGCCCACCACATTTCTCCTCCGGGGGCAGCACTGGGGGCAGTCATGCTTCTATCGCCCAGACCGCCGATCTCAGGCGCTCGTGATCGACTTCCAAAGAATCAGCCGCTCTGCGATCAACTCCGCGCGTCGCCGATCGTCGTTTCCGTCCAGGATGCCCATGTCCTCTGGATCGGCGCGACAGTAAACGCCGGCCGTCCGCGCGTTCGCGCTTGCGGGCGCGTCCGAACGCGTTGTGAAGTACCCGGCCGCACGATCGGCGGACTCCAGCAGGATTTCTCCTGTCCCCTCCTGCTGCGGTGCGTTCGGGTCCCGGGGCCGTTCTCCCTTCCAATAATAGAAAACGCCCGAAGGCTCCTTCCTCTCCTTCGCCGCTTCGCTCCAGTATCTCGTGGACAGGCTGCCATCCTCTTGCCATGAGCGGCCGCGTAGCTCCAGCGCGCCGTCGCGGTCTCGCGAGATCCGCATGAGGCTCACTGCGGAAGGCTCAAGCGTGCGCGCCGTCAGGGAGAACTGCCACCACAGGCCCTCGATGCGTGCGACGCGGCCCTCGTTCTCGATCGCCTTCCGAAGCTTCTGGTTGACGGTTCTCATCTCGGAAGGGTTCGTCGCTTCGCCGTACCGTACGCATGTAAACCCGAGGAGATCGCTCGGAAGCTTCGAGCCGCTCGCATGGAGGATGAAGGTTCGGTGCATTCCGAGGACTCCACCGAAAAGGCCGGCTTCGAAGACGACATTGTCTCGTGGAGAAGCCTGACCGGATCCCGCGGGAGGGGATGCGGGCAGGCTGGCTGCCGTCCAGTCGTCCCGAGCGAATGCGAACGCGGCGAAGTCGACTTCATGCGCAAGCTCGAAGAGGCGGACCAGTGTGGTGGTCCCTGGATTGAAGGATGTCGTCCAGGGAACGACGTGCGCGACGTCTTCGAGACCGCGTGTCAGCGCCTGCAGCAGCTTCTTCTGCAGTCCTGACGAGCCAAGGAAGATGCGAGGCTTGTCCATCCGTTCCTCCCGACAGCAGTCGGGCGGCGGCGGCCCCGGTTGCCGCTGTCCCAACGATGCTGGGATGTCCAGGGCTCGGCCAGAAACAATCCCCGTCTGCGACCGTATGTTATAGGGAAATCACGGAGAGTTAGCCACCGCGCGCGGGGCCCTTGCCTTGACTTGGGGAATCCGATTCCGTACATGCAGGGAGGATCGCCTCTGGCTGCTGGTCGCGGCCCCCAGGGGGTGTAGCTCAGTCGGTTAGAGCGCCGGCCTGTCACGCCGGAGGCCGCGGGTTCGAGTCCCGTCACTCCCGCCATTTTTCGGCCCCCCGACACCCGGAAAAAGGGATCATGAGCCAGCTGCTTCAGGACTATCTGCCCCTCGTCATCTTCATCGGGCTCGCCTTCGCGATCAGCGCGGCGCTTCTGCTTTCGCCCTTCGTGATTGCCGTGAGCAAGCCCGACCCCGAGAAGGTCTCGACCTATGAATGCGGCTTCGACGCCTTCGACGACGCGCGCATGAAGTTCGACGTTCGCTTCTACCTCGTCTCGCTCCTGTTCATCATTTTCGACCTCGAGGTGGCGTTTCTGTTTCCTTGGGCCGTGGCCTTCAACGAGATCGGTGCTTTCGGCTTCTGGGCGATGATGATCTTCCTCGCCGTTCTCACCATCGGCTTCATTTATGAGTGGCGGAAAGGCGCGCTTGAATGGGATTGATTCCCGAGCCCCAATTCGAGAAAGAAGGGAAGGCGGGCGGCATCATCACGCCGGGCGCGACGAGCTTCGGCCTTTACTCCGAAGAGCTCGCCGACAAGGGTTTCCTGCTCACCACCGCCGACGACCTCATCAACTGGGCCCGCACCGGCTCGCTCATGTGGATGACCTTCGGTCTCGCCTGCTGCGCGATAGAGATGATGCAGGCTTCCATGCCACGCTACGATCTCGAACGGTTCGGCTTTGCGCCGCGCGCCAGTCCGCGGCAATCCGACGTGATGATCGTGGCCGGCACGCTGTGCAATAAAATGGCGCCGGCACTACGCAAGGTTTACGACCAGATGCCCGAACCGCGTTATGTCATCTCCATGGGATCCTGCGCCAATGGCGGCGGCTACTATCATTATTCCTATTCCGTGGTGCGCGGCTGCGACCGTATCGTTCCGGTCGACATTTATGTGCCGGGCTGTCCGCCGACAGCCGAAGCGCTGGTCTATGGCGTGCTGCTTCTACAGAAGAAGATCAGACGGACCGGCACGATCGAGCGCTGATACGATTTTCGCAAGCCCTTGGAGCCGTGATGGACGACGCCGTTAGCAAGCTCGCCGCTTATCTCGGCGACCGTATCGGACCGAAACTCTTGGACGCGGAGATCGCACTTGGCGAACTCACTGTCGCGGTCGCGCGCGACAACATTCCCGAAATCATCCAATTCTTGCGTGACGATTCCCGTTGCCGCTTCGGCTCCCTGATCGACATTTGCGGCGTCGATTACCCCGATCGCGAGGAGCGATTCGACGTGGTCTATCATTTGCTGAGCCCTTGGCTGAACCACCGCATCCGCGTCCGTACCAAAACCGACGCCGCGACGCCGGTGCCGAGCATCGTTGGACTTTTTCCGGGAGCCGACTGGTTCGAGCGGGAGGCCTACGATCTCTACGGCATCTTGTTCGCCGGCCACCCCGACCTGCGGCGCCTGCTCACCGATTATGGCTTTCAGGGCCATCCTTTGCGCAAGGACTTCCCGCTCACCGGCTTCGTCGAACTCCGCTACGACGACACGTTGAAGCGCGTGGTCTACGAGCCGGTGAAGCTGATGCAGGAATACCGCAGCTTCGATTTCCTCAGTCCCTGGGAGGGCATGGGCACCGCCATCCCAGGCGATGAGAAAGCGGGCGCCGCACCCGACCGGGACGGCAAGTCATGAAGCCGTCGCTGAAAGCGGGGTTGAAGCACCGCTTCTCCTATCTTGTCCCCCAGGCCAAGACCGTGCCCCATCTCTATCGCGAGTCCCCCGAGCTTCGGGCCATGCCGGAAGTGTTCGCCACCGGCTTCTTGGTCGGATTGATGGAATGGACTTGCGTGCAACTGCTCGCGCCCCATCTCGATGACGGCGAGGGGAGTCTCGGCACCCATATCGATGTTTCCCATAAGGCGGCGACGCCGCCCGGCTTCACCGTCACCGTCGAGGCGGAATGTATCGAGGTGCGGGGCCCGCGGGCCCGTTTCAAGATTGTCGCCCATGACGGCGTGGACGAGATCGGCTCCGGCACGCATGAGCGTTTCATCGTCTCGTGGAACCGATTCAATCGCGGCGTGGCCGCCAAGCTGGCGCAAGCACCGAGTGAGGTCGGAGCCTGATGGCGGAGACCGAACACCCTCCCGTCCAAGCCGATAGTGGCAAAAGGGCAGGGGACGAACGCAAGTTCACCATCAATTTCGGTCCGCAACATCCGGCCGCGCACGGGGTGCTTCGGCTCGTGCTCGAACTCGACGGCGAAGTGGTCGAGCGCGTCGATCCGCATATCGGGTTGCTTCACCGTGGCACCGAAAAGCTCATCGAGTACAAGACCTATCTCCAGGCGCTTCCTTATTTCGACCGCCTCGACTACGTGGCCCCGATGAACCAGGAGCACGCCTATTCGCTTGCGGTCGAAAAACTCGTCGGCGTCAGCGTGCCGAAACGCGCCCAGCTCATCCGCGTCCTCTATTCCGAGATCGGGCGGCTTCTGTCGCATCTCCTCAACGTCACCACGCAAGCCTTGGATGTTGGCGCGCTGACGCCGCCGCTATGGGGTTTCGAGGAACGCGAGAAGCTGATGGTGTTCTATGAGCGGGCGTCCGGCAGCCGCATGCATGCGGCCTATTTCCGCCCGGGCGGCGTCCACCAGGATCTTCCGCCCGAGCTCATCGCCGATATCTACGCCTTCTGCGATCCATTCCTCAAAGTCTGCGACGACATCGAGGATCTTCTCACCGGCAACCGCATCTTCAAGCAGCGCAATGTCGATATCGGCGTGGTGAAGCTCGACGACGCCTGGGAGCGCGGTTTTTCCGGGGTCATGGTGCGCGGCTCGGGCGCCGCCTGGGACTTGCGCAAAGCCCAGCCTTACGAATGCTATGACGAACTTGCCTTCGATATCCCCATTGGCAAGAACGGCGATTGTTACGACCGCTATCTCGTGCGCATGGAGGAGATGCGCCAGGCCGTGCGCATCATGAGGCAATGCTGCGAGCGACTGACCACCGAACAGGGACCCGTGACGGTCGACAATCACAAAATGGTGCCGCCGCGCCGCGCCGAGATGAAGGCTTCGATGGAAGCCCTGATCCACCACTTCAAGCTCTACACCGAGGGCTATCACGTGGCCAAGGGTGAGGTCTACGCCGCGGTCGAAGCCCCGAAGGGCGAGTTCGGCGTCTATCTCGTCTCCGACGGCACCAATCGGCCTTATCGCTGCAAGATCAGGGCGCCGAGCTTCCCGCATCTTGCCGCCATGGATTTCTTATGTCGCGGCCATATGCTTGCCGACGTGTCGGCCGTGCTCGGCTCCATCGACATCGTGTTCGGAGAAATTGACCGGTGAAGCAGGATAGCATGGCGCGAACGGTGCTGACCCTGGCCTGCGTTGCCGCGCTGGTCGTTGCTCTGGCCGAGGCGCGCGCCGCCGGGCAAAGTGGGGCCGAAGCGGGCGAGGCGGCCAAGCCCGCGGAAACCGCCCCCTCCGCCCCGACCCAGACAGAACATGATAGTCAAGCTGTGACGCTTGCCGAATTGACGAAGGAAGGATTCGAGATCCGCACCACGGCGTTCGTCCCGGCCGAGGCGGTGACGCGCCAATCGGGCAAGGTCTCATCCGATGCCGTAATGGTGACCTTGCAGAAGACCACGGCGACCGCCGTTTGCTTCTACACGCTGAAGGCCTATGTGAGTAAGAAGCTGAGTACGATTCCCGCCTGTACGGTTCACCGCTAGGAGAGCGCCTCGGTCTCCTCGGCCAAGCACGGACCGCGCGAGAACAACAAGACGTGAGAAAATGAGCGTCCGCCGCCTCGCCACGCATCAGCCTGAGGGCTTCGCCTTCACGCCGGCGAACCTTGAATGGGCCAACGCCCAGATCAAGAAATCTCCGGACGGGCGGCAGGCCTCTGCCGTCCTTCCCATTCTTTGGCGCGCTCAGGAGCAAGTGGGGGGCTGGTTGCCGGAGCCCGCACTCCGCTACGTCGCCGATATGCTGGGCCTTGCCTATATCCGCATCTACGAAATCGCGACCTTCTACACCATGTTCAATCTGGCGCCGGTCGGCCGCCACTACGTGCAAGTGTGCGGCACCACCCCATGCTGGCTCCGGGGGGCCGACGAGATCAAGGACACGTGCCGCCGGTTGATCGGCGCGCCGGGCCAGGTGACGGAAGATGGGCTCTTCTCTTGGACCGAGGTCGAGTGTCTCGGCGCCTGTGTCAATGCGCCTGTGGTGCAGATCGACAAGGACTATTACGAAGACCTCGTGCCAAAAAGTCTGGAGAGAATACTCAAGGAGCTCAAGGCCGGACGCCCGGTCGTGCCTGGCCCGCAGGATGGACGGCAGGCCTCAGCGCCGCTCGGAGGCCCGATCACCCTCACCGATCCGGAGCTCTATCGCGAGGAGGCCGGCGCGCCGGCCGATCCTCCGAAGCCGGGCGCGCTTAAGCAAGCGCCGCGAACGAGCCGGAGGCCGAAGCCACGCTGATGCTGCAAGACAAGGACCGCATCTTCAAGAATCTTTATGGGCTCCACAGCTGGCGGCTCGAGGCCGCCCGCGCGCGCGGCGCCTGGGACGGCACCAAATCCTTCATCGAGCGCGGCCATGAGGATGTCATCGAGGCGGTGAAGGCCTCGGGCTTGCGCGGCCGCGGCGGGGCAGGTTTCCCCACCGGTCTCAAATGGTCGTTCATGCCGACCAAGTCCGATGGACGGCCGTCCTATCTCGTGGTCAACGCCGACGAGTCCGAGCCCGGCACCTGCAAGGACCGGGACATCATGCGCCACGACCCGCAGCTCTTGATCGAGGGCGCGTTCCTGGCATCCTTCGCCATGCGCGTCCATGTCTCCTACATTTATATCCGCGGCGAGTTCATCCGCGAACGCGAAATCCTACAGGCGGCGATCGACGAGGCCTATGATGCCAAGCTGATCGGCAAGAATAATGTGAATGGCTGGGATTTCGATCTTTATCTGCACCACGGCGCGGGCGCCTATATCTGCGGCGAGGAGACCGCTCTGCTCGAAAGCCTGGAAGGCAAGAAGGGCCAGCCGCGATTGAAGCCTCCGTTTCCGGCTTCGGTCGGCCTCTATGGGGCGCCTACCACCGTCAACAATGTCGAGACCATCGCGGTGGTGCCTGACATTCTAAGGAGGGGCGCGGCATGGTTCGCCTCGCTCGGCCGGCCAAGCAGCACCGGCACCAAGCTCTTCTGCCTCTCCGGCCACGTGAACACCCCATGCAATGTCGAAGAAGAGCTCGGGATACCTTTGCGCGAGTTGATCGATCGCTATGGCGGAGGCGTGCGCGGCGGCTGGGACAATCTCCTTGCCGTCATCCCCGGCGGCTCCTCGGTTCCCTGCATTCCGGCGAGCGCCTGCGACGATCTCCCGATGGATTTCGACAGCCTGAGGGCGCTGAAATCAGGCCTCGGAACGGCGGCCGTGATCGTCATGGACAAATCGACCGACATCATCCGCGCCATCGCCAGGCTCTCTTATTTCTACAAGCATGAGTCTTGCGGCCAATGCACGCCCTGCCGCGAAGGCACGGGCTGGATGTGGCGCGTGCTCGAGCGCATGGCCAAAGGCGAAGCCGAAAAGGGCGAGATCGATATGTTACTGAATGTCAGCCACCAGGTCGAAGGTCACACCATTTGCGGGCTCGGCGACGCCGCGGCCTGGCCGGTACAGGGCTTGATCCGTCATTTCCGCCACGTGATCGAGGCGCGCATCGCCGCGGGGGCGACGAAGCCGATTGCGCCGTCCGTTCCGGTGGCTGCGGAGTAGGGTCGCGCATGGTGTGGCTCTGGGACAATGCGGTGACGATCGGGACCCTGGTAATGGCGGCCGCCGCCGTCGCCGCCCTGATCTATGCCCATTGGCAAATCTCCGAGAATCGCAGCGCCGAGCGCCGGGCCAATGCCAATGAATTGTGGCGGGAGATTCTGAGATTTTCCTTCGACAATCCGAAGCTTTCGAACCCCGCGCTCGGGCTCGCCGAGTTCGACTATGACGGCGGCACCATCGACGGCAGTCGCGAGCTGTTTCAGAAATACGAGGTGTTCGTGGACACGATCCTCAATGCGAGCGAAGAGATCCTCGAAGTGCTGCCGACCAAGGAATGGATTGCGGCGGTTCGCATCGAGCTTCGGCCGCATCGCGGCTATCTGCTGTCCCGCCACTTTCAGGGCTCCGGCTACCTTGAGCCATACACGCCCAAGTTCCGGGCATTCATGCACGACACGCTGAGCGAGGCGCCGGCACGCAATGCCTAAGCTGATCATCGACGGCAAAGAGCACGAGTTTCCCTCAGGCATCACCCTGATCCAAGCCTGCGCGCTCGCGGGGATCGAGATTCCGCGCTTCTGCTTTCACGAGCGCCTGTCCATCGCCGGCAATTGCCGCATGTGCCTGGTCGAAGTGGCCGGGATGCCGAAGCCCGTGGCCTCATGCGCCATGAGCGTCAACGATCTCAGGCCTTCGCTCGACGGTACGCCGCCCACCATTTTTACCGGCTCGGAGACCGTCAAGAAGGCACGCGAGGGCGTGCTCGAGTTCCTCCTCATCAATCATCCCCTCGACTGCCCGATCTGCGACCAGGGCGGCGAATGCGATCTCCAGGACCAGACCATGGCTTACGGCTTCGACGCCGGGCGCTTCCAGGACAACAAGCGCGCAGTGGACGACAAATATCTCGGGCCCCTGATCGACACCTACATGACGCGCTGCATCCACTGCACCCGCTGTGTGCGCTTCATGACCGAGGTGGCCGGGGTCGAGGAGCTGGGCGCCATCGGGCGCGGCGAGGACATGGAGATCACCACCTATCTGGAGCGAGGGCTGCTGTCGAACCTCTCGGGGAACGTGGTCGATCTTTGCCCCGTGGGCGCGCTCACCTCCAAGCCCTATGCCTTCTTGGCCCGCCCGTGGGAGCTCACCAAGACGCCGTCGATCGACGCGATGGACGCGCTTGGCAGCGCCATTCGTGTCGATGCCCGCGGCCGCGAGGTCATGCGCATCCTGCCGCGCGTCAACGACGCCATCAACGAGGAGTGGATCTCCGATAAGACCCGTCATGTGTGGGACGGGTTGCGCACGCAGCGCCTCGACCGGCCTTACGTCCGGCGGAACGGCAGGCTGGTTTCGGCAAGTTGGGACGAGGCCTTTGCCGCCATCGCCGAAAGACTGAAGGGCTTGGACGGCTCCCGCTTCGGCGCCATTGCCGGCGACCTGGCCGCGGCGGAGGAAATGTTCGCGCTCAAGTTTTTAACCGAAACGCTCGGCTCTCCCAACATCGATTGCCGCCAGGACGGCGCCAAGCTCGACCCGGCGCAGGGCCGCGCCACCTATCTGTTCAACTCAACCATCGCCGGCATCGATCAGGCCGATGCGTTCCTCCTCGTCGGCACCGATCCGCGCCTCGAAGCTCCCGTGCTCAACGCGCGCATCCTCAAACGCTCGCGTCATGCCCATGGAAATATCCCCATCGGGGTGATCGGCGCGGAGGCGGATCTGACTTATGGGTACGACTATCTCGGCGCCGGCCCTGAAACGCTCGCCGAGATTGTCAACGGCTCCCATTCCTTCTTGCCCAAGCTCGAAGCAGCCGAGCGGCCGATGTTGATTCTGGGGCAGGGGGCTCTCACCAGAACCGACGGTGCGGCGATCCTCGCCCTTGCCGCCAAGGCCGCGATCGCTATTGGCGCGATGAAGCCTGCGCTGTCCTGGAACGGCTTCAATGTGCTGCACAGTGCAGCCGCGCGCGCCGCCGGTCTCGACCTCGGTCTCGTCCCCGCCAAAGGCGGTCTCGATGTCGAGGCTATGCTCGATGCCGCTTCCAGCGGGACGTTGGCGGTCGTCTATCTCCTCGGCGCCGACGAGATTGACACGGATCGGCTCGGGAGCGCCTTCGTCATCTATCAGGGAAGCCACGGAGATTCCGGCGCCCACCGCGCCGACGTCATTCTCCCCGGGGCCGCCTATACCGAAAAGACCGGTACTTACGTCAATACCGAGGGCCGGCCGCAGATGACGGCGCGCGCCACATTTCCTCCGGGTGAGGCGCGTGAGGACTGGAAGATCGTCCGGGCCTTGTCGGAGGTTCTCGGCACGACCCTGCCGTTCGACACCATGCAGGAGCTGCGCGCCAAAATGTTCGCCGATCATCCGCATTTGGCGCTGCTCGATGCGATCGTTCCGGCCGACGCCGCTACCATCGAGCATCTGGCCAGCAGGCCGTCCAAGCCCGGCAAGGGCCGCTTCGAACCGGCCATCGCGGATTTCTACCTTACCAATCCGATAGCCCGCGCCTCCGCCATCATGGCGAACTTGAGTGCGCTTCATGCGAGCCATAACGACCGGGCGACGGGCACCGATGGTTGAGTTCTGGTCGAGCTATGGTTTGCCGTTCGCGCTGATCGTGGCGCAAAGCGTCGCATTCCTCGTCATTCTCCTTATCATCGTGGCCTTCCTGCTTTACGCCGACCGCAAAGTGTGGGCCGCGGTGCAGATGCGGCGCGGACCCAATGTCGTCGGCCCGTGGGGACTGCTCCAGTCCTTCGCCGACCTCTTAAAGTTTGTGTTCAAGGAGCCAATCATCCCGGCCGGCGCCAACAAGGGCATCTTCCTGCTGGCGCCGCTGATCACGGCGGGGCTCGCGCTTTCGGCTTGGGCCGTCATACCGGTCGCCAAAGGGTGGGAGATCGCTAATCTCAATGTCGGCATTCTCTATGTCTTCGCCATCTCGAGCTTGCAGGTCTACGGCGTGATCATGGCGGGCTGGGCATCGAACTCGAAATATGCCTTTCTCGCCGCGCTCCGCTCGGCGGCGCAGATGGTCTCCTACGAGGTCTCGATCGGCTTCGTCATCATCACCGTTCTGCTTTGTGCCGGCTCCCTCAATCTCGGCGACATCGTCAAGGCGCAAGATGGACCCTTGGGCCTGTTCGGGTGGTACTGGCTGCCGCTTCTGCCCATGTTTGGGGTGTTCTTCATTTCCGCTTTGGCTGAGACCAACCGGCCGCCCTTCGATCTCCTCGAAGCCGAGTCGGAGCTGGTTGCGGGCTTCATGGTCGAATATTCGTCCACGCCCTACATGCTGTTCATGCTGGGCGAATATGTCGCCGTCGTCTTGATGTGCGGGCTCGGCACGGTGCTGTTTCTCGGCGGCTGGCTGCCGCCCTTTCCGGTGCCGCCCTTCACCTGGATTCCGGGCGTGATATGGTTCGTCTTGAAAGCCTGCTTCTTGTTCTTCTTGATGGCCATGGTCAAAGCCATCGTGCCGCGGTACCGCTACGATCAGCTGATGCGGCTCGGCTGGAAAGTGTTTCTGCCGCTGTCCCTCGCCATGGTGGTCATCGTCGCCGCGGTGTTGCAGCTTTGGCAGCATGCAGCGTGAAAGGAGTGCCCCGGTGAAGCGCTGGGTGGAAGCCGCTAAGTCATTGCTGCTGCTGGAGTTTCTGTCGGCCTTGTGGCTCGCCCTGAAATACTTCGTGGCGCCCAAGGCGACGCTCAACTACCCCTTCGAGAAAGGGCCGCTCTCTCCGCGCTTCCGCGGCGAGCATGTGCTTCGTCGCTATCCCAACGGCGAGGAGCGCTGCATTGCCTGCAAGCTGTGCGAGGCCATCTGCCCGGCCCAGGCCATTACCATCGAGGCCGGTCCCAGGCGCGACGACGGGACAAGGCGCGCCACCCGCTACGACCTCGACATGGTGAAATGCATCTATTGCGGCTTCTGCCAGGAGGCGTGTCCGGTCGATGCCATTGTGGAGGGACCGAATTTCGAGTTCGCCACCGAGACCCGTGAAGAGCTTTACTATGACAAGGAGCGGCTCTTGGCGAATGGCGACCGCTGGGAGCGCGAGATCGCCAAGAACCTGGCGCTCGATGCGCCGTATCGGTGAGGGGACTTCAGCCCATGCGAGCCAGAGTTTGCAGCGCCTCTCCCTCTTGCGGAGAGGTCGCACCGCAGGGGCGAATGTGGGGCACGCAGCGCGAGCCTGCTGAATGTTAAGCGCGCTGTTCTTCTACCTGTTCGCCATCTTCCTCGTCGGCGCGGGCTTCATGGTCATCGCGGCCAAGAATCCCGTGCATGCGGTCTTGTTTCTCATTTTTGCTTTTTTCAACGCCGCCGGTCTCTTCGTGCTGCTCGGCGCCGAATTCCTGGCGATGATCCTGATCGTGGTCTATGTCGGCGCCGTCATGGTGCTGTTCCTGTTCGTGGTGATGATGCTCGATGTCGATTTTGCCGAACTCCGAGCAGGCTTCCTCAAATATCTGCCGATCGGCGCCACCATCGGTCTCCTGCTTCTGGTCGAGCTGATCCTGATCTTAAGCGCCTGGGTCACCGCACCCGAGATTACCGCGCAAGCGCCCGCGCCGCCGGCTGCCGATATCAGCAACACCGAGGCGCTCGGGCTCATCCTCTATACGCGTTACGTCTATCTGTTCGAGGCGGCGGGCCTCATCCTGCTCGTCGCCATGATCGGCGCCATCGTGCTCACGCTGCATCACAAGCGGGATGTAAAGCGCCAGAAGGTGGGGCGCCAGGTGCGCCGCACCCGCGCGGAATCGGTCGAGCTGGTCGAGGTCGAATCGGGGAGGGGGCTGTCATGACCGTTGGGCTCTCGCATTACCTCACCGTCGCCGCCATCCTGTTCACCCTCGGTATTTTCGGCATCTTTCTCAACCGCAAGAACGTCATCGTCATCTTGATGTCGATCGAGTTGATGCTGCTTGCCGTGAATATCAATCTCGTCGCCTTCTCAGCCTTCCACGGCGACCTCGTCGGGCAAATCTTCGCCATGATCGTGCTCACGGTGGCGGCGGCGGAAGCGGCCATCGGGCTCGCCCTCGTGGTCGTCTATTTCCGCAATCGCGGCACGATCGACGTGGCCGAAATCGACCTGCTCAAGGGCTGAGCCTCAAGACCGATGTATCAGGCGATCCTCTTTCTCCCTCTTGTCGGCGCAATCTTCGCCGGCTTTCTCGGCCCATTCGCCGGCGCGCGGTCGTCCGAAGTCGTTACCACGACGCTGGTGTTGATCACCGCGCTTCTTTCCTGGCTCGGTTTCTACGAGGTGGCCATTCAGGGTCAGGAGCAGCGTATCGAGCTCGCGCGTTTCATCACCTCCGGCGAACTTAAAGCGCTTTGGTCGCTGCGGATCGACACGCTGACCGCGGTGATGCTCGTGGTGGTGACGACCGTCTCGGGCCTCGTGCATCTCTACTCCATCGGTTACATGGAAGAGGACACCGGCCGGCCGCGATTCTTCGCCTATCTGTCGATCTACACCATTGCCAGGCTGGCGCTGGTCACGGCCGACGACTTCGTCCAGCTCTTCTTCGGCTGGGAGGGGGTGGGGCTCGCGTCCTATCTCCTGATCGGCTTCTGGTATCACAAGCCGTCGGCGAATGCGGCCGCCATCAAGGCCTTCATCGTCAACCGGGTCGGCGATTTCGGCTTCGCGCTCGGCATTTTCGCCGTCTTCACCCTGTTCGACTCCGTCCAATACGACACGGTGTTCGCCTCCGCCCCCGATCATGTCGGCGAGACCATGCCGTTCCTTTGGATGCAGGTCGATGCGCTGACCCTGATCTGCCTACTGCTGTTCATGGGGGCGATGGGCAAGTCGGCGCAATTCCTGCTCCACACCTGGCTCCCCGACGCCATGGAGGGCCCGACCCCGGTCTCGGCCCTGATCCATGCTGCGACCATGGTCACCGCCGGCGTGTTCATGGTGGCGCGGATGTCGCCGCTGTTCGAGCTGGCGCCCATTGCGCTCGCCGTCGTTGCCATCATCGGCGCCACCACCGCCTTCTTCGCGGCGACCGTTGGTCTGGTCCA
>JACMJU010000010.1 GCA_014380485.1 Methyloceanibacter sp.
GCGGCGACCCGCTGCTGTGGCAGCACCTGTTCTGGTTCTTCGGCCATCCCGAAGACTACATCCTCATCATTCCCGGCTTCGGCATGGTGAGCCAGATCGACTCGACCTACTCCAAGAAGCCCATCTTCGGTTATCTCGGCATGGCCTATGCCATGGTCGCCATCGGCGTGATCGGCTTCGTGGTCTGGGCGCATCACATGTTTGCCGCCGGTATTAGCGTCAACACGCAAGCCTATTTCGTGTTCGCCACCATGGTCATTGCCGTGCCCACCGGCGTCAAGATCTTCTCCTGGATCGCCACCATGTGGGGAGGCTCGCTCTCGTTCCGGGCACCGATGCTATGGGCGCTCGGCTTCATCTTCTTGTTCACGATCGGCGGCGTCACCGGGGTGGTGCTCGCCAATGCCGGTGTCGACCGCTCCTTCCACGACACCTACTACGTGGTTGCCCACTTCCACTATGTGCTGTCGCTCGGGGCGGTGTTTTCCCTCTTCGGCGCTTGGTACTACTGGTTCCCGAAGATGTGGGGCTACATGTACAGCGAGGCGCTCGCCAAGCTGCATTTCTGGCTGATGTTCGTCGGCGCCAACCTGACCTTCTTCCCGCAGCACTTCCTCGGGCTTGCCGGCATGCCGCGCCGTTACGCCGATTATCCGGATGCGTATGCCGGCTGGAACTACGTCTCGTCGGTCGGGTCTTATATCTCCTTTGCCGGGTTCCTGGTGTTCCTGTTCGGCATCGTCTACGCCTATGCCCGCAAGCAGCACGCCGCCGCCAATCCGTGGGGAGCAGGAGCCACCACGCTCGAATGGACGGTGTCGTCGCCGCCGCCGTTCCACACCTTCGAAACGCTGCCGCGCGTCAAATGAGGACAAGGCGGAGCTCGGGCGATCGGCTCGATCCTCCCGCCCGCAAATGAGTGAGTGAGGAATGGCCGACGCCGCATTTTCCGTAACAGCCGAGACGGCCGCAGCCGATGCCGGCGGCGACATTGCCGACTACGTGGCGCTGATGAAGCCGCGGGTCATGTTCCTCGTGGTGTTCACCGCTCTGGTCGGTCTTGTCGCGGCGCCCGACGCCATGCATCCGGTTCTGGCCATCGCTTCACTCATCTGCATCGCGGCCGGAGCCGGCGCTGCCGGCGCGCTGAACATGTGGTACGACGCCGATATCGATGCGGCCATGGTACGCACTGCCGCGCGTCCGGTTCCACGCGGGCGCGTTACGCCTGAGGAAGCACGGTCGTTCGGCGTCGTCCTTGCCGTGGGCTCCGTCATTTGCCTTGGGCTCATGGGCAATTGGCTGGCGGCGGCGCTGCTCGCCTTCACCATCGGCTTTTACGTCTTCGTCTATACGATGTGGCTCAAGCGGACGACGCCTCAGAACATCGTCATAGGCGGCGCCGCCGGTGCGGTGCCGCCGATGATCGGCTGGGCCGCCGCATCAGGCGGCGTCAGTCTCGAGCCGTTCGTGCTCTTCCTCATCATCTTCGTCTGGACCCCGCCCCATTTCTGGGCGCTCGCTCTGCTCAGGACGCGCGACTATGCCAAGGCCGGCATTCCCATGCTGCCGGTGGTCGCCGGCGCCGACGCCACCAGGGTGCAAATTCTGATCTACAGCCTCATTCTCGCCCCGCTCGGGATGGCGCCGGCCATCATCGGTCTCGGCGGCACCCTCTATGCGGCTGCCGCCTCCGTGCTCGGCTCGCTGTTCGTCGTCATGGCCCTCGCCTGTTACCGGGAGCGGGAAGGGGAGGAGGCCGACCGCGCGGCCAAGAACCTCTTCGCCTATTCGGTGCTCTACCTCTTCTTGCTGTTCGCCGTCCTCCTCGTCGAGCAGGGTTTCGGCATTGACGGCGCTAGCCTGCCGTCGCTTTGGGCGTCGTGATGCAAGATGCGGAAAACGAGCGCCAACGCCGCCAACGCATGCGATCCATTGCCATTGCCTGGATCCTCGGGGCGCTCGCGGTGCTGTTCTTCATCGTTACCATTGTCAGGCTCGGCGGCCACGTGGCCGACCGCCCGCTTTGAATTTTGGCTGATGTCATGAGCGATACTGGGCACCATAAAGACCAGAAGACGAGACGCCATGGCGCCGTCGCGCTCACCCTTGTCGGCCTGGTCGCCGCGATGACCGGGCTCGCCTTTGCCGCCGTACCGCTCTACCGCATGTTCTGCCAGGCCACGGGTTACGGCGGCGTGCCCCAACGTGCCGAACGCGCGCCCGAACAGGGGCTCGATCGTTCCGTCCGGATCCGCTTCGACGCTAATGTCGATCACGCCTTGCCGTGGAGTTTTGCGCCGGTCGAGCGCCTAATCGAGGTCAAGATCGGCGAAACCGCGCTCGCCTTTTTCAAGGCCACCAATAGGTCGGACGCTCCGGTGACGGGCAGCGCAATCTTCAACGTGGTGCCGGAGCGCGCAGCGCGTTATTTCAACAAGATCGAGTGCTTCTGCTTCAAGGAGCAGACGCTCGCCGCCGGCGCGAGCATGGAGATGCCGGTGACCTTCTTCATCGATCCCAAGATCGTCGACGACGGGGACACCAAGAACATTTCCGAGATCACGCTGTCATACACCTTCTACCGCACCGGCAAGGAGGCCGGGCTCGCCGCGCGTTCTGCCGGCAATTCGGGATTGTAATCGATTGAGGCGGGGCGCCGCCTCGGCAAGATCGGGAGGAACGGGAGCGACCATGGCTGAAGCGCACGCCAAGCAACACGACTATCATCTCGTCGATCCGAGCCCATGGCCGATCGTGGGCGCGGTCGGAGCCCTTTCGCTCGCCCTCGGCGCGATCATGTACTTCATCTCGAAGAAGGCGGGCGACCCGCAGCTTTGGTATGTCCTTCCCGGCCTTGTGCTCGTGACCATCACCATGTTCGGCTGGTGGCGCGATGTCATCAAAGAGGCGCATGCGGGTTACGAGACGCCGGTCGTGCAGCTCCATCTGCGCTACGGCATGATCCTGTTCATCGCTTCGGAGGTGATGTTTTTCGTCGCCTGGTTCTGGGCCTATTTCGACGCCGCGCTCTATCCCGACGACGCCGTTACCTATGCCCGCACGCAGGTGCTCGGCGGCCAGTGGCCGCCCATCCCCAGCGCCGAGACCGATGTCGCGGGGCTCGGCAGCTTCAAGCACGCGTTCGATCCTTGGGGACTTCCCTTCGTCAACACCCTGGTCCTGCTCACTTCGGGCACCACGGTGACCTGGGCGCACCATGCGCTGCTTCACAACGACCGCCGAGGTCTCGTTCTGGGGCTAGCCTGCACCGTCGTGCTCGGCCTCCTGTTCACCGCTTGCCAAGCCTATGAGTACATGCATGCCGGCTTCGGCTTCGCCAACCACATCTACGGTTCGACGTTCTTCATGGCGACCGGCTTCCACGGCTTCCACGTCATCGTCGGCACCATCTTCCTGACGGTCTGCCTGATCCGCGCCATGCGCGGCGCGTTCACGCCGAAGATGCATTTCGGCTTCGAGGCGGCAGCCTGGTATTGGCACTTCGTCGACGTGGTTTGGCTGTTCCTCTTCACGTGTATCTATGTGTGGGGAGCAGGCAGCAACCCCGCGCATTAGCGGTGCCGGCGCGAAATCCAGGGGGGCGGTCGCGGGGCCGCCCCCTTCTTATTTGAGGATGTCCTGATGAGCCTTGGGGAAATCGGACCGAATGCGCCCTCGCTCGGGTCCACGCTCAGGGCCGGGATCGCCGGACGCTGTCCCGCTTGTCACCGTGGCAAGCTCTATTCCGGCTATCTTGCGGTCGCTCCCAAATGCCATGTCTGCGGGCTCGACTACGCCTTCGCCGATTCGGGCGACGGGCCGGCGGTGTTCGTCATTCTCATCACCGGGTTCGTGGTGACCGGCCTCGCGCTCATCGCCGAAGTCTTCTACACCCCGCCTTATTGGCTCCATGCCGCGCTGTGGGGTCCACTTGCCATCCTCCTGCCGCTCGTCTTGCTTCGGTCCTTCAAGGGGGTGCTCATCGCGCTCCAGTTCAGGCACAAGGCCGAAGAGGGCAAACTCGCCTCCGAATGAGGCTATTCCGATGACGACCAAAAGCCTGCTTGGCTTCACTGCGCTGACGCTCGCCGCGCTCGCCGTGCTCGTTGGCCTCGGTCTCTGGCAGCTCAAGCGACTCCATTGGAAGGAAGGATTGATCGCGCAGATCGAAACGCGCACCAAAGCCCCTCCGATCGCGCTGAAGGACGCGACCCTCATGGTGGGCGAGGGGCGCGACGCGAGCTATTACCGGGTGCGCGTCAGCGGGCGCTTCCACCACGAGCAGGAGCGATATCTGCTCGTGGTTTCGGCGGGGCGGTTCGGCTGGCATGTCATTACCCCGCTCGAGACAGGCGACGGCGAGATGGTCCTCATCGATCGGGGTTTTGTACCCGATCGTCTGAAAGACCCCTCCTTGCGCGCCGAAGGTGAGGTCGAAGACGTCGTCACCGTCACCGGGATCGTGCGGATCCCCGAGATCCAAGGCCTGTTCATCCCCGACAACGAGCCCGAGGCCAATCGCTGGTTCTGGCGCGATCTCAAGGCGATGGCGCAGTCGATGTTTCCCGGCGGCACGGTGGCGCTCGTCCCATTCTTCCTCGAGGCCGAGAAGGGCGAGGTCCCGGGCGGCTGGCCCGAAGGCGGTCAGACGCGGGTAGAACTTCCCAACAACCATCTGCAATACGCCATCACTTGGTTTCTCTTGGCGGCGTGCCTCGTTGTCATCTACTTGGCGTATGTGTGGAAGGCGCGAAGCCGGAGCGGCGGATGGCAGCAAGAGGGAAATAGCTAACCCTGGACAATCGCCCGTTATTGCCCGCGAACCCGCCGCCCGCTAGGGTTCCCGAGAAACCCCCTTCCTTTCCCGAAGAGGCCCGTCTTGAAATTTGTCTCAACGCGCGGTGAAGCACCGGCACTTTCCTTTGAAGGCGCGCTTCTTGCCGCGCTTGCCCGTGACGGCGGCCTCTATATGCCGGAGGCTTGGCCCAAGCTTGAGCCCGAGGCGATCGCGGGGCTCGCCGGCCTCGACTATGCCGACGCCGCTTCCCGCGTGATGCGGCCCTTTCTTGCCGGCGATCCCTGCCTCGCCGATCTCGAGATCGTGCTGGAAGAGGCCTATGGCAGCTTCCATCATCCCGCCGTTGCGCCGCTCCGCCAGATCGCGCCGAACCGTTTCATTCTCGAATTGTTTCACGGACCGACCCTCGCCTTCAAGGACCTCGCCATGCAGGTGGTGGCGCGGTTGATGAACCGCGCGCTGCTGCGCAGAGGCTCTCACACCACGGTAATAGGGGCGACTTCGGGCGACACCGGCGCGGCGGCGATCGAGGCATTTCGTGGTCTCGAGGCGATCGACATTTTCATTATGCATCCGAAGGGGCGCATCAGCGACGTGCAGCGCCGCCAGATGACGACCGCGACCGAGGAGAACGTTCACAATATCGCCGTCGAAGGCACCTTCGACGACTGCCAGAACATCGTTAAGGCGCTGTTCGGCGACCTCACCTTGCGCGATCGGCTCGGGCTGACCGGGATCAACTCGATCAACTTCGCCCGCATCCTTGCCCAGCTTCCCTATTACTTCACCGCCGCCGTCGGCCTCGGCGCACCCCACCGGGCCGTCGCCTTCACCGTGCCCACCGGAAATTTCGGTGATATTTTCGCTGGTTACGCGGCCAGCCGCATGGGCTTGCCGGTCGCGCGCCTCGTTATTGCCACGAACCTCAATGACAGTTTGGTTCGCATGCTGGGCTCCGGACTCTACGAGCCCACGAGCGTAGTCGCCACCTCTAGCCCCAGCATGGATATCCAGCTTGCAAGCAATTTCGAGCGCCTTCTGTTCGAGCTTGCCGGCCGCGACGCCGGGCGGGTGAGATCGCTGATGGGGGAGCTGCGCAAAACCGGAGCCTTCCGCCTCAACGATGCCGAGCTCGCGTCCTTGCGCGAGCTCTTTGCCGCCCACGCGATCGGCGAGCATGAGACGGAAATGACCATTCGCAGTCTGGTGGAGGAGACGGGGGTGCTGGCCGATCCCCACACCGCCGTGGCGGTGGCGGCGGCGCGGGCCGAGAGCGGACTTGGTTCCTCTCCGATGATCGTTCTGTCCACCGCTCATCCCGCCAAGTTCCCCGAGGCGGTCGAGCGTGCCTCGGGCCGCATGCCGGAGCAGCCCGAGCGCCTGAGATTGAGGCTCGGGCAGCACGAGCGTTGCGCTCTGCTCCCTAATGAGTATGGCGCCGTCGCCGGTTTCATCGCGACCAATGCCCGCGCCGGCGGCAAGAGCGGCGCCCACGGGCGACGCCGGACCGAGGTGCGCGCGTGAGCCTTGAGCAGTCAAAACTCGCAAATGGTCTGACCGTCGTCAGCCACGCCTTGCCCGAGGTCGAGACGGTGTCGATCGGGCTGTGGATCGGGGCCGGCAGCCGGAGCGAAGCGCCCGGCGAGCATGGCATCGCCCATTTCCTCGAGCACATGGCCTTCAAGGGGACGACGCGCCGCAGCGCCCAGGATATCGCCGAAGAGATCGAAGCCGTGGGAGGCGAGCTCAACGCCGCGACCGGGGTCGACTCGACCGCCTATTATGCGCGTGTGCTGCGCAAGGACATGCCGCTCGCCCTCGACATCTTGAGCGACATCGTCGTCGCTCCTCGCTTCGACCGCATCGAGCTTGCCCGCGAGCGCGGCGTAATCCTGCAAGAGATCGCCGCCGCCATGGATTCCCCCGAGGACATCGCCTTCGACCTCGTGCAGGAGGCGGCCTTCCCGGGGCAGCCGGTCGGCAGACCGATCCTCGGCACGGCCGAGAGCGTAAGAAGCTTCAAGCGCGCCCATCTCGGCACCTATCTTTCCGCCCATTATCACGGGCCCGATATGGTTCTCGCGGCGGCAGGCGCCGTCGACCATGGCGCCCTCATGGCCGAGGCCGAACGGCGGCTCGGCAGTTTTGCCACCGAGGCGGCGCCGCCTCCGGCCGGCGCCGTTTATGCCGGCGGGGTCAGGCGCTCGGACAAGACCTTCGAGCAGACCCATGTCGTGCTCGCTTTCGAGGGCACGCACTACCGCCATCCCGATTATTTCACCGCGCAGATTTGCGCCGGCGCGCTTGGCGGCGGCATGTCCTCGCGCCTCTTCCAGGAGGTGCGCGAGCGGCGCGGTCTCTGCTATGCCATCTACGCTTTCGCCAGCGGGCTTTCCGACAGCGGCATGTTCACCATCCACGCCGCCGGAGCCTCCGATCGGGCCCATGAGCTCTTTGCCGTGATCCGCGATGAGTTGGTGAAGGCGGCCGACAAAGGCTTCCGTCCCGAAGAGGTCGCCCGCGTCAAGGCCCAGCTTAAGATGGGGCTTCTCACCGGGCTCGAAAGCTCAAGCGCGCGCGCCGAACAGCTCGCCCGCCAGATCCTCATCCATGGCCGGCTCCTCTCCACCGAGGAGCTGGTCGAAAAGGTTGATCGGGTCGAGGCCATTGACCTGCAAGTCTTGGTTGAGCGGATGCTGGCCTCCCCGGCGAGCCTCGCCACCGTCGGGCCTATTGTTCAGGTTGCAAGATTCGACCGGGTGACGGAAAAATTCGCTGTTCCGTCTACCCGGGCCGCTTGAGAGGGCTTTAATCGGTCATGGCCTTACTGCGAACCGCCTCTGCGAGCGATCTTGGGCCGGTTATCGAGTCCGAGTCCGTGACCTTGCGCACGCCGCAGATGTCCGACTATCCCGCCTGGGCCGAACTCAGGGCTCAGAGCCGGGAGTTCTTGACCCCGTGGGAACCGCTTTGGGCAACCGACGAACTTTCCCGCGCCTCGTTTCGCCGTCGCGTGCGCCACTATTTGCGCGATCTTCGCGAGGATGTGGGCTACGCGCTCTTCATCTTCACCGTTTCGACCGGGACGCTCGTCGGCGGATTAACGCTGTGTAACGTCCGCCGCGGCGTGACCCAGTCCTGCACCCTCGGCTATTGGATCGGCGCCAAATACGCCAATCAAGGCTATATGACCGCAGCCGTCCGCGCGGTTATTCCTTTCGTGTTCGATTCGCTCGAACTGCACCGGCTGGAGGCGGCGTGCCTGCCGGCCAATACCGCCTCCGTCAGGCTGCTCGAGAAGACGGGTTTTAAGCGCGAAGGGCTCGCGCGTCGCTATTTGCGGATCAACGGCGCTTGGCAAGACCATCTGCTCTACGCGCTGCTCGACACCGATACGTGCCGCTAGCGCGATCGGTAGCAAGGACCGAAACTGGGGAGGAATGGCGAAATTGAGCGCCTCGGCACGAGCTGAAGCGGGGCCTTCCTGGCGCCTAGGCGGTTGGATCGTCGCCTGCGCCATCGCCGCCGCCATTCTCTTATCGGTGCCGCCTTCCTGGGCCGTCGAGGCGATCCCGGTCGAGCCCAACCAGGACAAGATCGACGTCACCGCCAAAGGCGAACTCTATGAAGGGCGCGGCGATCGCCTCCAGATCGAGACGGCGCCGGGCCCCGATGGCTATATCGGCCGCATGGCGATCTCCGCCTCGACCCCTGGCACCAATCCGGCCTGGCTCGTCTTCGCCCTTTCCAATCCAACCTCTGAGCGCATCGTGCGCTGGCTGGTGGCGCCGCGCTACACGCTGGCCGATTCGCACGTGTTCTGGCCGATCCTCGACGCCCCGCGCATCGCCGCCATCACTCCCTCGCTCGGGTTCCGCCCCGAGCCGTTGAAGAGCGACCGCGCCGACATGTTCCGCCTCAGCCTCGAGCCCGGCCAGACCATAACCTTTGCCGCCGAGCTGAGTTCGCAGCAGGTGCCGCAGCTTAATCTTTGGGACCCCAACGCTTACCAGGCCAAGCAGCAGGACCGCATGTTGTTCAACGGCGTTCTGCTCGGCATCACCGGGCTGCTCGCCATTTTCCTGACCGCTATCTTCGCCGCCAACCACCGCGCCATCTTCCCCGCGACCGCGCTCTTGGCCTGGGCGGCGCTCGCCTATTTCTGCGTCGATTTCGGCTTTTGGAACAAGCTCTTCCCTGTGGGTCCCGACCGCACTGCGCTTTATCGCGCCGCCGCCGAGGCCGGGCTTGCCGCGAGCCTCGTGCTCTTTCTTTACACCTTCCTGCGCATCGGGCTCTGGCATGGATGGATCAAGACTTTGTTCTGGGGCTGGATCGCCGTGCAGTTTTCCCTGATCTTTGTCGCCATCGTCGATCCCGCCTTCGCCTCGGGTCTGGCGCGCGCCTCACTGGTCGCTATCGCCGGCTTGGGCACCGGTCTCATCGCCTATTTCGCTTTGCGCGGTCAGGATCGCGCTTTGTCCCTGATCCCGAGCTGGATGCTGCTCATCGTCTGGCTGTTCGGCGCCGCCATGATTGTGCTCGGCCATCTGTCCGGAGACCTCGTCGTGTCCGGTCTTGTCGCCGGGCTGGTGTTGCTGCTGGTGCTGCTCGGCTTCACCGTGACGCAGTTTGCCTTCCGTTCGGGAGGCGCTCCCTTGAGCCTCGGACCGCCGAGCCTCGTTCAGATGAAGTCGCTCGCCGTGGACGGCTCCGGCGCCTACGTCTTCCAGTGGCACGCCGGCAGGGACGAGATCGCCGTGGCCAATGAAGTGGAACA
This sequence comes from Methyloceanibacter sp., assembly GCA_014380485.1. Taxonomy (GTDB): domain Bacteria; phylum Pseudomonadota; class Alphaproteobacteria; order Rhizobiales; family Methyloligellaceae; genus Methyloceanibacter. The sequence continues at coordinate 9,582 of JACMJU010000010.1, forward strand.
GGAGCTTGGACTTGAGCCCGGTGCGCTCAACGTCGCGGTCGATGATTTCTTACAATATATGCACAACGCCGACCGCGAGCGTTTCCGCCTCATGCTGTGGTCGCTTCAGGAGAAACAGGGCGGGGACCTTCAGATCGATTTCCGCTTGAGGCGCCACGACGGCACCTATCTTTGGTACGATTTGCGCGCCCAAGCCGCGCCGAACGAGAACGCCCGGCTGCTGCGCTGCACCGGGCTGATGCGCGACGTGACCAACCTCAAGCGCTCCCACGAACGGTTGATCCACGATGCCGTGCATGACAGCCTGACCAGTCTCCCCAACCGCGAGCTGTTCATGGATCGCCTGCAAGGCGCCATCACCCGGACGCGCGAGGGTCAAGCCAATCGCCCCACCGTGCTCGTCATCGACATCGATCGCTTCAAGAATGTGAATAAGAGCTTCGGCCTCGTTATCGGCGACAGCATGCTGCTCACCCTCGGCCGCAGGTTGAGCCGCCACCTCAATCCTCAGGACACCCTTGCGCGCCTCGGCGGCGACCAATTCGCCATTCTCTTGATCTCGGATGCCGACCCTCATCACGTGGCAACGCTTGCCGAGCGAGTGAGGCGCGCGCTGCGCACGCCGATGAAAATCAGCGCCAAGGAGATCATTCTCACCGCTTCGATCGGCATCGTCGTGCATGACGGAAGCCAAGCCACGGCGCAAGACATGCTCCGCGAGGGCGAACTCGCCATGCTGAGGGCCAAGCGCGCCGGCGCCGACCGCATCGAAATCTTCAATCCGGCGATGCGAAGCGAGGACGAGAGCAAGCTCCTGCTCGAAAGCGATCTCCGCAAAGCCCTCGAGCGGCAGCAGATCGCCGTGGTCTATCAGCCCATCACCCGGCTTGCCTCCAACCAACTGGCCGGCTTCGAGGCGCTCATGCGCTGGGACCATCCGACCCGCGGACGGCTCGGTGCCGAGGACTTCATCCCGCTTGCCGAGGAATCGGGGCTTATCGTCGAACTCGGCAGTTACGTCCTGGGCCAGGCGCTCGAAGAAGCGAGAAGCTGGCACAGGGCTCTGCCGCGCGACCGCGATCCGCTCTTCGTCAGCGTTAATGTGTCGAGCCGCCAACTGTTCCGCCAGGACATGGTGCAGGAAATCAGGCTGATGCTGGCGCGCGAGGCGGTGCCCAAGGGGACACTGAAGCTCGAGATCACCGAGTCGCTGGTCATGGAGAATCCCGAACGTGCGGTCGAGATCCTCACCTGGCTCAAGACCTTCGGCGCCAGCCTCGCGCTGGACGATTTCGGCACCGGCTACAGCTCGCTCAGCTATTTGCACCGCTTCCCCTGCGACACCATCAAGGTGGACCGCTCGCTCGTGCGCAATAGCGGTCTCGACGGCTCGACCCCGCTTATCCTTCGTTCGGTCATCGCGCTGGCCCACGAGCTTGGCAAGGAGGTGGTAGCCGAGGGCGTCGAGACGCAGGCTGACGCAAGCTATCTTCGCTCGATCGGCTGCGAGTACGGTCAGGGCTATTACTACGGCGAGCCGATGTCGGCCAAGGACGTCGCCAATTTGCTCGCCGCGCTCGCCAGCCATCGCAAGCGCCGCGAGCGCGAGCGCGCCCGCGCTCCCGCCGAGCCGCAGGTGCCGAAGGGACTGGACGTGCAGGTCGGAGGCGCCTCCCCGCTGCCGGCTCTACCCGGACCCGGCACCTTGCGGTCCGTTTCTTAGCAGCGCCGAACTAGGCGTGGCCTGAATCGTTGACGAGGCGAATCGGATCGATCCCGATCTTGCCCAGGGCGCGCCGATATTTGCGGTCGACCTCCGGATCGAAAATCAGCTCCGGGTCGGCCGGGCAATTGAGCCAACCATTGGCATGGATCTCGTTTTCGAGTTGCCCGGGCGCCCAGCCGGCGTAGCCGAGCGCGAGCAGCGCCTTGTCCGGTCCGTCGCCCTTGGCGATATCGCGCAAGATATCGATGGTGGCGGTGAGGCAAACGCTTTCGTCGATCGGCAGCGTGCTTTCGGCCTTGAAATAGTCCGCGCTATGCAGCACGAAACCGCGCCCGGTTTCGACCGGCCCTCCGAGATGCACGGCCATGGCGTGAAGGCCGGTCGGAAGTCTGATGCGGTCTTGCGGCGGCACGATGTTGAGCTGCTCCAAGAGCTCGGTGAAGCTGATATTGGGTGCGCGCTGGTTGATGATGATGCCCATGGCGCCGTCGGCCGAATGGGCGCAGAGGTAAATCACCGCGCGCGCAAAGCGCGGATCGCCCATGGCCGGCATGGCGATGAGCAATTGGCCGTCGAGATAACCCTCGCCTCGCGGGCGGCTCTGTGCGCTTCGAGCTGGCATTGCACCAGAGTACAATAGTTCCGCTTCTTGGGAAGGGGCATTGCTCGCGCGGGAGCGACACATTTCGCCGGCTCGCGCTCACGAAAGAGTGAGACCTTTACTTTGTCTTCACCTCGCGCCGCATGTTTCCGGCGGCTAATTTGTGTCCCGCATTGAGGCTCAAGGACATGATCGATGGGATTTGTATTTTTTAGGCGCCTGGGCTTGCTCTTTGCCCTCGGCACGATCGTCGGCCTCGGCAGCGGGGCCGCGCTCGCGGCGGGGGCGAGCGCTTCGCCGTGGACGGTTTCGACCAACTCCAAGGTGCGGCTCGTGTCGGGCACGGTCGACGATGGAGGGCGGCCTGCTCTCCTTGCCGGCATCCAACTTCGCCTGGACCCCGGTTGGAAGACCTATTGGCGGAACCCCGGCGATTCGGGCGTACCGCCGCGTTTCGATTGGGCGGGATCGAAGAATCTGAAAGAGGCCGAGGTGCTTTATCCCGCGCCTCATCGCTTTGCCGATGCCGGAGGCTCGGCGATCGGCTACGACGGCGAGGTGTTGTTTCCGGTCAAGCTCACGCCCGAGCGGGACGGCGAGCCGATCGAGCTGAAGCTCGCCTTCGCCTACGGCCTGTGCAAGGACCTCTGTATCCCCAACGATGTGAGCTTAAGCCTTGCGGTCCCCGCCAATGTCGGAAAAGGGGATGCGCTCCTGCTCGACAGCTTCGTCGCGCGCGTGCCGCTGCCCGCACGCCCCGGCCTGCTGCCCTCCGTCGGCGGCGTCCAAGTCAAACTTGACGGCGAGACGCCCGGGCTCGTCGTCGATGCGGTCTTTCCGCCCGGTGCGACCGGGACCGATCTCTTGATCGATGGCGGCGATGTCTTCGTTCCGCTTCCGGCGCCGCTTGGCGCGCCCGGCGACGGGAAACAGCGTTTCGCCGTCACCTTTGCCTCGCCTTCGGAAGCGACCGCCATTAGGGGCAAGACCCTGAGGCTGACGCTCGTCTCCGACCAAGGCTCGACAGAAACAATGTGGACGGCGGAGTAGCATCTCCCTGGGTAGGGATTTGGACGGCTCCTTGGCCGCGAGGGGCTGAGCTTGTATGGTCCCTAAGCCGGTAACATGGGCGTTCAAGGAGAGTATCGATGACCATTGCGATAGGAGACCGCCTGCCCGACGCCACTTTCAGGGTCATGGGTCCCGACGGGATCAAATCGGTGACGGCGGGTGAAATCTTCGGCGGCAAGAAGGTGGTGCTGTTCGCAGTGCCCGGTGCCTTCACCCCCACCTGTCACCTGAAACACCTCCCGGGATTCATCGAGAGGGCCGGCGAGTTCAAGAAACACGGGATCGACACCGTGGCTTGCGTCGCCGTGAACGATCCCTTCGTGCTCGGGGCCTGGGAGGAGAAATCCGGCGGCAAAGGCAAGATCCTGTTCTTGTCCGACGGCAACGCCGAGTTCACCAGGAAGATCGGCATGGATTTCGACGGGAGCGGGATCGGCCTCGGCACCCGCTCGAAGCGCTACGCGGCTCTGGTCGAGGATGGCGTAGTGAAGATCCTGAATGTCGAAGAGTCCCCGGGCGTTGCCGCCGAGAGCACCGCCGCGAAAATCCTCGAAGGCCTGTAGTCGGGTCCAGGCCGGGCCCGGGCGGCGTTCACTCCGATTGAACGCGGCGGCCCGCAAGGAAAGGCGCCATCCCCTCGCGTGCGAGCTCATCGGCGCGCTCGTTGGCGTCATGGCCGACATGGCCCTTGACCCAATGCCAGCGGACCATGTGCCGCGAGGCGGCCTGCTCCAGCCGCTCCCATAGCTCCGCATTCTTCACCGGCTTCCGATCCGCCGTGCGCCAGCCGTTCTTTTTCCAGCCCTTGATCCAACTGGTGATGCCGTCGCGGAGATAGTTGGAGTCGGTGTAAAGATCGACCTCCGACGGGCCCTTCAACGCCTCGAGCGCTTCGATTGCCGCGGTCAGCTCCATGCGGTTGTTGGTGGTGAGAGGCTCGCCGCCTTTAAGTTCCTTGCGACGTGAACCCGATTCTAGGATGACGCCCCAGCCGCCCGGTCCCGGATTGCCGGAACAGGCGCCGTCGGTATGAATCACCACCTTGGGCCGCGTCCCCATGCTCAACGCTCCTTGAGCCCGTATTCTTCCGTCGACTTCACCCGCTGATGGAATCTGAGCTTGCGCAGATATTCGTTGGGGTCCTTGGTTTTCACCAGAGCGTTGGCGTCGGTGTTGATGAGATCGTAGGTGCGGGTCAAGAGGAAGCGGAGCGCCGCTCCGCGCGCGAGCGCCGGCAACCAATCGAGCTCCGCCTTGGTCAGGGGGCGCGCGGCCTCGTAGGCCGCAAGCAGCGCCCGCGCCTTGGTGACATTGAAGCTGCCGTCGGTCTCGAAGCACCAGGCGTTGAGGCAGACAGTGACGTCATAGGCGAACATGTCGTTGCAGGCGAAATAGAAATCGATCAGGCCCGACACCCTGTCGCCGAGGAAGAACACGTTGTCGGGAAACAGATCGGCATGAATGACCCCGCCGGGGAGGTCTCCCGGCCAGTTTCCTTCGAGGTGCCGCAGCTCTTTTTCGATGACGTTCGCGAGCCCGGGCGCAACCTTGTCGGCGCCGCTGCCGATTGCGGCGAACAAAGTCCGCCATCCGGGCAGCGACAGACTGTTCGCCCGCGTCAAAGGAAAGTCTCTGCCGGCAAGGTGGAAACGCGCGAGTGCGTCGCCGAGCCGCGCGCAATGCTCGATACCCGGCCGGCGCACCCACAGCCCTTCGAGGAAGGTGATGAGCGCCGCCGGCCGTCCGGCGAGTTCCTTCAATGTGCGCCCCTCACGATCCTGGACGGGAAGCGGGCAAGTGATGCCGCGCGCGGCGAGGTGCTCCATCAGCGCCAGGAAATAGGGGAGGTCCTCGCGGCTGACCCGCTTCTCATAGAGCGTGAGGATGTAACGCCCGCTCTCGGTGTGGACCAGATAGTTGGAGTTCTCCACCCCCTCGGCAATGCCTTTGAACGAGGTCAGCGCGCCGACGGCGTAGCTTCGAATGAAAGCCTCGAGTTCTTCGTCGGAAACGTCGGTGTAGACGGCCATCTAAAGCGCCGGCGTCTCTCTGAGCTCGCGCGGCAACTTGAAGGCGATGCTTTCTTCCGCCGTGGTAACGGTCTCCACCGTTGCCTCGAAGCGAGCCTTGAAGGCGTCGATAATCTCATCCACCAGCACTTCAGGCGCCGACGCTCCCGCCGTGACTCCGAGGCGGGAGATACCGCTGAACATATCCCAATCGATCTCACGGGCGCGCTGGATCAAGACGGCGTGGGGGCAGCCGGCCCGCTCGGCAACTTCGACCAACCGCAGCGAGTTCGAGCTGTTGGGCGAGCCCACCACGATCATCCGCTCGCAAGCGGGCGCGATCCGCTTCACCGCTTCCTGGCGGTTGGTGGTGGCGTAGCAGATATCGTCCTTGGGCGGCGTCGCCATGCGCGGGAAACGCTCCTTGAGGAGGTTGAGAATCTCCTTGGTGTCGTCGACCGACAAAGTGGTCTGCGTGATCACGGCAAGCCGATTGGCGTCGTCCGGGACGAATGCCCGCGCATCCTCGACCGTCTCAATCAGCCGCACGGTCCCTTCCGGCAACTGGCCGGTGGTGCCGACCACCTCGGGATGGCCGGCATGCCCAATCAGAAGGATTTCGCGCCCCTCACGGAATTGGCGCTCGGCCTCGACATGCACCTTGGAGACGAGCGGGCAGGTGGCGTCGACAAAGAACAGATTCCGTGCCTGCGCCGCCTCGGGCACCGCTTTCGGCACGCCATGGGCTGAGAATACAATGGGTGCGCCAGTATCCGGGATTTCGTCCAATTCCTCGACAAAAATGGCGCCCTTGGCCTTGAGGCTCTCTACCACGTAGCGGTTATGGACGATTTCATGGCGCACATAGACGGGCGCGCCGTATTTGGCGAGGGCAAGCTCGACGATCTGGATGGCGCGGTCGACGCCGGCGCAGAAGCCGCGGGGCGCGGCGAGATAGATGGTGAGCGAAGGACGGTCGGAGTGCCGCCCATTGGCCTTGTTCGTGCCGCTCATCGTCGTCCCGGAAAATGCGTCAGTGTGACCGCCGGCGGGCTCAGTCTGGCCTTGTCGCGCTTGCCGACTGCGGATAGTTTGGCGCGCGAAAATTCAAAACCGGCAACCCGCGATATTTCAAAGCAATTGCTAGATCGAGCGGCATATCAGGCGGGTATGCCCGGCATGTCAAGCCGAGGACGGGATCAGGTGAGGCGTACCGACGCGCGATCATGGCTGTGCCGATGCGCCCTTATCGGGCTCATCATCGCCTCCTTCCTGGTTTCCGGCTGCGCCATACCCAGGCTTTCCAACCCCTTCGGCTCCGACGATGATGACGTTTCCGCCTCCGCCGGTTCCGAAAGCAGGCTGCTCGATACGGCCAGGGCCGAAGCAGGGACCGAACTGCCCTCCGGGTCCAGCCTCCATTGCCCGCAAGTGGTGGCATGGCCGCGCGACCGGCTGCTCACCATCTATCAGCCCGGTCATGTGGGGGATTCCAACGCCGTCGTGCATCGCGGCGAGATCACCAAGATGGCGCGGGATTGCCAGCTCCTTTCCGATCGCGTGATCGTCAAATATGGCTTCGCCGGTCGGGTGTTGCTCGGGCCCAAAGGCAGTCCGGGTTCGGTGAGTTTGGCTGTGAACGTACGGGTCGCGGGCGCCCAGCAGAACACGCTGGCGACCGACAAAATGACCGTCACCACCACGATCCCGGCAGGCGGTCCGGCCGGCTATTTCTCCATAGTCAGGGAGATCGCCTTCCCCATCGTGGTCGGCACCCGTCCCGAGGATTACAAGATTTTCGTCGGCTTCGAGCGCAACGTGGCCGGCGCCGGGTAATCGCGGGCAGAGTCAAGGGCGTAGGGGGGTGTCCTCGCGCCGTGTGTGACGCGCCGCCCCGCTGTTTTCACGTTACTGCCGCAAATTCGAACCAGCTTCCTGCAACAACTCTGCCCGTTAGGGCGTTCTATTCCAAGCCAACTGTGTGAGTAACAGGCGGGGGATGAAGGTGAGGGACCTTTATCGCGTGTTGGGGGTCGAGCGTTTAGCGGCCCGGGACGAGATCCATCGCGCCTATCGGCGCGAGGCCAAGACCTCCCACCCTGATAGCGGAGGGTCTGACGGCGCTTTCGGGGAGCTCGCCACCGCCTATACCGTCCTCTCCAATCCCAAGGCCCGCGAGCGGTATGACCGCACCGGCGAGATAGAACTTCCCCGGCCCGACAATTTCGACGCCAGTGCGATCGAGGTCATCGCCCAGAAGCTGGGCTTGATCATTCATGCCGAACGGGATGTGACCGCCATGGATATTGAGGGCTTGATCGAGGAGGCGATCCGCGAGGAGATTTCCCAACGCCGGGAGAGCGTGGCGAGCCACAAGCGCGCCATCAATCGGGCGGCGAGACTGCGCGCCAGGGTCAAGCGCAAGGCCAACGGCCAGGACAACATGCTCGCCAGAGTGCTCGACTGGCACGAGGCCTCGACCAGGATTCAGATCGACAAGAACGAGGCGGCTGTCGCCTCCATGGAGAGGGCGCTCGAGATTCTGAAAGACTATTCGTTCGGCGAGGATCTTTCGCCGGCGACGGGGGAAGTATCGGTGGCCCTGCACGAGGCGCTTCACTCGCTTGAGGAACTGGCCGCAGTTCTCAAGACTGGCCCCAGCTGGTGCGAGGTCGATATCGCGCGGCCTTCGGCGAGCGGCTAGCGCGCGGAATCGCCGCGCCCAAATCGTGAGTAAATTCTAGTTCAGCTTGCCCTTGAGCGCGTCGATGCCTTGCTTGACGAGCTTGTCGGCGGCCTCGGGCGTGAGCTTCTCGGCGATCACCATTTGCGCCGCTGCGACCGCGGCATCAGCGGCGGCCGCGCGCACCTCGCGCAAGGCCTCCGTCTCGGCCCGCGCGATCTTATCCTCGGCGAGCTTCATGCGCCGCTCGAAATGTTCTTTCATGGAGCGGCGCGTCTCGGCGGCGAGAATCTCCGCCTCTTTGGAGGCGAGGCTGACGATCGCCGCGGCCTCCTCGACCGCGTCGCCCTGCTTCCGCCGGTAGTCGGCGAGCACCTTCTCGGCCTCTTGGCGCAGGCGCCTCGCCTCTTCGAGCTCTTTGGCGATGGTCGCGGCTCTGGCGTCGAGAACAGTGGCGATCTTCTTGTGCACGCCGAGATAAAGTACGACCGCGACGAAAAGGAAGAACGATACCGCGACCCAGAATTCGGGCTCGACCAGGAATTCCATGGTCACTCCTTCCGCGCGGTTACGACCGCCCTTTCGATCTCGGCCTTGGCGGGGGCGATCCCGATGAGCCGGCGCACGATTTCGGCCGCGACGTCGGCCGCCACTGTGCTCACGTCCTTCATCGCCGCGCGCTTGGCCGCGTCGATGCGGGCCTCGGCCTCGGCGCTTTTCTTGGCAAGCTCGCTCTCGAGGAGGGCGCGCTCTCCCGCCGTCTCCTCCTTCAGCTTGGTGCGTCCCTCCTCGATGAGGGCGTGAGCTTTTTGCCTCGCCTCGGCCAGGGCCTGTTCATAGGCCGCGATCGCCTCCTCGGTTTGGCGCCGGAGCTTATCGGCGGTGGCGAGATCTTTGGCGATATGGGCGGCGCGCGCCTCGATCACCGAGCCGATGCGCGGCAGCGCCACATACACCATCAGCAGATAGAGGATGCCGAAGGTGATGAGCAGCCATAAGAGCTGCGGGCCCCAATCGAGCGGGTTGAGTTGCGGCATGGTCGCAGGCCTCCGCTACCGAGCGGGGGCTTCCCGCTGGCCTAGAACACGAACAGGATGATCAGCGCCACCACGAGCCCAAACAGACCGGTGGCCTCCGCCAGGGCGAAGCCGAGCAGGAGATTGGCGAATTGCGTCGGCGCCGCCGACGGATTGCGCAAAGCCCCTTGCAAATAGTTGCCGAAGATCGTGCCGATGCCGACGCCGGCGCCGACCAGCGCGATCGAGGCAAGGCCTGCGCCGATCAATTTTGCTGCTGCTGGATCCATTTCCTCTCTCCTTTTGCGAACGATATTGGCGATTGCTGCGACGGTTAGTGATGCATATGCAGGGCGTCGTTGAGATAGATGCAGGTCAGGATGGCGAACAC